>SSHC01000082.1 GCA_008017265.1 Aeromicrobium sp.
GAAGTTCTCCGAAAGCAAGAACCCTCGGACGAGTTCGACCGGGGCGGCGTGAAAGCCCGTTGCCGCTTCCGATACGCGCGTATTGAACTGCTCCGGGAAAGGCTCACGCGAACCGAGTTCATAGGTTGATTCATCGCGCATGGCTGCAAGATATTCATCCCACGAGAACGATCCAGCAGCGTGATCGGCCAAGACGCTACGGTAAAAGTCGCCGGTCGGAGTCATAGTTCGAATACCGGCTTCGACGTGCACACACGCGACACGGTTCAGATAAGAACTCACGCCGACCGCCATCGAGGTCAATGTGTCGCCGTGGATGTAGGGCACCGGCGTCAAGCCTGCCTCGCGCACGACATCGAGCACCTGGCTAAAACGCTCAATAATCTGAGCCGTCTTGGTGGCGAGAGCGCCACTAATCGCCAAATGAGCGTGAATCTCGATACCGAACTCCTCGAGCATGGCACCCGAGTAGTTGTCGTCGTAGTGCTGACCCGTGTGGCAAATCATGACGTTGGCGCCACGCGACTTGAGTTCTTGGTAGACCGGTGCCTGCTTGATGATGTCCGGCTTCGTCGCAATCGCGATGATGTGGACCACCCGGTCGCCCGAGTTCACGAACTGCGCGAGGAGTTCGGGGGTGGGCAAAAGCGTGTTGTTCACAAAAGGCCTTCCAGATTTCTTTCTTTGAGCACTCGACGCACCTCTGGCATCGAGTCGAGTCGGTCCATATTGACCACGAAGACAACGTCGGGGGTCGACACGATGGCGATGTTGTCCAAACCGGCCGACACGATGACGCGGTCGTCAGACGAATACACGAGGCAATTCTGCGAATCAACGGCGATTTGTTGATCGGGACGAGAACGAACGAGATCACTGCCATGAACTTCGGCTAGGGCACGATGGAGCGCCTGCCAATTGCCAATGTCGCTCCAGCGGAAGTCTGCTGGCACAACGACGAGGGGGTAGCGTCCTGCATCGATGATCTCGATTTCGTGTACTTTTTCGGGCGCCTTCTCAAAATCCGCTGCATTTCCCGAAGCCAAGTACGCTTTCGCCGATTCAACCAACCGCGGATCGGCCTCTTCATAGGCTTTCAGGAGCGTCGCAGCTGCAAAACAGTAATAGCCGGAGTTCCAGACGTACTCGCCCGACTCGACATAGCCCGTAGCCACTTCGAGGCTCGGCTTTTCCACGAACTTCTCGGCTCGCAAGATGCCGGGCGACTCGCTTTGGCCACGCACCTTGATGTAACCCAAGCCCGTGTCTGGGCGGGTCGGCGTGATTCCGATGAATGCGAGCCGATCGCGATGGCGCGTGATGTGCTCGAAAGCTTTGTTCACCGAGGCTTGAAACTTGTCGACTTCCGTGATCGCATGATCCGAGGCAAGAGTAAAGACGAGTGCCTCCGGATCACGTTCGGCAATCACCGACGTGAACAACGCGAAAGCGGCGGCGGTACCGCGCGCGACTGGTTCGACGATGAAGTTCTCGGCCGGAATCTGCGGAAGCATGTGCTTCATTGGTTCCGCATAGTTTTCAGTCGTAGAGACCAAGATGTGATCGGCTGCCAAAACACCTTCGAGTCGCTGAACTGTTTCGACGATGAGAGTCTGGTCGCTCATGAGACCTTGCATCTGCTTGGGCAAAGCAGTTCGACTCATCGGCCACAAACGAGTTCCGCTGCCACCGGCAACAACAACCGCGTAGTGATGTTCAACGCTCACAAAAAACTCCTCAACTGTGCCTAGCCAGTCTGCCCGATGCCGGTAGGCGATTGCATGAGTTCACCACTAAATGGCCCTTTCGGGTCTGGGTGGAACTCAATCCTCAACGAACATCATGCCAAGAGGCAGATGGCGTGCGTCACATGACTCTTGTTGACACGAGGTGGCTCATCGGCAGAACCTTGCGTGAATGCTTCCCCCAATGAAAGATGAGGTCATGCTCTCGCTCGCCAAAACTGCTCAGGCTCATGACCACGTGGCACCCTTTAACGAGGCCACCATGATGGCTCTGACCAGTGGTGCACCGTTGCGCGTCGAACTTTTTGACGACATCGTGGCCGCTGCCGCCGTTGGCGATGCGCCAGTGGAGTTCGTGGTACACCCACGTTATCGACGCCAAGGGCGGGGCAGGGCGCTCCTGCGTGAACTCGTGGCGCGCGACGAGAAACGTTTCTGGGCACACGGAGATTTGCCTGGCGCCCAGCGTCTCGCGGCGATCGAAGGGTTGAGGGCCGTGCGCACACTTTTGGTCCTGCGAACCAACCTCATGCCCGATGAGGTGCCGGCACCCCCAGGCGTCACGATTAGGCCGTTTATCGAAGACGACGTTCCCCAGATTCTCGCCATCAACGCAGCCGCGTTCCGTTCCCACCCTGAACAAGGCGCGATGGATCTCGCCGACTTCAATCAGCGTCGCGACCAATCCTGGTTCAACCCCGAGGGCCTCTTTCTCGCCGTACGAGACGGCGTCCCGATTGGGTTCCACTGGACCAAGCACGAAGGGACCGTAGGTGAGGTTTACGTGGTGGGGGTGGCGCCAGATGAACATGGCTCCGGCGTGGGAAGCGCGCTGACGCGGCACGGCATGCGGTACCTGTTTAACGCTGGAGTTGAATCGGTCGAATTGTATGTAGAAGGTGACAACGAGCCCGCTCTTTCCGTCTACCGCAGACTCGGTTTCTCCGAACTTAAGCGCGATACGTTGTACGAAAAAGACTGAAATTTCAACACTTATTTCGCTCGATACAGAACATTCGCCGGCTGTTCACCTTCCGTTCACCCAACGGTAGACAAGTCGTCACTTAGCCCTCTTATCGTCCCTATCGACGCGGCAGTTCGCCGAGTCAAGGACAAAACCCAGAGAGGGAATTACGTGAATCGCAAATTCTCGCGTACCTTGGCCGTTGGATCGGCCAGCACATTCTTGCTGTTCGGACTCGCCGCATGTGGCGGCTCCTCCGACGACGAGGGCAACGCTGAAGGCTTGAGCGGAACGCTCAACGGCGGCGGCGCAAGCTCGCAGGAATCAGCCGTCGCTGCATGGCGCCAAGGCTTCCAGAACGACAACGCAGACGTCACCGTCAACTACGATCCCGTCGGCTCCGGCCGCGGACGTGAACAATTCATCGCAGGCGGACTCTCGTTCGCTGGTTCCGATGCATTCCTCGACGAGGAAGAGCTCACCGCCGCTACGGAACGTTGCGCGAGCGAGATTGTTTCGGTCCCCGTGTACGTCAGCCCCATCGCCGTGATCTACCAGGTTGAAGGCGTCAAGGATCTCAAGCTCGACGCAGCCACCTTGGGTCCCATCTTCGAAGACAAGATCACCAGGTGGAACGACGACGCCATCAAGGCACTCAACCCTGATGCGAAGCTCCCTGACCTCAAGGTCACGCCGGTTCACCGCGCAGACGACTCGGGCACGACAAAGAACTTCACCGACTACTTGGCCGCCGCTTCCGGTGGCACGTGGTCCGGTGGCGTTGTTGAGACGTGGCCGATCAAGGGTGGCGAAGCCGCAGACGGCACCTCTGGTGTTGTTTCGGCAGTCAAGGGTGGAACTGGCACCATCGGTTACGCCGACGCCAGCCAGGCCGGCGACCTCGCAACGGTTCAGGTCAAGGTCGGCGACGAGTTCGTCAGCCCAACGGCTGAAGCCGCAGCTCAGGTTCTCGACACGGCAGAACGTGAAGAGGGTCGTGGCGACAGCGACATCGCTCTCAAAATCGATCGCACGACCACCGCTTCGGGCGTCTACCCCGTCGTGATGGTTTCGTACCAAATCGCATGCCAGGAATACGAAGACAAGGACGAACAAGCTCTCGTCAAGTCCTGGCTTACCTGGGTGGCGAGCGAAGAAGGTCAGAAGGCCGCTGCCGAATCGGCTGGCTCGGCTCCGTTGTCGAAGGACTTCGCAGCAACTGTCAAGGAAGCAATCGACACGATTGGCTGACTCTTTTGGTCTCGTCGAACTCCCACGAGTTCGACGAGGTCATGAGAGCCCGCATCTTCTCGACGAGGACATCTTAGGTGAACAAAACGATTCAACGCCCCGGAGACACCATCTTCCGCGGTACCGCAGTCGCAGCAGCCACCACCATCTTGGTGACGCTCGCTGCGGTTGGCATTTTCTTGACCATCAAGGGCATTCCTGGCATGACGGCTTCGCCCGAAGAAGTCAAACATGGGACAACTTTCCTCGCCTATGTCGCTCCGCTCGTGTTCGGCACGTTGTGGGCCGCCGCCCTCGCGTTGGCTATCGCCACACCCGTCGGCATCGGCGTTGCACTGTTCATTAGCCACTACGCGCCCCGCAAACTGGCCGGCCCAGTTGGCTATGTGATCGATTTGCTCGCTGCTGTGCCGAGCGTTGTGTTCGGCGCCTGGGGCATCATGACGCTCGCTCCCGCCATGCGCGGCCCGTACGCCTGGCTCGAAGACAATCTCGGTTTCATCCCCTTCTTCGCCGGCCCCGCGTCTGCAACCGGGCGCACCATGCTGACAGCCGCCCTCGTGCTCGCAGTCATGGTCATTCCCATCATGACTGCGTTGTGCCGCGAGATCTTTCTCCAGACCCCTCGCCTGCACGAGGAAGCCGCGCTCGCTCTGGGTGCGACCCGCTGGGAAATGGTCCGCATGGCGGTCTTCCCGCACGCCAAGTCCGGAATCGTTTCCGCGGCGATGCTCGCACTCGGTCGCGCCTTGGGCGAAACCATGGCGGTGGCAATGGTGCTCTCGGCATCGGGCGTCGTCACGTTCAACCTGATCAGTTCGACGAACCCTTCCACCATCGCAGCCAACATCGCGCTGAGCTTCAAAGAAGCGAGCGGGCTCACCGTCAACGCCTTGATCGCGACCGGTCTCGTGTTGTTCGTCATCACCTTTGCGGTGAACTTTGTCGCCAGGCTCATCGTTACTGGGCCTAATCGAGCGAAAGCAGCCAAGTCATGACCACGACACTCGAACGTCCACAAAAGGACCAACCCACCTCCGATCGCCCGTTCAAGCAATCAAAGCGCATCCCAGCCGGATCGGTGTGGGTCGTCTGGACGCTTGCCGGCCTCGCGCTCGTCACCGGCTTTGTCACCGATCTGGGCGGCGCCAAAGGATTTGGGCTTGCGTGGTTGATCGCCGCGAGCATCCCCGCGATGTCTTTTGCTGTCGAAGGGCGCCGCAAAGCAACGGACCGCTTCGTCACGCTACTCGTTGTCACCGCATTCACGGTGGCGGTCATCCCGTTGGTGAGCATCATCAGCACGGTGTTCGCCAAAGGCTTCCCTGTGATGTCGTCCGAGTTCTTCACGAGTTCGATGCGCAATGTCGTTGGTGAAGGTGGCGGCATCAACCACGCGATCGTCGGCACGCTCATCATCACTGGGTTGGCGACGATCATTTCGGTGCCAATCGGCTTGTTCGCGGCCATCTACCTCGTTGAATACTCCGAAGACAGCCGCACCGCACACGGTCTGCGCTTCCTAGTGGACGTCATGACTGGCATCCCGTCAATCGTTGCCGGCCTATTCGCCTACGCCTTGTTCGTCCTGTTCTTCGGCGAGGGTGTCCGGATGGGGTTGGGTGGCGCTGTGGCACTTTCCGTGTTGATGATTCCGGTCGTGATCAGGTCGAGCGAGGAAATGCTCAAGCTAGTGCCGAACGAACTCCGCGAAGCGTCGTGGGCTCTGGGTGTCCCCCGCTGGCGCACGATCCTCAAAGTCGTATTGCCGACTGCCCTCGCCGGCATCGTGACCGGCGTGACCCTCGCAATCGCCCGCGTCATCGGCGAAACCGCACCGCTCTTGATCATCGCCGGTATCACCGACTCGGTGAATACGAACCCGCTGGAAGGCCGGATGGCGACCCTGCCGGTCTTCGCCTACTCGGCCATGATGAACCCCGGTGTCCCGCCGGAGCCAAGCATCGCGCGCGCTTGGGGCGCCGCCTTGACCTTGCTCATCATCGTGATGGCGCTAAACCTCATTGCTCGACTTATCTCCGCATTCTTCTCGCCCTCCAAGGGCCGCTGAACACCAGGAACGAAGGAATATCTGATGGCACACCAAATCGAAGTTTCGAACCTCAACATCTACTACGGCGATTTCCTTGCCGTTGAAGACGTGAACATCACCATTGAGGCCCGGTCAGTGACTGCGTTCATTGGCCCTTCAGGTTGCGGCAAGTCAACCTTCTTGCGGTCACTTAACCGGATGCACGAAGAAATCAAGGGCGCGCGCGTTGAAGGCAAGGTGATGTCGAACGGACACAACCTCTACGACAGCGCAATGGATCCGGTAGATGTGCGCCGACAGATCGGCATGGTGTTCCAGCGCCCGAACCCGTTCCCGACGATGTCCATCGAACAGAATGTGTTGGCCGGCCCACGCCTCAACAACAAGCGTCTTAAGAAGAGCGTGGCCGACGATCTTGTTGAGCAGTCGCTCACGCGCTCTGGCCTGTGGAATGAAGTGAAGGATCGCCTCAACAAGCCCGGTTCAGGCTTGTCCGGCGGCCAGCAGCAGCGTTTGTGCATTGCGCGAGCGATCGCCGTCGAGCCTGATGTGTTGCTCATGGACGAGCCGTGTTCGGCGCTCGACCCGATCTCCACGAGCGTGATCGAGGACCTCATCCATCAACTCAAGGACGACTACACGATCGCAATCGTGACCCACAACATGCAGCAGGCAGCTCGGGTTTCAGATAACACGGCGTTCTTCAACCTTGATGGTGTCGGCAAGCCTGGTCGGTTGATCGAACACGGACCGACGGAGATCTTGTTCTCCACACCCAGCAACCCAGCAACCGAGGCGTACATCCAGGGCCGCTTCGGCTGAGTTGTGGTCGTTCGAGCGGTGGAACTACGGCAGGAAGATGCGGGCGATCCAGTAGGTCACCGCGGCAACCGCAGCGGCTGCGGGGATCGTCACGACCCAGGCAACAACAATGCCTTTCGCCACACCCCAGCGCACAGCACTGAAGCGCTTGGTTGCACCAGCGCCCATGATCGCCGAAGTGATCGTGTGTGTGGTGGATACGGGCGCGTGCAGTCCCATCGCCATAACGTAGAGCACCGTGGCAGCGGTAGCTTCTGCTTCGATACCTTTGAGCGGATCGCGTTCAATAATTCGGCGACCCAAGGTGCGCATGATGCGCCAGCCACCAGAGTAGGTTCCCAGCGCGATGGCCGTAGCCGCGGCAACGATGACCCACATGGGGACTTCTTTGCCGTCGTGCAAGCCGCCGGCCATCAAGGCCAGAACGATGATGCCCATGGTTTTCTGAGCGTCCTGAAGTCCGTGACCCAAGGCCATACCTGCAGCCGAAACGGTTTGGGCGTAACGGAAGTTGCGATGAACCCTGGCCGGGCGGGCCTTGCGGAAGATCCACATAATTGCGGTCATCAGTCCGAAGGCGATGAAGAAACCAAGCGCTGGAGAAAGGACCATCGGGATGGCAACTTTCTTCACCATGATCGACCAGTCAACAGCCGTCGCGGAGGCCAGACCGGCACCGACAATGCCGCCGATGAGCGCATGGGACGACGACGACGGGATGCCGTAATACCAGGTGATCAAGTTCCAGGCGATGGCGCCGACAAGCGCTGCGAGAACGATTGTGAGTGCGTGCGCCTGTTCGGTGGGGCTGGTGATTCCGGCGCTCTCGATATCAATGATATCTTGAATCGTTTTGGCGACTTCAACGCCAAGCCAAGCACCGACGAAGTTCAGAACCGCCGCCATGAGTAGCGCAATGCGCGGAGTGAGCGCCCGCGTCGAAACGGACGTTGCGATGGCGTTGGCTGCGTCGTGGAATCCGTTGGTGTAGTCGAAGATCAAGGCGATCACGACAACAGCAATCACCATTGCCAAGGTGAGTGTCACTCAGGACTCCTTGACTGCGATCTGTTCGATCGTGTTGGCCACTTCTTCGAAGCCGTCGATCGCGTGTTCAACTTTCTCGACAATGTCTTTGAGTTTGAGCACTTGAATGGCTTTGTAGTTACCGTTGAACAAATCTGCAAGGATCCGTCGGTGGTTACGGTCGCCTTCGTTTTCGAGACGGTTGATCTCAATCCAGAATTCTTTGAGATCCTTCATCGTGCGCAGACGAGGCATCGCTTCAGCAGTGAGTTTTGCTGCTTGCTGCAGGATCTCCACCTGGCCAGCAAAGTACTGCGGGAACTCGTCGACGCCATACAACACGGCACAGTCAACAACTTCATCCATGTAATCCATGATGTCGTCGAGGCCTGATGCCAAGGCGTAAATGTCTTCACGATCAAACGGCGTGATGAACGTACTGTTCACGAGGTTGATGATCGAGTGGGTGGTCTCGTCGGCATCATGCTCAGCATCATGCATTTTCTTGACGAGCTCTTGTTGGTCATTGCTTGGGTCGAGTAGCCCTGCGACCAGATCTGCGCCAACAACTAGGTGGTTGGCAGCTTCTGTGAAGAGGTCGTAGAACGAGGCTTCGACGGGGCGGAATTTGAACCGCACGCTGGTATCTCCCTCATGGGATGGAACAGGTCGAAATAATCGTAACGCTCTTAGGCCGAGGCGGGCGAACTGACACCCAAGAGTTCATCAACTTCGGCCTGAGACAGTTGCTTTTCGGCGCCGGAGGCAGCGATCATCAGACGGCTTGCCAAGTCAATTTCGGCAAGTGCGTCATCGTCGCGAAGGCGGGCATCCAAGGGTTCTGTCATCGTGCTTCCGAGGTCGTAGTAAGCGGTATGTCTCAAGGTTACGGGCGCGACAAGACGTTGCCTAGGGGCGATAGCCCAAATAGCCCTGAATAACTAGAAAAATGGGCATAACTTCTGTAACACGAACCACTTATGTCACATCAGTAACATGAGTAACACAGTGGTACCAAGGAACTAGTTATTCGGTGTGTAAAAGTTGCTCAGATAATCGTGCCGAGAATGGCCGGCAAGGTGGCCTTCCAATCGGCCCGAAGTTCAGCAACATCGATGTCGAACTGACCGTCTACCGTCAGACTCGTTCCGCCCGTCAAACCGATCGTGGCCAAACTCACGTCAAATGAATCCGCAAGTTCGACAAACGCTTCGTGGTTCTCTGGACGAACAGCCACCATGGCACGCGCCGAAGACTCACTAAACAGGTCGATGAAGGGATCGTCCAACTCAACGACGACGCCGATTCCTTGATGGAACGACGACTCGGCGAGAGCTTGAATGAGTCCGCCGTCAGAAAGA
>SSHC01000007.1 GCA_008017265.1 Aeromicrobium sp.
CGAGAGATTCAGTGGTCCAGTCTTCGTGACGGATCACATCCACACTCATTCCAAGAACACCGAAAACATGGCTCAGCATCTTGATGAAGTCGTCTTCATTGTCGAGGATGACGACGTTTTTGCCTTCCAGTAACGAGTCAGTGGGCACACCAGACTGGTCACTGAGCCAGAACTGGCTGAGCCGCTGATTGCGAGAGCCAAGCGCAATGAGTACGTCGTCAGAACGGGTAAACGCATCGAATCCTTCGACTGGCAGTGGTGCAGCCTCGACGAGCCCGAACGCACTCAAAATGCCCGACGCTTTCGCCCAAGTTTCTTGCGTCTCGTGAACTGGATCTGAGTCACGAACGAGGGTCGCACCGGCGGTGACTTTGAGATTGCCATCGAGGTCAATGTCCGCGGTGCGAATCAGGATGGGCGCGTCGAGGCGGTCGTGCCCTTCGGCGTCTCGACCGACGAGCGCCGCCACAGACGAGTAGTATCCACGGCCATGCGCTTCATACTTCTCGATCAGTCTGCAAGCGTTCTCGACGGGGCTTCCCGTCACGGTGGCCGCGAACATCGAATCGCGCAAAACCTCACGAACGTCTCGATCGGTGCGGCCAGCCAACAAGTATTCGGTGTGAACGAGGTGCGTCATCGGCTTGAGGAACGGCCCCAAAACTAATCCGCCCTCGTGGCACAAGTCGCACATCATTTTGAGTTCTTCATCTACCACCATGAAGAGCTCGTAGATCTCTTTCTCGTCGGCAAGGAACTCCAACAACGCACTCTTGCGCTGGGCAGTGGTTTCGAGACCACGTATCCGGAAAGTGCCGCTGATCGGATTCATACGAAGTTGCCCAGCGTCGAGACTCACATGCCGTTCAGGGCTCGCACCAATGAGGTACCGGTCCCCGGTGAAGATGCAGAAAGTCCAGTAGGCGCCTCGTTCTGCTTCAAGCAGGCGTTTGAAAACCGAAAGCGCCGAGGCATGGCCCCAGCCATCGAGTTTGGCGCGATAGTGCCGACCGATGACGACATTCGCACCTTCGCCGTGCCCGATTTCATCGTCAATGATGTTTCGGACTACTCCGGCGTAGTCGTCGTCGCTGGTCTCGAAGCCGCCTGCATCGGTGAACACCGGCAATTCACTGGGCAGCATCGTGAGCAGTTCGGCGAGCGGAACTTCCACACACATGTCCGCCGCGATTACCGAAAGCGGGGTGCCGTCTTGATGGGCACGGAAACCGCGTTCGCGGATTTGTGCGAACGGAACCAACACGAGGTGATCCCAGCGGTCGCCGTCGCCCCTCGCGGCGGGGATGTCGGCTAGCGACTCGATATCGAGGCGCGCACCACCGATCAGCGTCACTGTGTCGGCCTCATGGCCGCGAATCAACGCGAAGGCCGGCTGGCTAAGCAAGTCGTCGATAAGAGTCATAATTTTCCCTCAAATATTGGCCGACTTGAGCGCGCACATGCCCCAACCAGCCAACGGCGGTCTGGACATGAAAATGACAGGCCACCTATTGGTGGCGCCACCACTGGGTGTGGGCAACAGTCATGGGTGAAGCCTAACGCAAGCAGTTTGGTTCACAACACATCGAGCCAACGCTGGCTCGTACCGACGGTAACGAGGCGCTGAGTGGCGCGTGTCAGAACGACGTACAGTGTGCGCCAACCGGACGCTGCTTCCGCAACGATTTCGTCTGCCTCGATCAGCAACACGGCATCGAATTCAAGACCTTTCGTAACGAGCGGGTCGAGCACGCGGAGGCGATCGTTTTCGGCAACGAGGTCGGAAAGGTCCTGGCGCAATTCCGCGAGGGTCCCGCCTGTTGCGACGAGCGCCACGGTCCCGTCAACCTGATCGAGGAGCGCCTTTGCTTCGGCTGCCGCCGTTGCACGAATCTCGTCACTTATTACGACTTCGTGGCGCGGGTCAACGCCGGTGCGCCTGACAGCATCGGCAAGATCGGGATTCGAGATCGCGTGTCGCGCCGCTCTCGCTGCGAGCTCATAGATTTCGGCTGAGTTGCGGTAGTTCTTGGTGAGCTGGAACTCGTGCACGGCTTTCGATCCCAAAGCCGCATTGCGTGCTGCGACGGACTCTGCCGGCACTGGCCACGAGGATTGCGCCACGTCTCCCACGATGGTCCAACTAGCGAGGCGGCCACGCCGTCCCACCATGCGCCACTGCATCGGTGACAAGTCTTGCGCTTCATCAACGAGCACATGCGCATAGTTCTCATCGTCAATGCTTTGTGTTGCTTTCGGACGGTTTTCGCGCTCGTCGCGCTCGAAACTCATGAGGTGTTGCGGGACGTCGTCTTCGGGATCTTCGCTCGGTTGTGCTTCGCCAATGAGGAAACGAAGTTCATCAATCAGCGGGATGTCTTCGATCATCGGCTCGGTGCGAGCGTACTTCTTCCAGGTAGCGATGTCGTCCCGAGCAAGCAAGTCATTGGCGAGTTCCCCGAGGCGTGGCGTGAGGTGCTCCCACAACTCAACCGCGTCGACTTCAGGCCACCACGTCTCGAGGAACTCAAGGAAACGGTCGTCTGTTTTCACGTCCTCGTCGAACTCTTCTCGCGTGCGTTCGAGCGCCCGCGGGCCGTGTACTTGTGACCACAACGCATCGAGAAGTACCCGCATGACGCGGTGTTTGACTTCGTTTCTGCGGCCGCGCGACAGGAGTCGCGCTCGAAGTTTGCGGAGTTGTTTGCTGCCAAGTACGAGGCGATCGTCGCGGTAGAAATAACTGAACTCGGTCGGGGATTCAGGCAACGGGGCAGCAGCGAGTCGCTTCAACACGGTCACCATCGATGCCGAACCCTTGATGGCGGCAAGCGCAGGGTGATCGTGTTCGTTTGCGTCGATGCCGTCGACGACCGCACCCAAGGAACGTAGCGTGACAGCGGTTTCGCCGAGGCTCGGCAACACTCGATCGATGTATTCGATGAACACCCCCGAGGGCCCAATCACGAGCACACCACCCTGTTCGAACCGGCGCCGATCCGAATACAGCAGAAAGGCCACGCGGTGCAGTGCGACGACAGTTTTTCCCGTACCTGGCCCACCGGTGATGATGGTCGCGCCGCGGACTGGTGAGCGGATTGCGTCGTCTTGTTCCTTCTGGATTGTGGCGACGACCGAGTGCATTTGCGCGTCCCGCGCGCGACTCAAGCTCGCCATCAGTGCGCCCTCACCAATGATGACGAGCGATTCATCGGCCGCTTCAGCATCAAGCAGATCGTCTTCGACACCGATGATCTTGTCGAGATGGTTCCGCAGCACGCGGCGCCGAATAACGCCTGCAGGATCCTGGGCAGTGGCTTGATAGAACAGCGCAGCGGCCGGGGCGCGCCAGTCGATGAGCAGAATGTCGCGTTCTGGGGTTCGCACACCGATACGGCCGATGTAACGCGCTTCGCCACCCTTGAGGTCGAGACGACCGAACACGAGTCCGTCGTAGGCGGCGTCGAGTGCCGTCATGCGGCGCGTGGCTTGGTAGATCATCGCGTCGCGTTCGACGAGCCCACCTTCATGCCCGACATGGCCGAGTTCTAGGCCCTCGGTAATGAGTGATTTGGCCGAGGCGCTCGCCGCGTCGAGGTTTTCGTAAACGGTGTCGACGTACGCCTGCTCCAGTTCGATCTCTCGAGCTTCCAGATCCATTCGCGCACGCACTCCTCAACCGTCATTTTGGGAACATTCAAGTCTACGCGGTTGAGCCGGCGGATTCACACATGACGGCGCCTTGGACGCACGTTCAACAAACTAAGACATCGAGTTGATCGTCACGGCTTTGATCGGCTTCTCGCTCCCTGCCTCAACACCGGCAGCCTCGATGGCGTGTGCGACTTTCATTCCGGCTGCATCTACCGTGCCGAAAACCGTGTAGTCGGGCGGAAGTGCCACGTCTGCCAGCACGATAAAGAACTGCGAGCCATTCGTGTCTGGGCCCGAGTTCGCCATCGCGACAGTGCCGGTCGTGTATGTTTCGTCGCCCGTGAGTTCATCATCGAAGCTGTAGCCCGGGCCACCCATTCCGGTTGCTGAAGGGTCTCCGCATTGCAGCACAAATCCGGGCACGAGTCGGTGGCATTGCGTGTCATCAAAGTAGCCCTGCTCGGCGAGCGACACGAACGAGTTCACCGTGCAGGGTGCGTTCTTTGCGTCAAGCTTGACGGCAATATCGCCATGGCTTGTTGCAATCGTGAGCATTTCTGCCGACCTCGGCGAACTCTGTGGCAGGTCTACTTTCTTGGCCGCGTTCGATTCCGTGTCGTATTCGCACGCCGTTGACGCACCTGCGTTGGAGTTAGTTTCCTTATCGTCGGTGTCATTCTGGCTGCACCCGGTCAAGGCTGCTAGGGCGATGCAGGCGCTGGCACAAGTGGCGACAATTTTGGAAACTCGCATGGGGTGAGCCTAGACGCTATCTGACTATGCCCCAACCATGCCTCCCTGTTCTTGGTCTGGTCTCGCCACCGCGTGTCTGCTGCTTTTGCGCCGTAGTGTGGAGAGATGACTAATGTTCCAGATCCGTTGATTCCGCTTCGCGAAGATTGGGACCGCGCGCTGTGTATCGTCGCCCATCCTGACGATATGGAGTTCGGTTCCGCGGCTGCTGTTGCCCGCTGGACTGCTCAAGGAAAAGACATCAGTTACTGCTTGGTGACGAGCGGTGAAGCCGGTATCGACGGCATCCACCCCGACGAATCCGGACCATTGCGCGAAGCCGAGCAAATCGAGTCTTGTCGAATTGTGGGTGTCACCAAGGTCGACTTCTTGCATCAGCCCGACGGGATTCTCGAATACGGGATTCACCTACGGGAGGCGCTGACCCAAGTCATTCGTCGGCGCCGTCCTGAGATCGTCATCACGCTCAATTTCAATGAATCGTTTGGTGGTGGCAATCTGAACCGGGCCGACCACATCGCTGTTGGTCGCGCCACCCTCGACGCCGTGCGAGACGCCGGAAACCGATGGATCTTCCACGACCAAGTCGAAGACGGGCTCGAACCGTGGGGTGGCGTTCGCGAAGTCTGGGCGGGGAGTTCGCCGCTGGCAACGCACGGTGTCGACACCACCGGCACTTTCGATCTTGGAGTCGAGTCGTTACGCGCCCACAAGGCCTACATCGACGGCTTGGGTTGGGAAGGCTGGGATCCGGCCGAGTTCCTCGAGGGCATCGCCCGACCGACCGGCATCCGACTCGGCACGAAGTTCGCGGCCGCATTCGAGGTGTTCAACATGGGTTGGAACGGTTAGCGACGCGACCTTGGCGCGGCTGTTTGCATCGGCCGAAAAATATATCCAAACATTTCCAAATCCTCTTCCATTCGAACATCTGTTCGAGTAGAATGTGTTTATTGATCGCGGTTGGTGCGCGTAAAGATTTACATCGCGCGGCTGGTGCTTCATCGATTAGCGAACTGATCGCCACCACGAACGGGGTGAGTCGTAAACAGGCCGCTAAGTCGATCAAGTTGGCGCAACATTTGGAAAAGTCACCCGTACTGGCTCAACAAATGCACAAACCAGGCATGAGTCCTGCAAAGGCTCAGCTGATCACCGAGGCTGTCGCGAAACCCACCACATCACATCATGGGCAGACGGCGGCGAAACCACCCTCGACAACGGAGCCCTCCTCTGCGGATACCACCACCGCCACATCCACAACAGCACCTGGCACATCAAAACCAACCCCCGAGACAAGCTCCCCGACTTCTACCCACCCGGCACAACCACACCCAAACGAAACACCCGATACCGACCACTCGTCGCCTAGCCGCAACCGCCCTGGCTGTCGCGGCCCGATCTGGTCTGCCTGCGCCACTTCACAAAAGGTCGCCCTTGCCATCGCGGCCCAAACACGGCGATGGCCACCTCTTCGGGATCAAGAATCCCAAGGAGGTGGCCATCGAGTCGACCGTCGCGTGCAGGTCTAGCTCGAAACCGAAGCGGCCTCTTGGCTAGCAACTACCAGCGTGTTCTTCCCCTGCTGC
>SSHC01000031.1 GCA_008017265.1 Aeromicrobium sp.
CCCGACAGGGATCAGTTACCCTTGCTGCATTCCTGCCCTGGGGGAGTTGGGTGATGTGCCGCCACGCGGGGGGCTAGAACCAGCATACGTGGCCGGACGTGACCGCCAGACGCAGACCTGCACAAAATCTTCACACCTTGTCCGCCAGATCTACCGGTTCGACCTCCTAGATTGGGGGCATGACAACTCGCCGCATCCTGCTCGTTGAGGACGAACCAACCATCAGCGATGCCGTCTTCGATCGACTCAGGGCCGAAGGATACGACGTCGTGCGGGCGTTCGATGGCCCGACGGGAGTGAGGGCGTTCACTGACGAGCAACCAGACCTCGTCGTGCTCGACGTGATGTTGCCGGGCTTTGACGGGCACGAAGTGTGCCGCCAGATTCAAGCCATCCGACCCGTGCCAGTGTTGATGCTCACGGCGCGCGACGACGAAACCGACGTGCTGGTCGGCTTGGCAGTCGGTGCCGACGACTACCTGACCAAGCCGTTTCGGATGCGTGAACTCGTTGCCCGAGTGGCAGCACTATTCCGGCGCGTCGACCGAGCGGCTGAACTTGTGGCCGCCGACCGCCAGGTTCAGGAACTTGGGCCGCTTAGCCTCGATCCCAAAACCCGACGCGTGCATGTGCGCGACGACGAGATCCATTTGACGCCGACAGAGTTCGACCTGTTGGTTTGCTTGGCGGGGACCCCCGGCGAAGTGCTGACGAGAGAACGACTCTTGGCGGAAGTCTGGGACTGGGCTGACGCTTCAGGCACTCGCACGGTCGACAGCCACATCAAAGGCCTGCGCGCCAAACTCGGCTCTGATCTCATCCGTACGGTGCACGGAGTCGGGTACGCTCTCGAAATTGGAGCGAACTCATGAGCGCGAGTCCCTTGGATGCGGTGCGGTCCGTCAAAGTAAAGCTTGGCTTGTTGGTGGCCGCGAGTGTCACGGTTGCTGCTGTGGTTGCGACGTTCGGCGCCGCGAGCGGAGTGCCGATCTGGTTGAGTTTCCCCGTCACCATCGCACTAGCGCTCGCCCTTACCCAACTGTTGGCCACCGGAATGACATCGCCGTTGCGGCAAATGACTACTGCGGCTTCGCAGATGGCCAGGGGCGAGTACGGGGTGCGCGTGGAGACAGATTCACGCGACGAAATCGGTCAACTGGCCGTGGCATTCAATCAGATGGCGCGAGACCTCGATCAAGTAGATCGTCAGCGGCGCGAACTGATTGGCAACGTCAGTCACGAACTGCGCACACCGCTGACAGCCCTGTGTGCGGTGTTGGAAAACCTCGCCGATGGGATTAGCGAACCTGACCCGAGCACTTTGCGAAAGGCACTCGCCCAAGGTGAACGGTTGTCGGCGTTGGTAGCCGATCTGCTTGACCTGTCACGCGTCGATTCGGGAGCTGAGACGCTGACTCTCGAGTCCGTCGACGTGAGTGACCTGCTGGTGGCAGCAGTCGATGAAATCAGTCTCGGCGATCGGGGTGTCGAGTTTGCGGTCACCGTGGTTCCGGCGGACCTGCGGGTCGTGGCTGATCGTGCTCGATTGCATCAGCTTGTGGCGAACTTGATCGACAACGCTGCAAGGCATAGTCCGGCTGCTGGCACGGTCACGCTCACGGCCCAAACTAGCGGCGAAACCTGGACACTCGAAATCGCCGACGAAGGCCCTGGCGTGGCCCCCGCCGATCGAGAGCGCGTCTTCGAACGGTTCGGCACACTCGCCGAAACCGAAGGCGGCGGCGGAACCGGCCTCGGCTTGGCGATTGCTCGCTGGGTCACCGACTTGCATGGCGGCACCATCGCGTTCGCCGATCGAGACCCAGGAGTCTCCGGAGCGCTCGTTCGCGTCACCGTTCCAACCACGGTCACCCAGGGGGCTCGACCGATTCAAGAAGAGGAAAACATGACCCAGAATGAACCAACCGAACAACAACCAGTGGTGACTTTGCCCCCGCAGCCGGCACCACCTTCACCACTGATGCCACCTCAGCAGGTCCCGCAGCAGATGCATGTGGTGCCCATGACGATGAGCGATTCGTTGTTCGGGGGCCTCTGGCCAGAACAGGGGGTCGCAGGTCGACCGCTGTTGCTTGCTTGGGCCGTATTGGTTGGCCTGCTCGCAGGTGTTGCCTTGCCATTCAACTATCTGGGCTTAGGAACGTTCTTGGTGTTGATGTCGGCCGGGTCGCTCATGCTGTTCGCGAGCAAGCGCCGCAAAGAACCCTTCACCATCGCTAGCGCCGTGTTGTGTACCGCGTTGGCGGCAACAGCGTTGGTGCGAGATGCCGAATGGATCGTCGTGTTGTGCTTGCTTGCCGGCGGACTACTCGCGGTAGTCGCGCTGACGAACGCGCGTCGGGTGTGGGGGTTTGCGGCCGCAGCTGCCGCCTGGCCGTTTGCTGGGTTGCGCGGTTTGGGCTGGCTGGGTCGAACCGTGCGCGAAGTGAGCCCGGCAGACTCCGGACTCGCTGTTGCTCGAACGTTCTTGTGGTCGCTGCTGGGCCTAATCGTTTTCGGGATGTTGTTCGTTTCCGCGGACGCTCTCTTTGCTGAATGGTTCGGGTCGCTGATCCCCGATCTCGGTTCCGCGAGGTTCGTGTTCCGGAGTTTCGTTGCTTTCGCCGTCGGCGGGATCGCCTTGGCGGGTGCTTACCTTGCACTAAACCCACCCCAAGTCGAATCATCGGCGCAGGTTGCCACGGCGTCGATTCGACGATTCGAATGGCTCGCACCGGTGCTGGTGGTCAACGTCGTGTTCGTGGCATTTCTGGTGAGTCAGGCGGCAGCGATCCTCGGAAGTCGTGAGTATTTTGAGAAGACCACCGGCCTGACCTACGCCGAATACGCCCACGAAGGATTCGGCCAATTGACCTTCGCTGCCGTGTTGACGTTGTTCCTTGTTTGGGCGGCGACGCGCAAGGCTTCTCGCGAAACTGCGGCGGATCGGTTGTGGCTTCGATTGAGTCTCGGTGCCTTGTTGGTGATGACCTTGGCGGTACTTGGTTCGGCGTTTAGTCGGATGGGCCTGTACCAAGAGGCCTACGGATTCACGTCACTTCGCCTGTTGGTGGACGTGTTCATGGCATGGCTTGGTCTGGTGGTGCTGGCGACGATGGTCGCTGGAGTCGTGACCTGGCGAGGTTGGCTGCCACGATTTGGACTGATCAGCGGTGTCGTCTTGTTGTTGGGTTTGGCTGCGATCAACCCGGAGGCGTGGGTCGCCAACCACAACCTTGACCGCTATGAGGAGACCGGCAAGGTCGACTGGATTTTCCTCGCTGAACTTTCCGATGACGCCGTGCCAACGATCGTTGAACGCATCGGTGACGAGTCGTCGTGTGCGCTGACCGCCGAGCGCCCAAGGCCGAGCAGATGGCTCGAGTGGAACCTTGGCCGTTCCCGCGCCGAGGGGTTGGGCGTGACCACCACTGGCTACGAGATCGATGAGTCAACGTGCCCGGGTGCAAAATAGGCGAGACATAGACGACAGTCACTTGGGGTCAGGCAGAGGGGCGAGCCGATTAGCGGCCGACCGAGTCGGCCACGTAGACTCCTACGCGGAGGATTCGCATAGTGGCCTAGTGCGCTCGCTTGGAAAGCGGGTTGAGTGAAAGCTCTCAGGGGTTCGAATCCCCTATCCTCCGCCAGTGGTTTGAAAGCCGCCCTTCGGGGCGGCTTTCTTTTTTCGGCCAGCCTCTTCCGAACTGCCGTACACTTGAAGGATTTGTGGAGGAGGCGAGTATGGCTACGAAGAATGTGCCAGGCGATGTTGTCAAGGAACTGGCTCGACGCCGAACCGTCGCATCTGCACGCCTCGAAAACCGTGAAGTACCCGAAGGTTTCGTGAGATCTTCAAAAGTTGAGCAATACCTCCAAGTAGACCGCACACAGACTTCATGACTTTTTCTCCGGATTATGGCGAGACGCCTGTCGATCCTGAGGATGCGGAGGCGCTCACTGTGTGGGCACGAGAACTGCTTGGCGAACCCGCGCTCAAAGCTGACGTATACGACCTAGAGCAGGCAATTGAGTCAGATGTTTCGGCAAGACTGTTGTCGCGCGCGTACTCGTCTGACGGTGCGGTCGGGCGTACATCGCGGCACTCCGACATTACGACCGAACGCGGCAGATAGATCATCTAATTGAGGTCGTCCCTATCGAAACGCTGGGCCCGATAGTTGATAGGTAGCGTCCCCATCGAATCTGGAAAGCCATGCGTGCCGGGTTCGAATCCCCGATCCTTCGTTTGAACTGAGATGTGACGAGTTTTCAAGACGGCCAGTGAATATCGAGGTCGAACACATATGGTCGGGACTATGAAAAAAGTTTGGGCACTCCTGTCGTGTGCCGTTGTGCTCGCGGCATGCTCGACCCAAACCGAACCCAAGGCGAAAAGCGAACCAACCCAAAAGCCTGAGTTTGAATGGACAAAAGTCAGTCCTGCCCAGGCCGGTTTCGATCCGAAAAAGCTCGACAAGGTCATTACCGAAACCCAAAATCTTGGTTCCTCCTGCCTGGTCATCGTCAAAGACGGGAAGCTCGTCACTGAAAAATACTGGCGAGGCGAAACTCCAACGACGCGCCGGCCGGCGTTTTCTGTCACGAAGTCGGTCGGCAGCGTACTCATCGGGATGGCGCAAGACGATGGCGATCTTGATGTCGATCAACGCGCGTCGAAGTACATCCGAGAATGGCAAGGAACACCCTCGGAAAAAGTAACAATCCGCAACCTCTTGTCGAATGACAGCGGCCGCGAATGGACCGAAGAGCTCGACTACGGCAAACTCTTTTCGGTTGAAAATCGCACCGAGTTTGCCGTTGGATTAGGCCAAACGGCAAAGCCCGGCACGGTGTGGGTCTACAACAACGCAGCAATTCAGACGCTCGACCGCGTGTTGCGCGAAGCCACCGGGGAGCGCCCCTACGAGATGGCTAGGGATCGACTTTTCGTGCCGTTGGGAATGAAGAATTCGCGCATGGCAAACGATGCATCCACCAAGTCAACCGGCATCGCCGAGGGGCTGCTCTCTACCTGTATGGACTTGGCTCGGTTTGGTTTGATGATTGAGCAAGACGGCGTGTGGCAGGGTGAACAGATCGTGTCAGCCGACTGGATTAAAGAGGCGACAGGCAAGTCCTCCCAGAAGCTGAACTCGGCCTATGGGCTCTTGTGGTGGGTGAACCGCTCCGGCACGATACGCAGCTGGCTTGATCCAGGCACCTCAAAACCACCCGTAGTGCAAGACCGCAAACAACTCGTACCGGGCGCGCCCAAGGACTTGTTCTCGGCCATGGGATTTGGCGGTCAATTCGTAATGATCGATCCGGGTAGCCACACCATCGTGGTGCGCATGGGCGATCCGAACGTAGATGGCCGGCTCTCGGAGTATGGCTTTTCTGATGCCGCACGCGTAGTGACCTACGCCTTGAAATGAGCTTGAACTAGCCGCCCAATAGCCAGGGATCTTCGCGTTCCCACACCGTTGGGAAGTGCAAGGAAACGCCGCTTTCTTCGGCGAACTGAGTGAACGCACGCATCGTCACTTCGAGGTCATCGCCCGCGTAAGGCAAAGCGCGCAGGGGCTTGTCGAGTGGCCGGAAAAAGTCGTCCCAATGCGTTAGTACGACGTGCTTCGCGCCGACGCGGACTACGGTCTCATCCCAGTATTCGCGGATGTAGTTAGCCGGCTGGATCCCGAGTTGGCCGATGCCAAGGTAGGCAACGTCGGCTTGTTGCCCGGTGAGCGCTCCCGCACGATAACCGGCGCTGCCCTGGATGAGGACGGATTGGC
>SSHC01000078.1 GCA_008017265.1 Aeromicrobium sp.
CCAATTTGCGAGCGAAAAATCCCTCGTTCGCACAGAGCAAAACCGCACGAGTTAGGTAACGCGAAGTTACGTTTCGACCCTTCGTCGACTCGTCGGGGCTCTGCCTAAACTTCCCTCCGAGACGTCGGGCTCTGCCTAAACTTCCCTCCGAGACGTCGGGCTCTGCCTAAACTTCCCTCCGAGACGTCGGGAAGAGAATCGCTTCACGGATCCCGATGTCTTGGAGCAGCATCACGAGGCGGTCTACGCCTAGGCCCATGCCGCCGGCGGGGGGCATGCCGAATTCGAGGGCGCGCAGGAAGTCTTCGTCAACGTCCATTGCTTCCGGATCGCCTGCTGCGGCTAGGCGCGCTTGCTCTTCGAGGCGTTCGCGTTGAATCACCGGATCGTTGAGTTCGGTGTAAGCCGGCGCGAGTTCCACACCGTTGATGATGAGGTCCCATGCTTCGACGAGGCCCGGCGTGCTGCGGTGTTTCTTCGCCAGCGGGCGTACGGCTTCGGGGTAGTCACACACGAACGTCGGCTGGATGAGCGTGTGCTCCACCAGCTTCTCGAACAGTTCGAGCACCACTTCGCCTTCGCCCCAGCCCTCGCGCAAGGCGACTTCGTGTTGCGCGGCCAGCGCGACGAGGCGGTCGAGCGGCGTAGTGACGTCCACGGTTTCGCCCACGGCTTCGCTCACGAGTTCGTGGATCGTGGCGCGGCGCCAGGGTGCTTCGAAGTCGATGTCGGTGCCGTCGCGAGCTGGCACCACCGTGCGACCCACCGCGCGAGCCGCGTTCAAAACAAGTTCGCGCACGAGTTCGGCCATCGTGTCGTAGTCGCCATACGATTCATAAACTTCGAGCATCATGAACTCGGGGTTGTGCGTGTTGTCGACGCCTTCGTTGCGGAAGGTTTTGCCGATCTCATAAACCCGATCGACGCCGCCCACGAGCGCCCGCTTGAGGTGCAGTTCGAGGGCGATGCGCAAGAGCGCGTCTTCGTCGTAAGCGTTGAGATGTGTGTTGAACGGGCGAGCAGCGGCTCCACCGTTGGTGTGTTGCAGAACGGGCGTTTCCACTTCGATGTAGTCGTGGCCGTCGAGGGTGGCACGCAACGACTTGAGCACTGCCGCTTTGGTGCGCACGTTTTCGCGGGCTTTTTCGCGCACGATGAGGTCCACGTACCGCATGCGGGCGCGCGCTTCTTCCGAGAGTGGCTTGTGTTCGTTCGGCAGCGGGCGCAAGGTTTTCGCGGCCAGTTTCCATTCGGTGGCCATCACGGAAAGTTCGCCACGGCGGCTCGTGATGATTTCACCGGTGACGGCGAGGTGGTCGCCAATATCGGTGAGTTTCTTGTAGTTGTCGAGGGCTTCTTCGCCCACTTCAGCAAGCGAGAGCATCGCCTGGATTTCGCTGCCGTCACCTTCACGCAGGCGCACGAAACACAGTTTGCCGGTGTTGCGCTGGAAGATAACGCGGCCCGCGATCGTGACGATCGTGCCGGTGCGGTGGTCCGCGCCAAGCGCTTCGGCGTCGTGCGTAGAGACGATCTGTTTGATGGTGTGGGTACGGTCGATCGAGATCGGGTACGGTTCGATGCCGGCGTCGATGAGGCGTTGACGCTTTTCTCGACGCACCTGCATTTGTTCTGGCAGGTCGTCGGTCTCTGGTGTTTCTGAGATTTCAGGATTATCAGGCGTTTCGCTCACAAGGCACGAGTCTAGTCGCCTGTGCGCGGGCTAGGCATTCGCGATCTGCGATACACGCCCAGGCGTCATGTCTAAGAGACGGGCGGCATCGCGAACCGTGAATCCCCTACCGACGAGTTCGCTCACGATCACTGACGTTTGCTCGGCCATCAGTGCCTCGCGTGCGGTCAGTTCTGCTCGCGCTTGCCCGAGTCGAAACGCACGTTCTACAAGTTCGTCGTTGAGATCGAATTCGAGCGAGAAGTCAATGCGTGCGTCATCAGGCAAATCATCCATCAGCACGATAACTTCGCGGATTGACTTGAGTAATACGTCGATCGATCGGGCATGGGTGTGGGCGCCTGCCACCTCAGGCACGTCGGCAAGCCAGGCATCGCCCTCTCTGGTGATAAGGACCGTGTAACTCATAGCAACCACTTCCTCCCTAGTGCTGGTGCGAGATCCTGTTGGATTTTCCTCAGGGTTCCCGTAGGGATGTCTCCAGGGTGTTGAGGCACGGCAGTACTCACCGACACTCCATTGACTGTGATCTTGTATCGCTTGTGAGAACCGACTGTCCGCACATGAACACCTCCAGCCCGTTCGATTATTCGATTAACTTCTTTCGCTCGCACAAGTTTATGTTTAGCGACTAAACAAAGCAAGAGCAACGCGTTTTCCACAGGGCACAACCCTGTCAGGCAGGTCGTCAACACGTGCTTCACACTGCGTTCTGGCCTGTGGATAGCAACCCGCCTCACCCCGGGTTTGCGCGTATCGTCCGGCGCGGGGTGTTCGATGCGTGCTTCACGCGACAAGCCAATCCGTTACCCCCTCTATACATTGACTATCTAGTGGGGGTAAATATACTGATGGTTAAAGCAATGAAGTACCGCGACCTTGCGTCAGCACTCACGAGGAACGGCTGTCGCAGCAGGCCCGGTAAAGGCGACCACGAGAAATGGTTTTGCCCCTGCGGCAAGCACATTGCGGTGGTCACCAAACCCGGCGAAGTCTCCCCCGGCGTCGTCGCAGACACGATGAAGAAGCTGACTTGCCTCCCGAAAGGATGGCTGCAATGAACACCATTACTGTGCGGGCCGTGAAGTGGGCCGAGGGCTGGGAGTTGCACATTGAGGGCGAAGGCGTCACCCAGTCACGCACGCTCGAAAAGGCTGAGGACCAAGTTCGCCACTATCTCGAAACCCTTCACGGGCGTAGTTTTTCATCGGCAAGTGTCATGATCACCCCTGACCTAGGAGACCTCGCGCGCGAAGTGAAATCCGCGCGCGATGCCGTCGTTGCGGCCGCCGCTGCTCAAGAGCGCGCAGCGAGAGAATCTCGAATGGTCGCATCAAAGTTGCGAGAGCACGGTCTCAGCGTGAGCGACGCAGCGACGGTCATGGGCGTCTCGCGTGGTCGCGTTTCTCAACTCACTCGGTGAGCCATTTGCGCAGCCCTGTGAGGGCCAGACTCTCCCACAAGTCACTCCAGAAACATGCGGAAAAATCCCCTAGGCACTCGGCCCTTCGTTTACTACAGTTCGTGACATGGGTTCTGCTTTGCGCCGCATGACGGCTGCCTTCGTGACGCTGTTTGTACTTTCGGCCACGATGGGAGGCACCCCCGCTCACGCGGCCGCGAAAAAGCGCTCGCTAAGCATGGCTCCCTCAGCGGCTCAACCGCTCGTGGGCACGGCAGTCTCGTTCAACGGCTTTCTGACCCGGTCGCCCTCCAACACGAAGGTTTACTTGGAACGCAAGTCGGGCACGAAGTGGGTGCGGGTAGCCACGGTCCGCACCACCAAGAGTGGTTCATTCCGTTACGTTTGGCGGGCGTCCGGCACGGGACTTCAAACTTGGCGCGCCCACGCTCCCAAGACACCCAAACTAAAGACCGCCTACTCCAAGACGCGCGTCATTGGCGTGTATCGCCCGGCGGTCGCAACGCTTAGTGCAACACCGGCGTCCGTCACGACTGGAAGCTCTACGACGCTCAGCGGAACGGTTGCCCCGTTCGCGGCCGGAACCGTTGTGACGCTGCAACGCCTCGACGGATCAACGTGGGTCACCGACGGCGCGACCTCGACTGTTTCAACTTCTGGCGGGTTCCAGTTCGTTCGCACGCCAGGCGCCAGCGTCTTATACCGCGCACTCGTGGCACGCACCAACACCTTCATCGCCCCCGCAACGAGCCCGTCGATAGCGGTAACCGTCTCCACGCCACCCCCAGCAAGCACAAGCCCCACGCGCGTGCACGTCACGAGCGATGGCACCGAAGCTCAAGGGCAAGTCAGCGATGTGGCGATCTCGAGCGACGGCCGTTATGTCGCGTTCTCGTCCGACGCACCGAACTTGGTAGCCGGGGATAACAACAACACCACCGACGTGTTCCTCCACGACCGCACCACCAAGACCACCACTCTGATCAGCAAGACCGCGTCGGGGACTTCGGGCAACGGCGTCTCGAGCGGCGTCTCCATTTCAGGCGACGGTAATCGCATTGCCTTCGACTCTTCGGCCACCGACCTGGTCACAAACGACACCAACGACACGATGGATGTCTTCGTCTACGACCGCACGAGTGATCAGATGACGCTTGTGTCCCGTAAAGGGTCCGAAGCAGCCGACAACTACTCCTATGTTCCGCACATTTCCGAGGACGGAAGTTGTGTCGCTTACGTGTCGCACGCAAGCAATCTCGCCGGCAATGACAACAACGACAAGTCAGACGTGTTCGTCACGAAACTCAGCACGATGAGCACCACCCTGCTCAGCACCACGAACAGCGGTGCAAGTGGCAACGAGGAGTCGCATTCGCCATCGGTGAGCGCGAACTGCGCGCTCGCCTCGTTTACGTCCGAAGCCAGCAACCTCGTTTCGGGCGACTCGAACTACGTGTCTGACGTGTTTGTACGCAACATCGCCACAAACAGCACCACTCTCGTCAGTCGGAGTTCGGGCGGCCAGTTGGGTGACGATCATTCCGCTGGGGTCTCGAAGCTTTCAGCGAACGGCAAATTCGTCGCTTACCCATCGAGCGCCAGCAACCTCGTTGCAGGCGATACGAACGGGACGACCGACGTGTTCGTCACGACTCTCGCGACGGGTGCCACCAAGCGCGTCAGTGTCAATTCGGCTGGAGACCAGGCAGACAGTTACTCGCTCTCGCCCTCTATTTCGGCTGACGGTCAATTCGTTGGGTTCGAGTCGTTTGCGTCGAATCTTGCGCCGGTCGGCGAGATCCGATTTGAGGAGGCATACATTCACGACACGACGACGGGCCAGACAGTGCCAGTCGACGTCGACTCGAACGGCGTCGCTGGAGATTCGTCCTCAACATCGGCAACGGTCTCTTCTGATGGCGCTTTCGTCGTTTTCTTGTCGAG
>SSHC01000120.1 GCA_008017265.1 Aeromicrobium sp.
CCCAGAAGACACCAACAAGCAGTTGGCGGAGCGACTCGGATGCTCGCCGTCGACCATCAAGCGTCACTTGCGTCAAGAGCGCGAACGCGCTGAGGATGTTCCGGTCGTCGTCGAAGCACGACCAGAGCCCACAGTCTCCGATGTGCTTGATGCGTTCGATCGCCTCGACTGCGCCAAGTCGGCCTGACCGCGCATAAACCGCGCGTCTCGCTACCGCTGGCCTGGGCGCTCGTCCTCGCCGATCCCGCGTGCTTGGAGCGCTTCGCCTACCGAGAGCGCGTGCGCGACTACCCGAATTGTTAGCGGTGTCATGTGTGCGCGAACGCTGCGGTCAAGACCGCGTGCTCGAGCGGCGTCCCGGATTTCGAAAGCCCTCTCGCCGATGTCAGGAATGAAACGTAGCAGCAGGGAGAACGCTAGTCCGACAGCGTCCGGATTCACGCCGAAGCGACGTAATGGTTCGAGTGCGCGAGTGATCGTGTCGAGCATCTGATCGATCGGGGTAGTTGCCGTGAGAACTGCCGAAGCCAAGATCAGTGCGGCAAGTCCACCCACCACAGCAATTGCGTGCTCAGGGCCGTTCTGCCACCAATGGAAAGCCGCGAGCAGAGCGAGTCCGATTGCCAAGATCCGGATGCTGCGAAAAAGGGCCCACCATGACATCTGGGCAAGACCTACGGCCCCGCACACGACGGCTAAAGCGACCACACTGAACCATGCTTCGCGTACGACCACAATGGCGATGCTCAGCACCATGATCGTGGTGAGTTTGATGCCGGGGCTGATGCGATGCAGCAAGGTTGCGTTCGGTTGATAGAGCCCCAGGAGGTTGAGTTGACTCATGCCGAGGCTCGATAGTGATCCACGGCCAGTTGTGGATCGCCGTCAAAATCGATGCGACCGTCAGACACGACCAGAACCCGATCGCAGCGTGCCGCCAATTCCAAGTCATGGGTTACGAGAATCAACTGCTGGTCGAGCGAGAACAGCAGATCCCCCACCAAACGCGAATTCTTGAGATCTAGAAGCGTTGTGGGTTCATCTGCGATCAAGACTTGGGGGGCGGTCGCCAACACTGAGGCCAATGCCACAAGTTGGCGTTGACCTCCCGACAACTGGTAGACACTTCGCTCCGCAAGATCCTTCAAGCCAAAGCGATCGAGGGTCCCGAGAGCTGCTGCGCGTCTTTCGTTCCGTTTTGTGTGAGTGTTGCGCAGCGAAAGGCTGATGTCTTCAATCACTGTCGGCATCACCAATTGAGCGCCGGGATCGGTGAATAAAAACCCGACCGATTTACGGACTTGGCGGCCTTGGCGTTGAGCATCGAGTCCGTTCACCAACACCCGACCTTCGTCAGGCTCGATCAGTCCGTTGATTAACCGGACTAGGGTCGATTTTCCTGAACCGTTGAGGCCAATCACGCCGATGCGCTGTTCACTCAACGTCAGGCTCGTTGAGTGAAGCCGGTTGGCGACAACTGCTTGGTCGAACTCGATCACACTAATGTTCTATCAGGTGCGACGCGCGATCAAGGTGCCTGGAAAGGCACGGTGCGTTGCCGCTGCGACGAAGGCCATGAGCGCGGTTTTTGCAAGATCAAAGGGCAAGAAAACTAGGGCAAGTTTCAAGGAGTCCATGGCGCTCAGGCCGACGTTCACCATGAATCCGGCAATGCCGCATGCGGTCAGCACGATGAGACCTGCGAAACCCGCCGCGAAGATAAGTATCAGGTTTTTTACGGGGTTCGACCCCAAGAATCGTTCGACGAGGAAGCCAGTGACGACAGCCGCCGCGAGGAAGCCGATGAGGTATCCACCTGTTGGTCCGACCATGACCCCAAAGCCTGCTTTGCCGCCAGCGAAAACCGGCAAACCGGCGAGGCCCATTGCGACATACAAAGCGTTGGCAAGCAGTCCACGCTTAGCGCCCAAGACGGCTCCTGCCAGCAATACCGTGAGCGTTTGCAAGGTGGCGGGCACTCCGCCGACGTCGAACCCTAGTGGGATCAACGTTGCAGCCACTGTGAGGGCCGCGAACGCTGCGATGAGCGCAATGTCGGTAGCGGTGGACTCGCGGGTCTTGAGGTCGGTCATGTCTTCTCCTGAACACTGTTCACCTGAACGGCGTTCAGGTTAGCACGGTAGGGTGGCGACATGGCCCATAGCCTTGACGATGTGATCGACGCCGCACTGCGGGTGCTCGACTCCTTTGGCCTTGAGTTTTGCTCGATGCGCCGCATCGCCAGCGAACTCAAGGTGCAGCCCTCAGCGCTCTATCACCATGTCGAAAACAAGCAGACCCTCTTGGCGCTCATGGCCGATCGCATCATCGCGCCCGTCGAAATCACCAACGACCCGCGAGCAAGTTGCCTAGCGCTGCGCGAAGCCATGCTCCAGATTCGCGATGGGGCTGAAGTGGTAGCCACGGCTCGAGCCTTCGGGCTGGGCGCCAGTGACCTGCCAACTGCCCTCGCTCGAAGCGTCGGCAGCGACGAAGGTGCCCAAGCCTTGTTGCTGTACGTCTTGGGGCACACGCAAGCCACCCAAACCCACCGACAAGCTGTCGCGGCAGGCGTCATCGCAGCCGACCCGACTCCTGACGAAACCCTCGCACGTGGCGTCGACATCATTCTCGCCGGTAGCGCCGCGCTGGCTTGACCAAGCCCAGCGCGCTCACCAACTTGAGTGCAGCGGACGGCCTTCCTCGTACCCGGCCATCGACTGAATCCCGATGGTTGCCCGCTCATTGAACTCGTGAATGTTGCGGGCTCCCGCGTACGTGAAGCTGGACCGCACGCCCGCCGTGATCTGATCGAGTTGGTCTTCAACGCCAGGGCGGTCAGGATCCAAATACATGCGAGAACTCGAGATACCTTCCTCAAACAGAGCCATCCGTGCACGTTCAAAACCTGCGTTGTCGCGGGTTCGATTCGACACGGCCCGCGAGGATGCCATACCGAACGAATTCTTGTACTCGCGCCCATCAGAACCAGTCATGAGATTGCCGGGACTTTCGAGCGTGCCAGCAAACCACGAACCGATCATCACCGAGCCAGCCCCTGCCGCCAGCGCCAGCGCCACATCACGCGGATGCCGCACGCCGCCGTCAGCCCAAACGCTTCCACCGGCTTCTGCTGCTGCCTGAGCGCAATCAAGCACCGCCGAGAATTGCGGTCTGCCCACGCCCGTCATCATCCGCGTCGTGCACATCGCGCCGGGACCAACACCAACCTTCACGATGTCGGCACCCAACTCAATCAACTCGCGTGTGCCCTGGGCGGTGACGATATTGCCGGCCGCAATCGGCACGCGACGACCGCTGAGCTCTGCGTGAGCGTCACGAACCCTCACGACCACTTTCAACGCCTTGACCATACGTGCCTGATGTCCGTGTGCCGTGTCGACCACGATCACGTCGACACCCATGTCGAGCAGGGCCTTCGCTTTCGACTCGACGTCGCCGTTGATTCCGACCGCGGCGCCAATCATCAGACGACCCTGGTCATCGAGCGCAGGCAGATAAATCGTGGAGCGCACGGCACCTTTAGCGGTAATGGCACCGACGAGAGTCTGGTCGGGGGCAACCACGGGGGCGAAGCCAATGTGGTGCTCTTCTAACGCGGCAAAGTATTCGGGTCCAGAGAGTCCCTCCCGCAGCACCACGGGCGTGCGGTCAGCCACCTCGTGCACTTGCGCGAACCGATCAACCTCGACCCCGTGACTTGCGCGGAACAACCCGAGGAGAGTGCGATCGTCGTTGAGAACAACCGCGGCACCGTGCGCGCGTTTCGGCAACAAACTCAAGGCTTCGCCGACAGTCGTGTCGGGGCGAAGCGTTACCGGCGTATCCAAAAGAGTGTGCGAAGACTTCACCTTGCCGACAGTTTTGGCGACAACATCAAGGGGGATGTCTTGGGGCAAAATGACGATGCCGCCACGCCGAGCAACCGTCTCTGCCATCCGCCTGCCAGCAATAGCGGTCATGTTCGCCACCACGATCGGGATTGTCGTGCCCAACCCATCGCGTGACGCGAGATCGACATCAAACCGCGAACTCACCTCAGATGACTGCGGCACCAAGAAGACGTCGTTGTAGGTCAGATCGTGGTGGGGCGTATTGCCTGCGTAGAACTTCACATTGAAAAGTCTAGGTGTGCGAGCCCATTGGAAGAAGGTCTTGCGGCGCCGAATTTGGAGCTAGTCCAGCGACAGCAAGATGGCGTCTGGTGGATCTGGCTCGCTCGCCAATGCCTCTTTGACTACTTTCGCTCGAGTACATTTCGTTTCATGTCGCAGTCGCAGTGAACCAGAGGCTTGCGAGTACTCCTGCCACAACTGGTGCACGCTCGCCAGCCGATCGATTGGAACGTGCGAGGCACGCGTCTGTTCAGCAAACTGCATGAGCGTAGGCAGATCCAGATTCTGCCAATCGTTGAACTCGCGAATTTCGCTCTCTTCAAACAAACCCGAGGCCGAAAAAGTATCAGCAACCGGATCACTATTACCGGTGTCACCGGTGATCACACGCAATTTGCGCACCCAGGGGAGGGAATCGTCGTAGCGGCGGCTCATCGCCGAAAGGTAGCCGTGCGGAACAAGCACGCGGGCGTATTGCGCCAGCACGCTGGGAGAGTCTGCCAACTGGGGGGCAATGATCACATCGAAACTATTGGAAGCAAAAGGCAGGTGTTCAGGATCGGCACGCACATACGTCACCTCATCGTTACGAACCTGCGTGACATCCGTTCCAGCGATGGTCACTTCGTGGCCCTGTTCGCTCAAGCCATATGCGAGCGGCCCGTCCCCAATATGCAAGATGGTGGACAGGCGTTCCCCCACGAGCCATCTGGCTGCAGAATCCACGGGAAAAACACTCACGATTCGAGGTTACTCGCCTGATGGCACGCAGGGTCGGTAGTCTGCAGGCGTGTCTGATCCATTCATTGCCGCCGCACTCCTTGAGGGCGTCCCGTCGAGTTACCGTTCCACCCGCGACAGCATCGACGCAGTGCTACGCGATCGGGGATTGCGCAAAAGCACCCCCGAACACACGGCGCGCTCGCTACTGCTCGGCGCCTGGGCCTCGGCCACGCTCGAAGGCAGTTCCTTCGACGTTGACGAACTCGCTGAAGGAGGCGGAGACGAGACCGCGAAGGCCGCTGTCAGACTCTCGACTCAGTTGCTCGGTCTGTTGCCCATGTGGCGTACCTCGCCGGTGCAAGCCATGGCGCGGATTCACGCGCTTGCTGCGGCCGGTTCCGTTGCGGACGAAGACCTCGGACGCCCCGTAAACCCTGACGGCGTCAAACGCCTTCAGGCGCTCGGCGACATGATGAAAGAAAAGTCCGAAGCGCCTGCGCTCGTCGTGGCGGCTTTGGCACACGCCGAAATTATTGCGGCTGGGGCGTTCATTTCGCACAACGCAGTCGTTGCTCGGGCGGTTGAGCGGTTGTTGTTTGTCGATCGGGGCATCGATCCGGCTTCGGTCACGGTTCCTGAAGTGGGACATGTGATGGATGCGCAAGGTTATTTCGCTGCGCTCAAGGCCTATGAGTCCCAAGCGACTGGCGTGCACCAATGGTTGCTTTGGTGTGCTGACTCCTATGCGCGAGCTGCCGAAGCGTCACCGTTGAATGGGAAATAGCAACAGCTAGGAGAGAAGAGCGCAAAAAACGGCGGCGCCACATGTGACGCCGCCGCTGCCCGCAACGCTCTGGTTACCAAGCGTGCCTTCGTCAAAATCATCGCTCCGGGGCCACTAGGGTGCATGGAAAATGTGGGTATCCCGGATGCGATTACCCTGTGGGACGGGAGATCGCCGCGTGAGTTCCAAAACTGCGAGCCGCTCTTGAATTCTGATTCCAGAATGCCCCACAATCGGGTCCTCCACAAGAGGTAGGAAACTAGGGCTAACCGAGCGGGTCTCGATGTCGAATTTTATAACCGACAACCCCGGCAATCGTGGCCGCGCCGACGATGGCTCCGCCCACGGCAACCTGACTCAAGGTGGGTTTGTAGTTGGCTGCTTTCGCGAGGCGGACGGGGCGCTTGAACTCAAGAATCGGCCAGCCGGACTCTTCGGCCTTCTCGCGCAAGGGCTTGTCCGGATTGACCGCGAACGGGTGGCCGACGGCCTCCAACATGGGGATGTCGGTTGCCGAATCGGAGTACGCGAAACTTGCGGCGAGATCGTAGTTCTCGCGTTCAGCGAGTTCCCGCATCGCTTCGGCCTTCGTCGGACCGTGTGCGTAGTAGGTGATCTCGCCTGAGAATTTGTTATCGATCACGGACATGCGGGTCGAGATTACGTGGTCAACGCCGAGCCGCCGACCGATCGGTTCAACCATGACGTCGCCCGACGCCGAAACGATGACAATGGGGTGGCCTTGCGCGCGATGCTCCTCGATCAGATCAAGCGCCTCCGAGTGGATCATCGGTTCGATAATCTCATCGAATGTCTCGTCGATCGTTCGGCGAACGGTATCGACATCCCAGCCTTTGACGAGTCGAGAAATCTCGTCGCGAATGAGCGTGAGTCGATCGTTGTCAGCGCCTTTGAGCGAGAACATGAATTGAGCGGCGGCGCTGCGCAGCAGATTGCGGCGCTTCAGTAAGCCTTCGTCGTAGAACGGCTTGCTGAACGCTAATGCGCTGGACTTGGCGATGATCGTTTTATCGAGATCAAAAAATGCGGCGGGGCGTGCCGAATTCACGCTCATACCCATCAGCCTAGCGGGGCATACTCCGTTTCCTTGCATATTGATACGTTCTGCGATGCTATGGAAGGGTGAAGATTGGTCGAATTTATGACGAAATTGTGCCCGGTCAGCGGCGGTTCCTGGTAGATCGCTTGTGGCCGCGCGGCATCCCTAAAGGCGACGAACGCGTCGGTTCGTGGCTACCGCAAGTTGCCCCAAGCGCCGAGTTGAGAACTTGGTTTCATGCCGACGAATCACGTTTCGACGAGTTCCGGGAGCGTTACCTCGAAGAGCTCGCTTTGTTGGGCGATGTCCCGGGTATGAGGATGCTTCGTTCGATCGCTGCCGATCCAGACGCACTTGTGGTGACGGCTGCAAAACACCCAGAACACAGTCACGTACCGATCCTGGCCGAATTCCTCCATGAAGCAGCGGAGCCGGTCATCGAGCCGGCACACTCGCTCGAAACGATCCAACGCTGGGTGGCATTCGGCGGCACCGTGCGCCTATTCGAACACGCCGGGCGCGCTTCGGTTGTGGAACTGTATCGGTGCGATGGTGGCGAACTGGTTGAGTCCTTTGAGAGCGACGATGCGCGATTGACCGATTGGGTGGCGAAGACGTTTAACTGACCGTCATCCACATCGTGGCACGGTGGATCGATTGTCCACAGGCGCGCTACGACGGGCTTTCGCCAGCGCGACAACCACGGCAATCTTCGTTCCGTGAAGAACTCCGTCCCCACGAAAACTCCGATGGATGAGAGCCCGCCCCTCATCATTTCGTCCGACCCTCACTTTCTCCGTCACGCCCACAATTGGTGTGCCGCATTGGGCAAATCGGCCACCGAATACAGGCCATCCGCAAGCTTCGGACGTCAATGGCAAACCGCTGACTTCGTGCTTATCGATGCAGAAGCAGCCCACCTGATCGCGGCGAAGCAGGTAGCGCGTCGAACCAATGTATTTCTCATCGGAGAGCCCAGTATCGACAATCTCAAGAGTGCCGTGGCGGTAGGCGCCACGCAGGTCATCAGGTTTGACGGTAATGACGTCGTCACGGTGCTGGCAGAGGCCGTGGAAGGTACTGGCGAGGCTTGCGTCATTAGCGTCATGGGGGCGTGTGGGGGAGTGGGAGCGTCGACTCTCGCTACAGCGTTGGCGTGCGCCACAGCACGCCAACAACGATCGGTCGTCCTCGTCGACGGTGACCACACGTCAGGCGGAATCGAACTCGTCCTTGGCGCCGAACGCGCCGAGGGCCTACGCTGGGCGGACCTCGAAGCAACGACGGGCCACATCACGGTGCCCGAATTGCGTGAGGCGCTTCCTTCGCGTCATGGCGTTGACGTGCTGTCGTTTGGTCGGGGCGCTCAGGATGTCGTGTCAGGCTCGTCCGTAGTCAGCACGCTCGTGCGCGGGTACGACGCCGTAATTGCCGATGTCCCACGACGATTGGACGCGCTTTCGTCGGAATTAGTGAACAGGTCTGTTGCGATCGTTTTGGTGGTGCCGCTGAGGTTAAGCGGTGTTGTTGCTGCCGAAAGGCTTTTGCCGCAACTCACTGACGGCGGTGCGCAAGTACTCGTCGTAGCGAGGGCGGCCCCCGGTGGTCTCGACCGCCGTGAACTAGCTGCGAGGCTGGGGGTACCGGTGATCGACCACATGCCCACACAGCGCCGAATCTTCGCCGATGTCGAACACGGTTTGGGCCCGCGACGGGGTGCTCCACTTCGGGTTAGTTCCACCATTCTCGAGATGGTGGGGCTTTCATGACCGCATCACTTCCAGAAACAATCACGCCAGATCTGCTTGATCACGTTCGCACTCGCATCGCCCGCCAAGGCCTCGGGAACGGGCCAGAAGCAGTGGCGGCAGCCATGCGAAGCCACTACGGACTCGTGAGCGCCGGAATGGTTCTCAAAGTCGTGGAGAAACTACACAGAGAATCGTTGGATGCGGGGCCGCTCCAGGTATTTCTTGATCGCGACGATGTCACCGACGTACTTGTCAACGGGGACCTAAGCGTGTGGGTTGATTCGGGCGCAGGGCTGTGTGAACACCCTTCCGTGTTCGCGAACGAAGCAGAAGTTCGACGACTCGCACAGCGCCTCGCGTCCATCGCCGGACGACGCCTAGACGATGCATGCGGTTGGGTTGACGGACGCCTGCCCGACGGAACACGCCTGCACGCGATACTGGCGCCGTTGGCTCGGCCCGGAACGCTCATTTCATTGCGAAAGCCAAGTCAGAGGGCGCCGCGCCTCAGCGAACTCGAGCATTCGGGAGCGCTTTCGCCGACGATGTCACGCGCGTTGCGCCAGATCGTGGCGACCCGCAAAGCATTCCTCGTGACTGGCGCGACCGGGTCGGGTAAGACCACGATGCTTTCGGCACTCTTGTCGATCGTGGATCCGAGGGAACGCATCGTCATCGTGGAAGATTCTGCTGAACTCGCACCCAACCATCCGCACGTCGTGAGTCTTGAAGGTCGGCCTGCGAACGTCGAAGGGGCAGGGCTGGTCACTATGCGCGATCTCATCCGCCAGTCGTTGCGTATGCGGCCGGACCGGCTCATCGTGGGAGAGGTCCGAGGTGCTGAAGTCGCGGACATGCTCGCGGCCATGAATACCGGCCACGAGGGAGGCGCAGCCACCTTGCACGCCAACAGCCCACGCGATGTGCCAGCCCGCTTGGCAGCGCTCGGTTCTGCCGCAGGCATGGCGCGCGAGACGACCTGGCTTCAAGCCGAAGCTGCAATCGACCGCATTGTTCACGTTGGTCGAGACGCCTCGGGGCAACGTCGCGTGCTCGAACTTGCCAGGCTGGAACGAAACGCCATGGGCGAACTCGCAGCAACCACGATTGTCCGGCACGAGGATTGAGCGGTGCCATCAAGTCAGGCTGCATTAGCGGCTGCCGCCAGCGCCGCATTCGTCTGGTTCCTCGACCCACCGTGGGCTGTTGTTTCCGTCCGTTTGGGACAAACTCGACGACCGAGAACTCCCTGGTGGCTACTGCTCGTAGCGAGTATTTGTGGATGGATCTTTCTTGCGTCTCTCTGGGGCGCGCCGAAAGCCATCCTTTCGCTAGCGGCTCTCGGGGTAGCTTGGGGCGTCACGGTGAGGTGGAGACGAACACGCCGAACTGCTCAAAAAAGGACGGCTCGTGAGGCCTGCATGGAATTGGTCGAAGTTCTCGCGACCGACTTGCGTGCGGGAATCTTGCCCACTGTCACCCTGGCCCGTCTCGCTGATGAGTTTGAACTCGTGCGTGACGTGTATGAAGCACATCGTGTCGGTGCCGATGTCGCTGATGCATGGCATCGGGCATCGACCCATCCGGGCTGCGCATCTTTGAGGTGGGTTGCTTCCGCGTGGGCAGTAGCGCACGAATCGGGAGCCCCGCTCGCTCTTGTTCTCGAAACGGTGGCGGCCGACATCGAACGTGAACTCGAATTGGTGTCCGAGATCGAATCAGCAGTGGCACCGGCCCGATCGACGGCACTACTGATGGCGGGGCTTCCGCTGTTTGCGCTCGGCATGGGCAGCGGAATGGGAGCCGCCCCCGTGCACGTCATCACCGAGACCGCGTGGGGCGCACTTGCGGTGTCCATCGGATCGATCTTGGCGGTCCTCGGCGTCGTGTGGGTCGACAAGATCGCTGACAATGCGGAGCGGGCATGAGTGTTTTCATCACGGTCGCGCTCTTGGTGTGGGCGTGGCATCGACCGAACGTGCTCATTCGGATCCCGTTGCCTCAAAGCGCTGAATCGCGAGGCAAGCGGGTTGATCCCGAACTACTCGTGTTCATGTTGTGGCCGCTACTGGGATTCCTCGTGCTTGGCGTGATGGGTCTCGTGCTTGGTACCGTCACCGCGCCACTCGTTCGAGCGTGGGTAGCGCGTCTCGATTCGGCTGAGAGCCGACAACGAGAAGCTCACATCACCGCCGACGTCCCGATTGCGTTAGGTCTGATGGGTGCGGTCGTTGCCTCGGGGAGAACCATCGAATCGACAGTGGCGCTCGTGGCGAAACACACCCGAGGGCCGTTGGGGGACACTTTGCAGGCCGTTTCGATGCAACTGGACGTGTGTGTTGACCCGCAACCGGTCTGGCGCGGATTGGCCGAGACTCCGCTGGCGCGCGTGGGCCGAACGTTTGCCCGAACGGCCGAGTCCGGTAGCAGCGTGGTGTTGTCGATCCAGCATGCCGCAAACAGCGCCCGAAAAGACCGCAGTGAACGCAAGTCACTCGCGGGCAAACAAGTTGCGACGAAGACTGCGATCCCGCTCGGCCTGTGTTTCTTGCCAGCGTTTGTCTTCATCGGAATCGTCCCGCTGGTGCTGGGTTTGTCTTCAGGTGTCCTCAGTCGTTGAGGGCTTCATCCTCAACCAGAGTTCGCCCGAACTGGTTTCCACAAGCGTGTGGACTGCCCGCAAATTCTTTGCTCAAACGCCCATGTTCTGGATAACTACAACGAAAGGACATGGACATGATCCAGAACCTCATCACCCGTAACAAGAACAACGAACGCGGCATGGCAACGGCCGAATATGCGGTCGGCACCGTTGGCGCCTGCGGTGTCGGCGGAATCCTCTACAAGGTCGGCACCTCTGAGTGGTTCCAGAGCCTCCTGCAAGACGTATTTACCCGAATGATCGGCACGCTCCCGTTCTGAGCACTGGAAGCCCCGGCCATTCGTGGCCGGGGCCACCGCTCGCTGAGACCCGTGCACAGAAACGAGAACCTATGGTCAAGAACGAACACGGAATGGTCACCGCCGAAACTGCCGTCGTCATTCCAACACTGCTTTTCATCACGTGCCTTCTCGCAGGCATGCTTTGGATTCAAACGGCTCATGCGCAAACGAACGAAACCGCGCAATTTATTGCTCGGAGCATGTCCCAAGGCGACTCCAAAGCACAAGCCATGCGTCGTGTTGGAGAAAGCTCACGTGGGTTGAAGGTTCGCGTTCGGGAAGCAAGCGGCACCGTGAGCGTTCACGTCAGCCGGCGAGTAACCGTGCCGTCGTTGCCACGCCTAGCCGTCACCGTCCAAGGAAACGCTTCGGCGGTTCGAGAATGAACGCCCCACGAGAACGAGGAACCGGATCAACGCTTGCGATTTCGGCGGGAGCCGTCATCGTCATGGTGGCGGGAGCATGCATGGTCGCAGTGCTGCTCCTGTCGCTACATCAACGAGCTGGCCAAGGCGCCGACTTTGCGGCTTTAGCTGCCTCGAAAGCGAGCGTTGACGGACAAGAAGGATGCGCGGCTGCCAGACGCATCGCCAAAGCCAATGGCACAAGAATTACGTCCTGTCGAATGGACGCTGAGGTGGCGACAGTAACGGCGCGAGCCGAGATTAAAACGCCGCTGGGTGCGTGGGGGATTAGGCAACGGGCTCGTGCCGCGCCGTCCTACTACTTTGACTGAACTGGCTAATTAGAACGCTGTGCGGTTACGAGCGGCCAAGGACCGTATCTAACAGGTGAATGGCGCCGAGTTTGTCGAGTGGATTATTTCGGTTCCCGCACTTGGGCGACACGATGCAACCGGGACACCCATCTACGCAGTCACAGTCGCGGATCGTCTCAACGGTGGCTTCGAGCCACTCGCGCATCACCGCAAACCCGCGTTCTGCGAATCCTGCGCCGCCTGGATACCCATCGTGAACAAACACCGTCAAACGACCTGTATCGGAATGGTGAGCGGTGGAGACCCCGCCAATGTCCCACCTGTCGCATTCGGCGAATAGCGGCAAAAGCCCAATTGCTGCATGCTCCGCCGCGTGAGCCGCTCCCGCAGTCTCGTCGGGGGCAACAACTTGAGTCACCGCAATGTCCGACAAGGTCCACCACACGGCAGCCGTGTCATAGGAGCGAGGCGGCAACTCGAGGACGTCTTCACCCAAAGCGCGGCCAGACTCACGGTCGTGAATGTCATAGCCAGTCACTTGACTCGTCACGCGTACAGAACCCCACGAGATGGTGGCGTCACCCCATTGTGCTTGCTCGTGCTCAGCCAGCACCTCAATCGCAGTATCGGCATGTGCTTGGGTCGAATGTGAAACCTCAGCTCGCCGAGCGAAAGCTAGACCGTCGTCAGGCAAGTACTCGCTGATGATGTAGTCCTCGCCTCGATGCACGTAAACGGCGGCCGTGTGTACGTCACGGTCGGCAGTCCCGGCATCCACGGTGCCAATTACGCGACCGGTTTCTGCTTCCACAATCTGTACTTGATGCCCTCCCGAGGAGCGCAAGTCCGCCAAATTGCTAGCCGGTTCAGGGTGCGTCCAATACCAACCGCGTGACCGTTTGCGAAGCAAACCAGCTGAGGTAAGCGCCTCGACGCCTTCGCGCGAACGCGGTCCAAATAACTCAAAATCGGCTTCAGTCAATGGAATCTCTTGAGCAGCCGCGGCCAAGTGCGGGCCCAACACATACGGGTTGTGTGGATCGAACACGGTCGCTTCGGTGGGTGCGTCGAGCACCGAGTGCGGATGGGTCACGATGTGTGCGTCCAAAGGCTCGTCGCGAGCAATGAGAATGCCAAGACCGGCAGCACCCGAACGCCCAGCGCGTCCGAACCGCTGCCACATGGTCGCGCGCGTGCCAGGGAATCCAACCGTCACGACAGCGTCGAGACCGGCAACGTCGATACCGAGTTCTAACGCCGACGTCGAAACCACACCACGTAATCGTCCAGAATGCAGTGCTGCTTCAAGATCTCGTCGTTCTTCGGGCAAATAGCCGCCCCGATAGGCGGCGACAAGCGATTCGCTGCCAGGCGATTGCGCCGCCAGTTGTTCACGAGCGAGACGCGAAACCCGTTCAGCACCGGCACGGGAGTTCACGAAAACGAGCGTTTGAAAGCCCGCCGCCACCAGCGTGGCGAGAACGTCAGCAGCCTCGCGAAGTGGACTGCGGTGAACTCGATTCTGTTCACCGCTGAGACCGGGCAACAGTGGCGGCTGCCAAAACGCAATCGAAAAAGGACCCCGCCGCGAGGCATCTTCGGTCACGGCAGTGACGTCGACTCCGACGAGGAAACTACTCGACCGCGCCGGTTCCGCGATCGTGGCAGACGACAAGACGAACTGAGGCGTAGCGCCGTAGTGGGCACAGATACGGCGTAGTCGTCGCAAAATGAGGGCCACGTGACTACCGAACACGCCCCGATAGTGGTGTGCTTCGTCGATCACGACCAGTGTCAGCCCGCCCCAAAAACGGCTCCAGCGTTCGTGATTTCGCAGCAACGAATGATGCAGGACGTCAGGGTTCGCCAGCACCACATTTGCATGGTCGCGAGCCCAAGCACGTTCCTCCGCGGTGTTGTCGCCATCCACCGTCGCGGCGCGCAACCACGGTTGGTTGCGTGGCAAGCGTGCCAATTGGTCGGCCGCAAGTGCCTTAGTCGGTGATAAATACAAAACCGTGGGGCGTTTCAAACCAGACAATGCCGAGCCGGTTCGACCGGCAGCTAACGCCATTAGTGCCGGTACTTGGTAAATAAGTGACTTGCCAGACGACGTACCCGTCGAAACCACGACGTTTTCGCCCCTGTGTAAGAGATTCAGCGCCTCGGCCTGGTGCCCCCACAATGTTGAAATACCTTGATTTTCAAATATCGTGCGAACATCCGGTGGTACCCAATCGGGCCACGGTTCGACCACGCCAGGCTGCGCTGGGCGCTCTTCGAAATGAACGATCCGATCCGCAAATTCACCTAGCGCAAGGATCGGATTCATGCCTCCCAGTGTGTCGTATGTGGCCCAATGTCGTCAGTGTGCGTCAACCCAATTGGCAAAACATTTCGAACCGACATCGCGAATCTCTGGCCATGGCTCCCGTTTTGCTGGTTCAATGCTCATTATGGATCTGTCGCTTCAGGAACGAGACCTTCTCGGCTTTCACGTCGTTGAGGTCTCCGGAGAAATTGATGTCTACACCGCGCCGAAGTTGCGTGAGGCCATCATCAAGGCAGTTGACCGCGGCCACACGCGGCTCATTGTGGACATTGAACGAGTGGCGTTCCTCGACTCGACCGGACTCGGTGTGCTCGTCGGCGCGCTCAAGCGGGTACGTGCCGACGGCGGCTCCCTCGACATCGTGTGCACGAGCGACCGTCTCTTGCGCATCTTCGACATCACAGGACTCGACCGTGTCTTCCAGATTCATGGCTCCGTCGACGCTATTGTGGCGTGATTCTTCAGCCAGACCACATTGCCCGACTACGTGAATGCCTCGAAGGCTTCACTGCTGACGCAGTCCTTCAAACGCTCGGAACCCCAGCTTGGCGCGCGCTCGCACGCAACGAAACTGTTCCCGGACTGCGCGCGGTTCCCGAAGGTACAAGTTGCGAAGTTCTGACGCGGCTCTTTACCCTCCAGGCCACGATCAACGAAGCGTCTGCGCGTCGAGTATTCGGCGACCTGCTCGGCCACCTCATCGACGCAGACATCCTCGCGAGTGATGCTGCTGGAATTCGTGCGCTCGTTGATATCCGTCCCTACGGCGACGAGACCCACGACTGGCTCGTTGTCAGTGACCTGACGCCTGGCCTCAACGGAATCAGTTCGCAGATACGGCCCGACTATGTCCTTGGTATCAGCGAAGCGTCTTCGTCGTTGGCCCGCCTGACTGCTCGCCGGCCAATTGCCCGCGCACTCGATCTTGGCACCGGATGTGGCGTGCAGTCGCTGCATTTGGCAACTCACGCAAGCGAAGTCGTCGCCACCGATGTGAACCAGCGTGCGCTTGCCCTGGCGCAACTCACATCACATCTCAACGAAATTGACGTCAAGTTCGTTGAAGGAAGTCTGTATGAACCAGTCGACGGAACGTTCGATCTGATCGTCACCAACCCTCCGTTCGTGGTGTCCCCACCCGAAGGCGAACGGCTGGTTTATCGGGAAACCGATTTCGAGGGCGACGACATCGTGAGAAACGTCGTCACCGGTGCAGCAAGTTATCTCGCAGATGACGGCATGTGCCAAGTGCTCGCAGCGTGGATTGAACCCACAGGGCAACCGTGGGACGAACGGCTTGCGAGTTGGATCGAGCCCACGGGTCTCGACGCCTGGGTAGTTCGACGCGAATCGATCGACCTCCCCGAATACACCGAAATGTGGCTTGCCGATTCGGGCCTCGCGCGCGGGCCTGAGTTCTCGCGCAGATACGAACATTGGCTCAACTGGTTCACCAGCAAAGGAATCGAGTCGATGGGATTCGGCTGGATCAACCTCCACAAGTCAGGTCGAAACCAGCCCGACGTGCGGATCGACGACAACCCCGCACCCGTACGCGAACCCGTCGGCATCGAGTTCGCTGCATGGCCAGACAGGCTGAAAAGCATAGGAAACAACTCGCTCTTGGAGCGAAGCTGGACTGTTGCTCCGGACGTCGTTGAAGAAACGATCGCCCGGCCAGGCGCCGAACACCCCAACTCAATTACTTTGCGCCGAACCACTGGCCTAGCACCCTCGATTCAACTCGATACGATCGGCGCGGGCTTCGTCTCCGCATGCGACCCGGAGCTAACCGCTGCGCAGATCTTTGAGGGGATCGCCACGATCTTGGGGCTTGACCCAGACGAAACAAAGCGTCAACATGAGTCACTTGTGGAAGATCTGGCCAGAGACGGATTTATCGTTTCTGGGTGACCGGGTCACAGAATCATTGGTAGTCCGCGCTAGCGTAGGCGACTGATCGGGTTCATTCCGAACCGAAGCAGGAGTGTTAAGTGACAAGTCTCGTCATCGTAGAGTCCCCCAATAAGGTCCGCAGTATTCAGGCGTACTTGGGCGACGGGTATGTGGTCGACTCATCGGTCGGTCACGTCCGAGACCTGCCTACGCGCGCGGATCAGGTGCCTGCGAAATATAAAGGGGAATCCTGGTCCAGGCTCGGCGTCAACATCGATAAGGACTTCGAACCGATCTATGTCGTGTCTGACGATAAGAAGTCGCAGATCACGAAACTCAAAAAACTTCTCAGAGATGCCGATGAACTCATCCTCGCGACCGATGAGGACCGCGAGGGTGAAGCCATCGCGTGGCACCTGTACGACGAACTGAAACCTAAAGTCCCCGTTAAGCGAATCACGTTCAACGAAATCACTGCCGACGCCATTCAGCGAGCGATCCAGAACCCTCGCGATATCGATACGGATCTCGTCGATGCGCAGGAGACCCGCCGCATCCTCGACCGGCTCTACGGTTATGAACTCAGCCCCGTGCTGTGGAAGAAGATCATGCCGGGGCTTTCCGCGGGACGCGTTCAGTCGGTGGCCACGAGACTCGTCGTGGAACGCGAACGCGAGCGCATGGCATTCTGCTCGGCGACCTACTGGGACCTGCAGGCGAGTCTTGACGCGGGCGAACGCCCCAACGCGGACGAGCCGCGCACGTTCACTGCCAAGCTGCATTCACTTGACGGCAAACGCATTGCCAACGGCTCCAATTTTGACAACCGCGGTCAGCATTCGGGTACTTCCATTCACGTAGATGAAGATCGTGCCCAAGCGCTCGTTGTGGGTCTGACTGGACGCGAGTTTGCGGTCCGGTCTATCGACTCAAAGCCATTTACTCGCCGCCCGTATGCGCCGTTTAGAACGACTACGCTGCAGCAGGAAGCCTCCCGCAAATTCGGTTTCGGTGCTCAACGCACCATGTCGGTCGCACAGCGCCTCTATGAAGGCGGCTTTATCACCTACATGCGTACTGACTCGGTGACGCTATCTCAGACCGCGCTCACGGCCGCGCGCAAGCAGGTCAAAGACATGTTTGGTGAACAGTATTTGCCAGACAAGCCACGCATTTATACCGCGAAGGTCAAGAACGCACAAGAGGCCCACGAAGCAATTCGACCCTCAGGCGACACGTTCCGGACTCCCGCCCAGACCGGTCTTTCCGGGGATGAACTCCGCCTCTATGAACTGATCTGGAAGCGCACGATCGCATCGCAAATGGCCGACGCAGTCGGAAACCAGGTAACAATCCGAATTGGGGCTGAAACCGACACCGGCGAAGAGGTCGAGTTCACGGCTTCGGGCCGCACGCTCACCTTCCACGGCTTCCTCAAGGCCTATGTCGAGTCCAGCGACGAACCAGACTCGGCCGGCGATGATCAACAGACGAAGTTGCCGAACCTCATCGAAGGTGAAGTACTTACCGCGCTTGAAGTGACGGCCGAAGGCCACCAAACCAAGCCGCCGGCACGGTACACCGAAGCGAGCCTGATCAAAGAACTTGAAGATCGTGAGATCGGCCGCCCATCGACCTATGCGTCGATCATCAACACGATTTTGAATCGAGGGTACGTCTACAAGAAGGGCACCGCCCTCGTGCCTGCGTGGGTGGCGTTTAGCGTTACTCGCCTGCTTGAACAGCATTTCGGGCGTCTCGTTCAATATGAATTCACGGCCGAGCTCGAGAGCGTGTTGGACGCGATCGCCAAAGGCGACGAGGAGCGAGTCGCCGTTCTGGGAAGTTTCTGGTCGGGCGAAGGCGACGGCAACACGGGCCTCAAGCGTTTGATTGAGAGTTTCCCTGACATTGATGCGCGCGGGATCTCAACGTTTGAATTGGGCGACGGGATTGTGCTTCGCGTCGGGCGCTATGGGCCCTACATTGAAGGCCCGCCGATGGCCGAAGGCAAAGACGGAACGCTCGTGCCGACGCGCGGCAACGTGCCCGAAGAAATGCCACCAGACGAGCTCACTCTCGACGTGGCCAAAGAACTCTTGGCTAATCCTGCAGGTGAAGAACGAGCTTTGGGTAACCATCCCGAGACGGGACTGGCGATTGTGGCAAAGAACGGCCGCTACGGACCGTATGTTGTTGAAGACCTGCCCAACGGCGCAAAAAAGAGCGACAAGCCGCGCACCGCGAGTTTGTTTAAGTCGATGAGCCTCGACTCGATCAGTCTCGACGACGCTGTTCGACTCTTGACCTTACCGCGTGTGGTGGGCAAGGACGCTGAAGGTAACGAGATCACCGCTCAGAATGGGCGGTATGGCCCCTACTTGAAAAAGGGCACGGATTCGCGTTCGTTGGAGAACGAAGAACAACTGCTCACCATCACCGAAGCCGAAGCGCTCGCAATTTATGCGCAGCCAAAAACCTATGGCCGAAAGGCCGCTGCGGCGCCGTTGAAGGAACTCGGCGAAGACCCCAACAGCAAGCGACCGATCGTCGCCAAGGACGGTCGCTTCGGTGCCTATGTGACCGATGGCGAATACAACGCAACACTGCGAAAAGACGATTCAATCGAAACCTTGACACACGAACGTGCCGTTGAACTTTTGGCCGAGCGTCGCGCGAAGGGACCGGCGAAGAAAGCTGCCAAGAAGACGGCCAAGAAGTCGACAGCGAAGAAAGCGGCAGCAAAGAAGAGCCCTGCCAAAAAGACGACAGCTACGAAGGCTACTGCCAAAAAGGCCGCTGCTGAGTAGTAAGGCGCGCAAAAGTGTGCGCCTGATGTGGATAGTTGGGCCACGGTTCGCGATCGACCGTTAGGCTCTCCACTATGGAGTCAGTTGCCACGAGTGGGTTCTTTATAGCGTTCGAAGGTGGCGAAGGCTCGGGCAAGTCAACTCAAACAAAGTTGCTGGCCTCTTGGTTGGAATCGCGCGGGCACACCGTCCTCACGACGCGCCAACCAGGCGGTACCGAAGTAGGTGCGACTCTCCGGAGTATTCTCCTCGATCCTGCAACGGGTGATCTCGCGCCACGCACCGAAGCCTTGATCTATTTGGCCGATAAGGCAGAGCACGCTCACAAGGTTCTGCGCCCGGCACTCGCGTCGGGTCACGTGGTCGTAACCGACCGCTACATCGAATCGATGCTCGCGTACCAGGGAGCCGGCAGGGACCTCTCGCCGAACGAACTCGGCCCCATCGCGCAGTGGGCAACGAACGAACTCAACCCGGACCTCACTATTGTCCTCGATATTGACCCGGTCGTCGGCTTGGAAAGGGCAGGAGAACCTGATCGAATCGAGGCCGAGCCCATCGAGTTCCATCAACGAGTGCGCCATTTTTTCCTCGATACCGCGGTCGACTCAGCGGCCCATGTGGTGATTTCAGCGGCGCAAACGCCCGAAAGCATCCACGCTCAGATCATCGAGATCGTGACCGAGCGATTGGCGACTCGGCCATGAGTGACGGCGTTTGGTCTGATCTCGTCGGCCAGGAGCGTGCCGTGCAGATCTTTAGGTCCGCGGCCGAAGGCGCGATGACTCACGCTTGGCTCATCACCGGTCCGCCAGGGTCTGGCCGATCAACGTCCGCAGTTGCGTTCGCTGCCGCCTTGCAATGCCCAAACAATGGTTGTGGCCAGTGCAAAGACTGTCAGATGGTGTTAGACGGCACCCACGCTGATGTCACGGTCATCGATACCGAAGGGCTCAGCATCGGCGTAGATACGGCCAGAGACGTCGTTCGGCGGGCTGCCATGTTCCCCTCGGTCGGGGAGTGGCAAATCATCATTGTTGAAGATGCCGACCGGCTTACCGAACAAGCTGCGAACGCGCTGCTCAAGTCAATTGAAGAGCCGTCGCCAAAGACGGTCTGGTTCTTGTGCGCGCCATTTGCTGAGGATGTTCTCGTCACGATCAGATCGCGCTCGCGACTCGTCGTCCTCGCAACTCCGCCATCCGACACGGTCGCGGCGTACCTCGTGCGCAAAGACGGCGTTGATCCAGAAACGGCCCAATTCGTTGCTTCCGCCTCGCAAGGGCATATCGGTCGGGCCAGAGCGCTCGCTCGTAACCCAGAGGCGCAAGCACGGCGGCGTGACATCGTGGCGCTGCCGATGAGGATGCGTTCGTTGGCAGACGTGATGTCGGCCGCGAGCCAGATTGTTGCCGAAGCGCAATCGCGTGCCGAGACACAATGCGATGAACTTGATGCCAAAGAGTTGGCTGCCCTGCAATCGTCGTGGGGAGTTGAGGAGAAGGGCAAGCGGCCGACTGGCTATGCGGGCGCACTCTCCGCATTGAAGAAAGACCAAGACTCTCGCCGTAAGAGAATCGCTCGCGATGAGATCGATCGTGTGCTCATCGAACTCATGTCGGCGTTGAGAGACGTACTGAGTGTTCAACTCAAGACAGGTCAGCCGCTTGTGAACCCGGATGTGCGGCAGAGCATTGAAGAATTTGCGTCACGCACCACCGCCAAAAAGACGTTGGCCTCGCTTGATGCGATTGCACATTGCCGAAAAGCACTTGCCGCGAATGCGGCGCCACAAATCGCTATGGAAAGCATGTTCGTAAGGATGGTTTCGTGAAAAGACTGCTCGTACTCGTTGCTGTTTTGGGTCTGCTTGTTTCATTGTCGGTCGTTGTTGCAATCTTGCTCAGGCCAGACCTCCCCGATGCGCCAACGGCGTCCAATGAAAAGCCTCCTACCGGACTCGAGAAGTTCTACACCCAAGATGTTTCGTGGGAACGTTGTGGTCAAAACACGTGCGCCATGGTCGAGGTTCCCGTCGACTATTCGAAACCAGACGGTGAGACGCTCGAACTAAAGGTGCTGCGGGTGGCCTCGGAGGGCAAATCGGGCCGCGTGCTGTTCGTAAATCCTGGCGGCCCTGGCGGGTCGGGCGCCGAGTTTGCGCGGACAGTCGCGGGTTCGCTAGCAACCGAAATGAAAAACACGTTCGATGTCGTGGGCGTTGATCCACGTGGAGTGGGTGCATCGACGCCTCTTGAATGCCTCAGCGACGAAAAGTTCGACCAATTCATCGCGATCGATCCAACCCCAGACAATGCCAAAGAGATTGCTGCCGGTGACGCTGCGATTCGGCAGATGGGTGAAGCCTGCTTAAAGAATTCGGGCGCGCTCGCTAAGAACGTGGAGACGTACAACGCCGCACGCGATCAAGATGTTGTCAGGGCTCTGCTCGGTCAAAAGAAACTCGATTGGTACGGCGCTTCCTACGGAACCCAATTGGGTGCCACCTACGCAGACCTTTTCCCAGCAAAAGTGGGCCGCATGGTTCTCGACGGAGCCGTAGATTTGAGCCTCGACAACGTCGGGTCTTCGAAAGGTCAAGCAGAAGGATTCCACCGTGCGCTCTTGGCTTACCTCGAGAGTTGCGTCGAGGAAGGCGACTGCCCGCTCGGCGATTCGATAGACGAGGGAATTACCACTCTCAATGCGTTCCTTAATTCGCTCGATCAAAAACCATTGAGCGTGCCAGGTGGTCGACTGCTAACCGAATCGCATGGCTTCTTCGGGGTCGCTGTGGCGCTTTACTCGCAAGACTCGTGGCCGATGCTGACAATGGCTTTGGAAGACGCTTTGAGCGGGAAAGCAAATGCACTCATGTATCTGGCCGACGCCTACTTCGAACGCCAAACCGATGGTTCTTTCGCAAACAACTCGGGTCAAGTGATATCGGCAATCAACTGCCTTGACTCGCCCGGCGGGTCGACGACAGAAGAAGTCAAAGCTCTCATTCCTGAGTTCACCGAAGTCTCGCCCGTCTTTGGAAAATTCCTCGCATGGGGGACTGCCGCGTGCGCAGCATGGCCGCTTGAATCAGCCAACCCCCAGCAGGTTGCTAAGGCAGCAGGGGCCCCGCCGATCGTGGTCGTGGGGACAACTCGAGATCCGGCCACGCCGTATGAGTGGGCGCAGGCGCTTGCCAGCCAGCTCGAATCGGGTGTGCTGTTGAGCCGTGAAGGGGATGGACACACGGCTTACCTCTTGGGCAACGCGTGTATTCAGTCGACGATCGACAACTTCTACCTCAACGGTGAAGTTCCCGCCGACGGCACCGTCTGCAAGGAGTAATCAGTCTTCTTGAAATGCCTCGTGATGGCGGATAACTTCTTCGATCGTGAAGTTCAAGAACTTTTCCGCGAATGCGGGGTCGAGGTCGGCCTCGAGTGCTTTGGCGCGTAGCCGTTCTATCTGACGCGCCTCGCGAGAGGGGTCTGCGGCCGGCAGTTTGTGTGCTGCTTTGAGTTTGCCGACCCGTTTGGTGCACTTGAACCGTTCTGCCAGCAGGTGGACTAACGCGGCATCGATGTTGTCGATGCTGGCGCGAATCTCTTCGAGTTCCTGAGCAGCTGAGCCATCAATCATTTCGTCCACGTTGTGATCTTACGTTCTCGATAGCCACCGGGTCACCAACACAACGATTGCGCACGGTAGACTCGCTTCTTGGTTCGACGGGCGATCCTCGTTGGGCCTTGCCGCCTTAGCTCAGTCGGTAGAGCGTTTCACTCGTAATGAAAAGGTCGTCGGTTCGATTCCGACAGGCGGCTCCACACATGGAGCAGGTTGAGGCACAATTTCGTGCCGCAAATCCATGACTGAAAATCTAGGACGAAATGTCCAAGTTCCAAGAAGCCCCCGCCATTTACTAGGCATCACGTCAGTTATTCAACAAGCCAAGGCTCAGGGAAGAGCCTGTTTCGAGGCTTTAGCCCTCGAGTTCGATCTCGAGTTGATTGCTGATCTCGCTTTCGCGTAGCCGCGGTTCGGCAACGCGCCGCGCAAAATCAGCGCCACCCTCGTTTGCCTCGCGAACATCAATATAGACCTTGCTGTAAACATTCAATTCGTCGTCAATCGCTTGCACGGGGGAGTGCGTGAGCATTTCGGCAAGATGCTCGGCGCTCTCGCGAGATTCCACGACGGTGGCGAACCCCCAGGTGTCTATCCGGCCCCAGAGGTAGGAGCCGAATGATGCTTCGAGGCGTCGGGCAACAACGAACATCGCTTCATCGGGGCGGACATGTGTAGACGTTGGCCGGAACTCTAGGCGAACCGTGAAGTCGGCATCGTGAATCGTCTCAAGCATCGATTTACGGCTCAGTGTTTGTGTCACTGGGTCGTAGCCAGGCAATTCGCCAGATGGGGCAGTGAACTTTGCCGAGTCGATACGTGATTTCAATGGGCGCAGCATGACCACCGTCTCGTAGTCGTTGGGGCCCTTGCCAGTTCGAATCTCCTGGGTATTGCATTCCGTTCGGAGAACGCCACTGCCTATGGAAAACTCAAGGACACTGCCGTCGCGCTTGGGGATCGGCGTGCCGAGAATCTTCTCCACATACAGGCCGCGTTGCATGGGGGTTCTGTGCGCGACCGCTTCAATCAGTTTTCCGGCCGACGCGTTCCATTTGCGAAGGCGACCCTGATCGTCGAGCACAAGGATGAAGACACCTATGGCATCCAAAAGTTCGTCGGCGTCGGTCGGCGCTTGCCACCAAGTTTCAGGCCAGTGTGATGCCCACGTCGCCAGCAAGGCAAGAATTGCTGCAACGAATGGCGTGTACTGATAAAACGAGTTTTCTAGGAAGAACCCGACCGCCACCAACGCTTGGGTAGCGCCTACAGCGATTCGGATCTTCATCGAAGGGTCGCGTTGTCGTTTGGTCAACACGATGATCATGAGAATGAGATGGCCGTATACATAGATCGCTTGAACGATGTATGTGGGGCTCGTTCGCCACTCGGCGGGATCAGGCACTCCCCAGCCCAAAAGGGTGAATGCGGCGACAACGAGTGGCATGAAGATGATGACGAGCATGTGCCAGGGCGCGATCTCGGAATCAACTTCAACCATTTTGCGCACGTTGACGTATCCGGATGCTGCAACCATGGATACAGAAATGAAAAGCAATGCGAGTGGGACGTATTGATTGAGGTTGCTGTAGTCCCACAGGTGAGTGACGGCGATCCAACCGATGGCCCCTAGGCAAAGGGTGACTGCGGAAAGTCGCAGTTCCTCGCGAGAACCACGAAGCAGCGCCGAAAAGCCCGCAACAGCGAGCGCCACGCACGTGATCAAGGCAAGGGATTGCACAAGGTTAAGTATGCGGTCAAGGGCCGAAAATCTACATGTCTCTGAGCGTAAATGGTCCCAAATGCCTATCGAAATCGCTCCTTGCGGCGCGCCGCTGGACCTATACCTGAGTTGGGGCCTAGGTGGGGAGCAGCGTGATTCGCGAGATCGGATCGTTCGCCAAAAAGCAAAAGGTCGGCCCATCGTCCTCGGGGGGGGTGGAACGATGGGCCGACGACAGATGCGACGGCTCAAAGCTCATCGAACCTGTATAGAACATCATAACTGCAACATTCAACTACTTGGAAGTGGGTGGGGCATATGTGTCTGAAGTGACTGGTGTGACTTGAGTTTCACGGCAATCTGCTGGCAACCGATCGCTTCAGATTAGGCTGGGCATCATGCCTGACTACAAGTCTGATTTTATCGACTACGCCATTTCGCATGATGTGCTGCGATTTGGCTCTTTCACCCTGAAATCGGGCAGAGTCTCGCCCTATTTTTTTAATGCAGGCCTGTTCAAGTCGGGTGCATCACTTGCAACTCTCGGCCGTTTTTATGCAGCTGCCATCGTCGCGACGTCAATTGAGTACGACATGCTGCTCGGCCCTGCCTACAAAGGGATTCCGCTGGCGGCCGCGACTGCCATCAAACTTCACGACGACCACAACCTTGATGTCGCTTGGAGCTTCAATCGCAAGGAAGCCAAGGACCACGGCGAAGGCGGCTTATTTGTTGGCGAGCAGCCAGCCGGACGTGTCCTCGTGATCGACGACGTCATCACGGCGGGAACCGCAATTGGTGAGGTCATGGACCTACTCGAAGCGACCCCGGCAAAGATCGCCGGCGTTGTCGTGTGTGTCGACCGCCAAGAGCGAGGCAACGGTGAGCGTTCGGCCATTCAAGAGGTTGAAGAAAAGTACGGCATCGCCGTACACGCGATCGTGACGCTCAGCGACATCGTCGACTACCTTGAACACACGGGCCGCTTCGCCGAAAACCTACCAGCGGTTCGCGCCTACCGTGCCGAGTACGGCATCGCATGACATACGAAGAACGCGAAACCCACGAAATCGGTGTGGGCCCTTGGGAAGGTGAATGGCCCGAGGGCGACCACTGGGACCCCGAACTACTCGCCGAAGGTGATCGGCGCAATGTGATCGACCACTACCGCTATTGGACGATGGACGCGATCATCGCAGACCTCGACACCAAACGACACGGCTTCCATGTAGCGATCGAAAACCTGCAACACGACTTCAACATCGGCTCCATCGTGCGCACCGCCAACGCGTTTCTTGCCGCCGAAGTCCACATCGTCGGTAAACGCCGCTGGAACCGCCGCGGAGCCATGGTCACCGACCGTTACCAACACATCCGGCACCACGAAACAGCCGAAGGTCTGGTGGCTTGGGCGAACGAAAACGGCCTCGTGGTCGTGGCCGTCGATAACGTCCCCGGCTCCGTTCCGATCGAGACCGCCACGATCCCGAAAAACTGCATCATGGTCTTCGGGCAAGAGGGCCCTGGCTTGTCGCCACAGATGCAAGCAGCCTGCGAATTTACGGTCTCGATCGCGCAATTCGGCTCCACCCGATCGATCAATGCCGGAGCCGCCGCAGCCATCGCGATGCATTCTTGGATACGCCAGTACGCCGATATCAGTTAAGTGGGATAATGGGCGTAATTCTGCGAATCCAACACAGGAGCACTCATGCCCGTAGC
>SSHC01000077.1 GCA_008017265.1 Aeromicrobium sp.
CACCTGCAGACGCGCATCGGCACCATCGTGCGTATCAACCAGAAAACGGCCAGCGTCGACTGCGAGAACGAGCCCGGCTGGCGAGTGTCTTTCGCACTGCTCAGGCACGTCGTCGATCTCTGAAGCCATCGCCCCGCCGGGGAACGGGGTTGCTCGGACGGTTACCGAACACCTGACCCGAGAGCGGGTTCATGCCCATGCAGCGCGACACGATCTGCGCGAGTGCATCGATCGACTTCCGCATGTCGACCGCCTCGCTATAGACGTGAGCCCGGATCGCCGAGGACAGGATCACGGCAGCCGCGCCAGCACGCGATCGAGCACCTGCCGCGCAGCCGTCCCGTGCAGGCGCAGCGTCATCGATTCGGGCAGCACGACTTCGATCTGCATCGCATCGACCTGCCCCGAGCAGGCTGGCTGCACGAGCGCGATGAAGCGACCGCCGCCTTCACCCGCCGCCGACCCTGCCTCGGCAGCGGCTAGGCGATTGATCCGGTGGCGGAACGTCGACAGCGCCAGGCCCGTGGACTGGCAATACTGCGGAATGCTCAAGCCCTGCCGGCGCCGCTGCTGCTCATGTGCGCGCCAGAATGCATCGTCGCGATGCATGCGCCGCTGAGCACCCGCCTCACCACGGTGCTGAGCCGGCGGCGCTGCCCGCGCCATCAGTCTGTCCTGCTCCATCGTCGTTGTTCTCCAGAAATGCGTTTCGGAGATGCAACGATCGATGATTCAGCGCTGGTCGGGAACTACGGGGTTGCTCGGACGGTTACAGCCAAAGCATGCGGGCTCACACGGAGCTACGTAAGAATGGGGTTCGTGGAGCGCTTACCATCGACCGGCCTGTATCCCTCCGAGATCGAGGCGTTGCGCCATGCTGTCAGCGACCGCCTACTCCGAGATGAAGGCTGGACGAGCGACGCTGAGGGACGCGTTCTCAACGAGGCCGGCCGGGTGATCTTCAAGCCGGGCTATGTCACGGCGATCCGAAAGATCATCGGCGAAGGTGACACCTTTGCGCGGCAGTCGGCGAAACAGGTCGGCGTTGGCACGGACAAGCTTGACGCACTGGAGCCTGAATGAGCGGAGGCGGTGTCAAGGGACCGTGGAATAAATGGGAGGGACCCACGGCGTCGTGTGCCGTGGGAGGGCACCCGTTTATGCCGCGAAAGCCCTTGATGCCGACGCAGCGGCCAACGCTCCGGGCTGCTGGGGGTGGGTTGTTTTATAACCCGCCCCCGGCTGCCTCACGGCGAGTGCGGGGTTTGGGGCAGCGCCCCAAGGAGTCTTGGCGACCAGGGTCAGACACAGTCGTAGCTAGAGCTTTGTTCTCCACGATGGTCAACCAGCTCAACGTTCACTCATTGCTAACGAATTGATGCAGTTTACCCCGAGCCATGATGTGCACGCGATTGCGGCCGGCATGTTTGGCTGAGTACACAGCCTTATCTGCCTCTCCAAGTAGCACATCAATACTCGCAGTGTCGCGTTCTTTCTGGGCAACACCGACGCTGATACTGAGTCTTACCTTTTCATGACCCTCGGCGACGAGGGCCATCGTTTCGATCGCCCTGCGAAGGCGATCCGCCGCCTTCATGGCTGAGGGAAGATCTGAACCCGAACATACAACCAAGAATTCCTCGCCGCCGATTCGGCACAACGTATCACTGCGACGCCCTTCTTTGTGTAGGCGAATACCCACTTGCTTCAAGACGTGGTCACCAAACGCATGCCCATATCGATCATTCACGCGTTTGAACCAGTCAACATCGATCATCATGACGCTCAGTGCCTCACCGGTGCGATTCGACGCACTCCAAGCCCTGGCGAGCGCCTCCATTGCCCCACGACGATTCGGTAATCCGGTAAGCATGTCAGTTCTGGCAACCTGTTCAAGCTTCCGGTTGCTGACGGCGAGCTCTGAGGCGATTTGTTTAAGTTGAGCACGATCGTTTTGCCATGCATCAAGGAGTCCGAGATAGCGATGTCCAGCATCCATCGCGACGCGCAACGCTTCCTCGCCGAGCGACTTGAAAAGACACGTATCCACGCCGCTCTCAAGCGCTGCGACGAAGTTCTCCTTGTCTAACTGATCAGACAATGCAACGAGATAAACCGGTCTACCCCAATCGGCCCCACGTACCTTGCGACAGAAGTCCTGCGCACCTGCACCGGAGAAGTCGGCGTCAATAATCACAATCTTCGGCAACACAGCGACCGCAATGCTCAAAGCCTCATCAAAATCACCCGCGAGACAAATTTGATAACCTAAGCTGGATTGCAACAACGTGCTGACATCGAAGGTGGAGTGATTACGTGAGGTGACAATGAGAGCAGGCACTGTAGCGTCCGATCCTGTAGCCCCTCCGATAACCGGCGGAGTTTCAGACATGCGCTCGAACGACGGAAGGGAGGTAGCCGGGACATCCAGTAACTTCGCCCAGTCGCTCCACTCTTCGACGATCCGATCGAAGAACGCCGCCGTACCGTCGGCGTCCATCTGAAATCGACCGCCGAGCCGTATTAGGGAGCCGACCAACTGGCTTCGAACCTTCTCGGCTGCTATGCCAAGGTCGGCGAGATGACTAGCGGTGTGAAATAGCCAGGTCAGCGTGTGCGGTCGCGACCCTTCAGAAAACTGTGATTCATCGGGTGACTGATGGTAGAAGACGGGTTCGGCGAGCGCTTTCGGAATGCCGAACTCCTCTATCATGGCAAGCGCGCACTGGCGCTGATCGATCCCAAACGCCTCATGTTCGAGCGCGAGCAAATTGCTTCGATCGGACTCAAGCAGTTCGGAGTATTCGACGGGGAATGCCGTGGCCAGAGCCAAGGAACCAATATTCGCGAGCAAGCCGCATGCGAACAAGTCCTCCGGGGCAGCCGCGCGGGTCAAACGTCCGAGTTCCCGCGAGGCCAAAGCCATCAGCAATGAGCGCGACCAAAAATTGCGATAATCGAATCCTTTACAAGGTCCGTCCTTGAACTGGTCGACGAGCGAGAATCCCATCGCGAGCTGAGCAACCGCCTTCATGCCGATACGCAGCAGTGCTTCGTTGATGGCTGAGACTGGTCGGTGGGTACCGCCGCTCGAGTTTGCGAGACGGAGAAGGCGCCCAGACAAAGCTGGATCGGTCTGAACCAAACGAGCAACGTCTTCTATCGTGCAATCTTCGCGACCGCATAGGTTCATTATGGCCAATGCGACCCCTTTGGGGCTAGGCAGTTGTCCAGCAAGCTTGATCTCGTCGAATCTGGCCACCGAGCTCGCCCTCAACTGGATGCGACGACGCAGTTACGGCCATTGTGCTTCGCCCGATACAGCGCCTTGTCAGCCCGATCGAATAGCGGCTCGATCGACTCCTCGCGCTGACGTAAGGCAACTCCGACGGAGATCGTAAAGGGTGCGATTTCGAGCTTGTCATGACGCCGCACCAACCGTAACCGTTCGATCGAGGTCCTAACCTTTTCTGCAAGCTGCTGTGCTCGATCGATCGAGGCATTGGGTACCAACATGACAAACTCCTCGCCACCAAAACGCGCAGTCATCGCTTGGTCCGGCGCGATAGCCAACATCGCCTCAGCGACCTTCTGGATCACAATATCACCCACTGCATGGCCGTAGGTGTCGTTGATCCGCTTGAAGTGGTCGATATCCATGACGAGCAAAGCAGGCGGCCCATCGGAAGAATCGAACAGTTTTGCGGCTTCAATTAACATGCCTCTTCGATTGAGCAGCCCGGTAAGCGGATCGACCATCGCCTCGCGCCGATGCTTGTCGAGTTCACCTCGAAGCAATCTTGTCTCCTGCTCCGTGGCCTCAAGACTCTTCTTGAGTGCCGCGTTGCTTTCATTTGCTGCTAAGGCAGCCTGGGCTAGGTTTTGAGCGATCGCGCGTAAACCGCTCGAGTCGCGAACTTCATCAAGCCGACCCAGGTTTTCGGTCAGAGAGGCCTGGAGACCGGACGTATTTCGACTCGCGCTGAGTACATCTCCGAGGAGACTGCCGAGCAACTTTTCGATACCCTCTCCCATGCCGTGAAACCGACGAAGAGCCTCGCCAGCCACATGTTGCTCGTAGATCTCGCGCACAACGAAATCATCGATCGCAGATGAAGATCCGATTACTGAATTCAATGCTTCGCACAGCGACGGGTCGTTGCCTCTGATGTAGTCGTGCGCTACCCAGTAATTGATGGGAGAGGCCGACAGCCGATGTTGGGCGAGAAACGCGAGCGCGCGCTCACAGAGATCAGATCGGGCTCCACTCTTATCGTTCTGTGACGGCTTCATTCCACCTCCTCACAGGCAAAAAAACGCGAAAACATCCCCGCCAGCATTATCGCCTCGATCGCCTCCCGGATAGAATGTACATACATGACTGTCCCTGCAGACGAAGTGGCTTAGCATACTAGCAGTTCTCGCTACTAACCGGGAGGTGGCAAGGTCAGCAGCCGCGGGCGTGAGGGCCGTACTTGCGGGCCAGTTCACCGAGTTCGTGATTGACTACCCGTGCCACTCCCGAAACGAGCGCCGTTGGTTCAATCTCCGTGTAACGCGTATGAGCTGTGACGGTCCCGTGCGAGCCGTGCTAAGTCATGAGAACATCACGAACGTGAAGCTGACTGAACAGGTCATCCTGGAGCGCGAGGAGGCCTTACGGCGCAGTGAAGCAATCTATCGGACGATCGCGAGCCACCTTCCCAATGGTGCGGTGATCCTTTTTGATAAGGAGTTGCGCTATACCTTCGCCGATGGCTTGGGGCTTCGCGACCACCAGCTCAGAAAGGAGGATCTCGAAGGCAAACTCCTATGGGAACTCTTCCCTGAGAACATTTCGACGCCACTCGCCGCTCTGTACCGTAACGCGCTCGACGGCACGGCGGGCAAGGTCGAGGTGTTGTTCAACGAGGCATGTTTCCTGGTCCACGCTATCCCTTTGCAAAGCGCGGATGGGAGCGTTTATGGGGGGCTGGCGCTCACCCAGGACATCACCGCCACAAAGCGGCTCCAGCTGGAACTCGAAGACACGAACCGCCGCCTGCTCACGCTCAGTCGGCAAGATGGTCTGCTGGGAATCGCAAACCGACGTTACTTTGATGAAATGCTGTTGGTGGAATGTCAGCGCCACGCGCGAGATCACGCTCCGCTCGGCGTCTTGATGATCGATGTCGATCATTTCAAACCTTACAACGACCACTACGGCCATGTCGCCGGCGACGAGTGCCTGAAAGCCATTGCAACTGTGTTGCGTGGAGCCGTTCATCGCCCTGCCGACCTCGTGGCCCGTTTTGGCGGCGAGGAGTTCGTGTTGCTGCTGCCGGATACGGCAAGCGCAGGCGCCGCAATCGTGGCGAAGCGGATTCATGCGCAGCTGGCCGAACTTGGCGTTCCCCATTTATCGTCTCCCATTGGCGCGCACGTCACGGTCAGCATTGGCGTGGCTGAGCTGCGACCGGGAAGCACGAGTTGTCTCCAGTTGTTACTGGCCGCAGCCGATGCGGCGCTGTATCAAGCCAAGCAGCGGGGGCGGAACCGCACGGAGATTGACGGTCTTTAAGTGTCCGGAAGCTACGACCGGTGCCGACTCCACCAAACCCGGGGCGATTCAGGGGGGATTCTCTATCGACAGTTTGATCCGCCTCCAGACGACGGCGCCAGGCTGCGCGGATCGTCCTTCAACAGGTATTCGAGGTGGACCAGCAGCGCGTCCCAGAGTGCGTGAAGTTCCGCCATACCGGCCAAAGCTTCGACATCGTGACCCTGCGAACGCCGCTTGAGCAAGTCGGCGGCCAGCGCGTGTACCCGGAGATGTAAGGTTTCAATGGTGGCGAAGGTTGCGGCGTGGCGCGGCTGATGGATGGTCTTGTCGAGCCACTGGCCGAATCGGCATTGATGATGATCGAGTGGCGGCGGCGCGTCGCGCCTGCCATCGAGGTGTTCCCCCAGGGCAACAATCCAGCCTCGATGCTCGACACCGGCAATCAGCACCGGCATCAGCTCGCGGTCGAGGCAGTGTGCATGCGCCCATCGTGGGTCGGGGCGCCAACGCTGGCGCCACGCAGGCAGATCGGCCGCCGCCATCGGTCGGGCGATGCCATAGCCCTGGCCCAGATCGCAGCCGAGCCGCAGCAGGGTTTCGCCGTGCGCCACCGTCTCCACCCCCTCGGCAATCGCCCTGCGCCGAAAGGCGGTGGCCAGCCCCAGTATTCCTTCTAGAATAGCGAGGTCGTCCGAGTCCTGCAGCATGTCGCGAACGAAGCTCTGATCGATCTTGAGCACTTGCGCCGGCAGGCGCTTGAGATAGGTGAGCGACGAATAACCGGTGCCAAAATCATCGAGCGCAAAACTGACTCCGAGCGTCGCGGATGCATCGATAACCGCGGAGACCAGGGCGATGTCTTCGAGAGCGCTACTCTCCAGCACTTCTAGCTCAAGATAGCCGCGCGGCACGTTCGGGTGCGCTGCCAGCAGGGCTCGCAGTTCATCCAGAAAACCGGCCTGCTGCAGATGAAAGCCGGAGATGTTCACGCTAACCGGTAAATCGACTCCCGCGTCCTGCCATGCCGCGATCTGGGTCAGCGCAGTGTCGATCACCCAGCGTCCCAGTTCCACTTCCAGCGGATGTTGTGCGATCTGCGGCAGAAACTCCACGGGTGCAAGCAGGCCCTGATCCGGGTGTTGCCACCGGATCAGGGCCTCGGCTCCGATCACCTCGCCGCTGCGCATGTTGACCTTGGGCTGGTAGTGAAGCACGAACTCGTTCTTGATTAATCCCTCCCGGATGCGCTCCAGGTGCTCGTGCTGACCGCGCAGACTTGCATCCCGTGCGGTGTCAAAAATATGGTAACGGTTCTTGCCCGCGACCTTGGCCTGGTACATCGCTTGGTCCGCCTGGCGCAGCAACTGATCGGGATCGACATCATCACTTTGCGGGTAGTAGGAAATCCCGATGCTGCCGGAAACCTGAACGACCACGCCATCCACCTTTACCGGTTGGGCGATGACGGACAGCAATCGATCGATCAGATCCTTCGCTGCACTCTGATTGCTCAGATCGGCAAGTACGGCGACGAACTCGTCGCCACCCAGGCGGGCGACGGTATCGCCCTCGCGCAGGCAACCCTTCATGCGCGCGGCAAGGGTCACCAACAGTTGATCGCCGACGTCATGGCCATGTACATCATTTACTGACTTGAACCCATCCAGATCGATATAAGCCAGTGCCAGCGGCAGGCCGCTGCGCCTTACCCGTACGATGGCCTGCTCGAGGCGATCGGCCAGCAGCACCCGGTTGGGAAGGCCGGTGAGCGGATCGAAGTGCGCGATATGCCTGAGCTGCTGCTCATTGTCCTTTTGCCGCGTGATGTCCGAGAACAGCGCCACATAGTGGGAGGTCTGCTGATCGCTCCCGCGCACGGCCGCGATTGCGAGTGACTGGGCGTACTCCTGTCCGGACTTGCGCATATTCCAGACCTCCCCCTCCCAGTACCCTCGGGTGCGCAGATCACGCCACATCTCGTCATAGAAAGCTCGATCATGGCGCCCGGAGCTGAGGATGCGGGGGTTGCGGCCGAGTACCTCGTTTCGGGGATAGCCGGTGATACGGGTGAAGGCGTCGTTGACCTCGATAATGTGGCCATCGGCATCGGTGATAACGATACCTTCACGGGCGTGGCTGAATACGCTTGCTGCGAGTTGGAGCTTTGCGTCGGATTGACGCCGGACATTCAAACCATCCAGAAAGGCATTGAACCCGCGCGAGAGATTGCCGATCTCGTCATCGCCGCGCGGCGCCAGCGGCAGCAATTCGGCATCGGGCAGGTCGCGTAGTTGCCCGAAGCGTCCGGCAACATCACGAATCGGTTGCACCACCCGGCGCGCGAACAAGACCGCCCCCACGCCCACGATAAGGAGCGACACCAGCATCGCCACGGTGGTGGTCCGTCCAATGGCCTGCGCTGAGCGATACCGCGTTTCTTCCGGAACCAAGATCGCAAGTCGCCAGCCGGGAGCGTGCAGGGCGACTTGACTAATGAGTACTCCACTTGCAGCATTGATCGTTACCGTCGCGCTGTGTGCTTCGGCCAGCTGGGCAATCAACGCTGGTTCTGCGTGCGAGCCGAGGCGTGCTGGATCGGGGTGATATACGAGGCGATCACGCCCGTCCAACACGATCAGCAGGCGATCTTCGCTAACGCCTGCTTTGCTGAACTCGCGGCGAATCTGGTGTGGGTCGTAGTTGATCAGCAGCAAGGCGACCGGGACCTCGCGCGAAGTCGCCAGATCGAAACGGCGAATCACTCGGGCTACCGTTACCACCTGGCGGTGGGCGGAGTCACGATTGAGGTTGGCCTGCACACCTGCCCAATGTATCCGGCTGGGAGCGGCCAGGGTCTCTGCGATCAACTGTTCGCGCGCCGTTACATCCAGGTTATTTGAAACCAGGGTGTCGCCGACGTGGTAGTGACTACCCCCCAAGGTAAAAATGTCGATGGAGACAAGGCCGTCCAGGTTGATGTAATTGTTGAGCACGTAGCCGATCTGCGCCTGGGTGGCCAGGCGCGTGAACACATCGCCATCGGGCGGCTCAGCCGAGACCGCCTCGACAATCTGCTCAACCCCGCTGATGTTAGCGATCAATGCTTCGATCTGCGCCATCTGCCCGTTGAGCAGGGCAGCCTTGTCGTGAGCCTGTTGAATCGCACTGCTGCGCGTCTCATGTTCCAGAGCCTGGTTCGACAGGTGTATCGCCGATAAGCCCACCACCAACAGTGGCAGGATGCTAAGCACAATCAGGTAGACAATGAAGCGCTGGGTGAGGTTCAGCCGCATCCGCCCCCCACCCATGAGCAACGGGCCGACTCCGCCAAGGGAGCGGCGAATTTGATCGTCATGATGTTCAAACGCAATCCCGGGCCTACTTCGGCGCGCTGACCAGCTCCACATCGATCAGCGTTTCTGATGGCACTTTTTCGCCCTTGAGCAGGCGAATCGCATACAGAACACCTTGATAACCTTGCTCCGCCGAGCGCTGGTCGACGGTAACCGCTAGCTTGCCCTGATCGACCATGGTCCGGATTTCGGGCAAGGCGTCGAAACCGGCCACCTTGACCGAGCTCAGCCCATTGTCGCTCAAGTATCGCAAGGCCCCCAGTGCCATCATGTCGTTGGCGGCGAACAGCAGGCCGATGCCCGGATGCAGCTCGAACATTTTCCTGGTTACCTCATAGGCCTCATCGATCTTCCAGTTGGCGGTTTCACTGGCAACCACTCGGATCGCCGTGTTCTCTGAAAACGCACGCTCCGCACCTTGCTTGCGCGCCTGCGCATTCTCGGCACTACGAATGCCTTCGAGAATGGCTGCCGTGGTCGGCACTTCAATCCCTGCGCTCAGCGCCTTGACCGCGAGATAGGCCCCCTTCTCGTTGTCCACGCTGATAAAGGGCAGGCCGGCGAGATCCGCCACTGCGAGTTGGGTGGCATCCAGGCGGGCATCGATAATCACCACCGGAATACCCGCATCACGCGCCTTTCGCACCGCAGGAATCAGATGGTGTGCATTCGCAGGGGCGATCACGAGCGCATCGGCCCGCTTGTTCTGAACTAGATCTTCGACGATCGAAACCTGCTGTTCGAATGAGGTTTCCTGCGCTGCCGTCTTGACGATCAGTTCAATGCCGAGCTCAATCTCCGCCTTGCGCGCACCCTTCTCCATCTCAACGAAGAACGGATTGGTCAGCGTTTTCATGACCAACGCCACTCGCGGCTTTACAACGGGGGGCGGGGATGTGGGGATTGCTACCTCGGGTTCTCGATCGACACGCTCACCACACCCAGCAAGGACGAAAGACAGGACCAGGAAGGGAAGGCATCGGATCGGCCGCATGAGCGTCACTCTGAGAAAGGTAACAAATGTACCAGCTTCTTTCCGACCGGCCAAGTAGCTTGACTGCGGTCACGATCTCGACCACTTCGGCGGCCTGTCTCTTGGAGGCAATCAGGGTGGCCAGCAGCAACTGAAGTCAATATTGTGGATCGGGCATGGACGTGCCATCGTGGCGGTCAATCCATCACTACGTCATTGCCTAGCAATGTTCGTTTACGAGGGCACGTCTTAGTAGCTAATGATACCCGCTCTCGTGCGTCACACCGGCTGGGGCTTCTTCAACGCCACGAGCCGCGCTAATCAAGGTGATCATCGTCACGAACCACGCGCATACAGCCTTTCGAGCAGCATTTGCACAAGCTTAGTCGTGGAAGCGTCTATCGAGCGAACTGCACCTGGACGAATATCGCCCCTCGATTTGAACGCGAGCCGGCTTCTGGCGCGCTTGGGCAGCGAGTGCGACTGTGGCGCCGGCAGTCGTCCTGGTGCTGAACCTGCGGGACATCGGCGATTTTGAGGCGCCGACATTGGAGCCGATCGCCCACCTGGATGCAGAGTCCGACGCCGCTGCATTATTGCGCACATTATCTTCCCGCGGACCACCGGTTGGTGCTTGGTGCCTGCCGGCCGGGGCAAACGGCGCTGGGCGGTAAATCGTCCCCGATGTAGTGCCGGGCATCCGGATGGACCGCGTCGAATTACGGGTCTATAATCGCGCGCCAGCCGCGTTGTGCAAGGGCGCCTGCGAATCAATCTGCCCTCGCAACGGGCCCGACCCGAGCTCCGAAATTAGCATGAACCTATCACAAACCAACGAAACCGCAGCCGCGGCTCCCGGAGTACGCGCCCTCGGGTTCCTGTCTGATCACCGGCTCGCGTCCACGCCGGTCAACTACTGGGTCGCGCACGACTACCTCGGGGGCGACAACACCGGGCTCGGTAGCGCCATCGACGAGGCGCTCGCGTCAGCCGTCGGACTTGATGATTTCGTCATGCACGAGCTTTACGAGCAGCATGTGGCGGGTGAGTCTTTTCGCCGCTTTCGCGGCATGGGCGAGGATATCGACAAGTTGCTCGGCGGGCTACTCGACAATGTGCGCAGCGCCGACCGCAGCACTTCCGGCTTCCAGGCGTCGCTCACCGAAAATATCACCCGGCTCGACAAGGCACAGGACCCGGCAGACCTGCGAGCTGTAGCGCAAAACCTGCTACAGGCGACCGTGGCAGCCAACGCGAGCAATGCAGCACTTCAGAAGGACCTCGAGGCCACCGAACAGGAGGCACAACAGCTGCGCAGCGAACTTGACAAGCACCGCCGCGAGGCGATGACCGACCCGCTCACGGGCCTGCTCAACCGCCGCGGCATGGAGATTGAGACCGCACGCGTGATCGACTTCGCGCCCGGATCCGATGCGGCGATGCTGGTCATGGACATCGACCACTTCAAGAAGATCAACGACACCTACGGTCACGCCGTTGGTGACGTCGTGATTCGCAAGGTCGCCGAGACGATGGCCGAAATAGCGCCGGGCGAAGCGGTGACTGCCCGCTTCGGCGGTGAGGAGTTTGTCATCCTGCTTCCCGGTGCTTCGTGCGATGCGGCTCGCGCACTGGCCGAGAAGGTTCGCACCACCATCGCGCGGTTGCGTCTCGTCCGGCGTCACGACAAGCTTGCGATCGCGCCCTTCACGATCTCGGTCGGCGTCGCCGCACGAGCGCACGAGGAGCCGGTCGCGGCACTCTTCGATCGCGCCGACAAGGCCTTGTACGAGGCCAAGCACGGCGGCCGCAACCGCGTCGTGACCGCCGCCTGAGGTTGTTGGACGACCGCCATGCCTAAATTCGACGAGATCAAGCTTGCCGGGCAGTTGCCCAGCCCCAAGGGGGTCGCGCTGGCTATCATGAACCTGTGCGGCCGCGACGATACCACCATCGACGACATTGCCCGCCTGGTCCAGACCGACCCCGCCTTGTCGGGGCGCTTGCTGAGGCTGGCCAACACAAGCGGTGGCGGGCATCGGCCAATCGCGGCCGTCAATGAGGCGCTGCTGCGCATCGGCATGAAGGCAGTCGGTCAGCTTGCAATGGGGTTCTCGCTTGTCGACCAGTTCAAGGAAGGGCCGTGCAAGGCGTTCGACTATCGCAGCTTTTGGTCGCACTCCCTGCTCATGGCGCTGGCCGCGCGCGAACTCGGCCGCCTGACCCGTGTCGCCGCACCAGAAGATTTGTTCGCGTGCGGTCTGATGGCGAATATCGGTTCGCTGGCATTGGCGACCGCCTTTCCGGTCGAGTACTCGGCGCTGCTCGAGTCCGGCTCGCATGATCCGCTCGCGGCAGAGCGCGAGACCTTCGGTATCGATCGGCGCGAATGCACCCTCGCGATGCTCGAGGACTTCGGCATTCCCAAGGCGCTCGCCGAGCCGGTCTTTTACCACCTCGCGCCCGACGAGTCCCAGTTTTCTGACGCTTCGAGACCGAGCAGACTGACCTGGCTGTTCCACACCGCGCACCACCTCGCTGATCTCGGCGTCGCCGCGGAGGCGACACGAAGCCAGCTTGCAGGTTCCCTGATACGACTCGGCGGGCGCTTCGAAATCGACGCCGACGGTACCGCGACGATGTTCGACCGTATCGTTGCCGAGTGGGACCAGTGGGCCAGATTGCTGGAGATCCCGGCGACCTCGCTGCCCTCGTTCGAACGGATGTCGGAGACGCCACCGGTCGCCGCGGAGCCCGACGGCGCCGCATCTTCGGTGCGCGTCCTGATGGTCACCGCATGCCCGACCAGCGTGACCCCGATAAGCACCTTGCTGCAATCGGCCTTCGGCTATCGTACCTATCTGGCCGGGGATGGCGACGAGGGCTTGAGCATGGCGGTCGCCATGCTGCCCCATGTCGTCGTCGTTGACGCTGACACACTGAGCGCGAGCGCCCACGACTTCTGCCGCCGATTGCGTGCGACCGACTGGGGTAAGTCGGTATATCTGATCGTGATGACCGCCACCGTGGACGAACGCAATTTCGTCGCCGCGTTCGAAAGTGGTGCCGACACCTGCCTGTGCAAATCTCTCGGTGACGCCAGACTGCGCGCGGCCATGCGTGCGGCGCACCGCTACCTTGGCCTGCTCGACGCGTGGCAAACCGATCGCGTCCAGCTCAAGCAGATTGCCTCCGAGCTGGCGGTCAGCAATCGCAAACTCGAGCAGGTCGCGCGAACCGATCTGCTCACCGGATTGCTGAATCGCCGTGGCGGCATGGAGGCGCTGGCCCGGGCCTGGAGTGCATCGAACCGCTCGGGGGAGGCGTTGTGCGTAATGATGCTTGACATCGACTGGTTCAAACGCATCAATGACCGATACGGGCATGCCTTCGGCGACCGCGTGCTTGAGCAGGTGGGCGCCGGCCTGCGTAGCGAGGCGCGCAGCAGTGACACGCTGTGCCGCATAGGCGGTGAAGAATTCCTGGTCGTATGCTCAGGCTCCGACCTGCGCTCGACGATGACGGCAGCCGAACGGCTGCGGCGTGCGATCGCAACGCTGGGTCTCGTTGCCGGTGAGGGCGAGCAGGTCGAGCTCAGCTTCAGCGTCGGCATCGCGCAAAAGGAAGCGGGCACCAGCAGCACGGATGTGCTGCTCGGAAACGCCGACAAAGCCCTGTACGCGGCCAAGCACGCCGGGCGCAACCGCATCTGCGTGATGGCTCATGGCAAGCTACATCATGGCGGCGCCCCGGTGTCCGGCGAGGATCTCACACGAGGAAGTGGCGCGGCGCGGCCCAAGAAATGATAAAAATGTGAAAACCGTGGCTTTTCACGCTGGCGCCGATCGAGGCCTCCTTCCCGGCGGCAAGAGTGTAGTGCGCTTGCATCAGGACACCACTTCGGCTCTGGCGTGCCCAGCGCGAACAAGTACGTCAGTTCCTCCTCGCCGACGTCACCCGACACGACGATCACCGGTGCCTCGGGTGCCCTCGCGCGGATCTCGGCAAGGAACGTTGCGGCCGTTGTCGCCCGGCCGGCGATCCTTCAGGGTTTGCAAAAAGCTGTAATTGCGATTGGTAGAGGGAGATGTAAGGCGATGAGCCAAAACGTGCGTGGAAGCAACTCGAATGACGACGTGGATGCTGATTCCTTGGTGAGTTCGTCGCCGCAAGCCGGCATTCCGATCGGAAAACCACCGAGCACCGAACCAGCCATCTTCGGCTTCGAGGACATGCATTTGGTCGTTGGAGACTGGTTGCAGGTCGAGTGTCCTGCGCCCTCGGGAATCGGACGCGTCTTCGTTCGTGTAGTGGGGTATGTGGAGGGCATCAGCCTGATCGTCACTGCGTCCTCCAAGAACGGCAAGCGGCTTAACATCCTGGAGAACGAGATCCTTACAATCCGCGTTTTTTCGCGGCAAAGCGCGTTTGCATTCCGGAGCTCCGTTCTCAGAGCATGCCAGGTGCCCCTTGATTACCTGCACCTGTCGTTTCCCGAAGTCGTGCATGGGCGCATGATTCGCAAATCCACTCGGGTGCGCATCGAGCTTGCCGTCACGGCCTTTGTACCCGCGGAAGGCCAAGGAGAAGGTGAATCTGCCCTTATCGAGAACATGAGCTCTACGGGGGCGCTGCTCGTAGCCAGCAAAGCGTTGGGCGCGACGGGCGATGCACTTCGTCTGGACTTCGAGGCGACGCTCCACGATGTGGACACGCCCCTGAGCGTCGAAGCCCTGTTGTTGAATGTGGTGCGAAGTGACGATCTGAACCGGGAGGGAACCGAAGAGATGTTTCGACACGGAATGGAGTTTCGAAACCTCAAGGCAAGCGACCGCATGATTATCAAGAGCCTCGTCTACCAGCAGATCATCGAGAATCCGAACAGCATCGTTTAGTTACCCCGCATTTCTTACACCCCGGTGACTTGTCTCAAAAAGGCGCGCGATTTCGTTTAGATCCGCTTGGCGATGGCGTCTGGAGGTCGGTTGCGACACTTTCGTCCTTGATCGAGGTGCTGTCTTAGTACCTTCCGTCGGGATCGACAGCTTCGCAAAGCGTTTTCTGTCGTTCGTCGTCAGTTGGTTTTCAGCCACCCAGCGACCGAAACTGACCGAGTACTTACCTCGCCAAACACCTCTGCAATGGCCGGAGGCACCAGGAAAGGCTGCCCCTCGTCCGCGAAAACCGGCATCGGTAGGCGAATGGCTGCTCACTGGTGCATAGTCCAGATCAGGGGCGGCTTTTGGGAAAAATCGCCACCGGCAGGTCCTGGCCGTTATGAACAGCTATCCATAACGGACATTATGCCCAGCTCCCAGTTATGAACAGTTTCGGTGCGGGCCGCGTCATCGCGCGAGCGCAGCGTTGGTGCGCGATGCCTGCGGCCTGCACATAACTACAGGGTCTTGAGGAACTCGACCAGCGTGTCAGGCGCCTTGTATCGCCGGATCGCGGCGTCTGGCTCCTGCAGTCTCCCCAGTGCCTGTTCCTTCATCGCCAGGTCAGCCTCGACGTATTGATGAGTTGTCGTCGGGCTCTCGTGTCCCAGCC
>SSHC01000033.1 GCA_008017265.1 Aeromicrobium sp.
GACTCTGGCTTCAGCCGTGGACGCAAACTCGACAAGGTCGGCCAAGAAGAAGCCGACACCTCGGAGTTGTTCTTCGAGAACATCCGCCTCGGTGACGATCGCGTCATTGGTGAACTCGGCGGTGGCTTCATTGCCATGATGCAAAAGCTTCCACAAGAGCGGCTCATCTGTGCGGTGTCGAATGTCGCCCACGCGAAGCGGATCCTGCTCGAAACGATCCAGTACTGCCACGACCGTAAGGCCTTCGGTCAGTCGATCGGTTCCCTGCAACACAACAAGTTCCTGCTCGCTGAACTCGTTACTCAGATTGAAGTGGCCGAAGCCTATGTAGACCAAGCAGTTTTGGCGCATAGTGAAGGAAAACTCTCGGCGACCGACGCAGCGAAGACTAAGTGGTGGTCTTCGCAGGTTCAGAACGAAGTTCTCGATCACTGTGTTCAGTTGCACGGTGGTTACGGATTCATGAACGAATACCGTGTCGCGCGTGCTTGGCGCGACGCTCGCGTGTCCAAGATTTGGGCAGGCTCCAACGAAATTATGAAAGAACTCATCGGCCGCGACCTCGGCTTCTGAGACCGGAATCTGAGAAAGGACCCAGAAATGACTGAAGCAGTAATCGTCTCTACCGCCCGTTCGCCTATCGGACGTGCAGGCAAGTGATCTCTTAAAGACATGCGCCCAGCCGACCTCACGGTGCAAATGGTTGAAGCCGCCCTTGCGAAGGTGCCTGAGCTTGATCGCCGTGACATCGTCGACCTCATGCTCGGTATCGGCCAGCCTGCTGGCGAAGGCGGCCACAACATCGGACGTGCTGTTGCTGTTCAAGCCGGCATGGATCACGTTCCTGGTGTGACGGTCAACCGCTACTGTTCCTCCTCGCTGCAAACCACCCGGATGGCGTTCCATGCGATCAAGGCTGGCGAAGGCGACGTGTTCATCTCCGCTGGTGTTGAGACGGTCAGCCGTTTCGGTTTCGGTTTCTCCGACGTGCCGGGCACCGAGAACCCGATTTTTGCTGACGCGATCGCTCGCACCGCCAAGCGCGCTGAAGGTGGCGCCGACTCCTGGGTTGACCCACGCGAATCGGGCTTGCTCCCTGACCTCTACATCACCATGGGGCAGACGGCCGAAAACGTTGCACAGTACCTCGGCATGAGCCGCCAAGAGCAAGATGAATTCGGTGTGCGCAGCCAGAACCTCGCCGAACAGCGGATCGCTGAAGGCTTCTGGGCCAAGGACATCACTCCCGTCACACTGCCTGACGGCACGGTCGTTTCGACCGATGACGGACCGCGCGCGGGCGTGACGCTCGAAGCAGTTAGTGGTCTCAAGCCAGTCTTCCGCCCTGACGGAACCGTGACCGCTGGTAACGCGTGCCCGTTGAACGATGGCGCTGCTGCCGTCGTCATCATGAGCGATACGAAGGCCAAGGAACTTGGTCTGACGCCGCTTGCGCGCATCGTCTCGACCGCGGTGACCGGCCTTTCGCCAGAAATCATGGGTCTTGGTCCGGTTGAAGCGATTCCGGCTGCGCTCAAGAACGCAGGCATGGGCATCGACGACATCGACCTCTACGAAATCAACGAAGCGTTCGCGGTTCAGGCGTGGGGCTCGGCGAAGGAACTCGGAATTCCACTCGACAAGCTCAACATCAACGGCGGCGCGATCGCTGTGGGTCACCCCTTCGGCATGACGGGTGCGCGCATCACGTCGACGCTCATCAACTCGCTGCAGTGGCACGACAAGCAGTTCGGCGTTGAGTCGATGTGTGTCGGCGGCGGCATGGGTATGGCCATGGTGTTGGAGCGTTTGAGCTGATGCGTCGCTTGGAAGGCAAAGTTGCCATCGTCACGGGCGCGAGTCGCGGAATCGGCTACGGCGTAGCTGAGCGACTCGTCGCCGAGGGCGCGAAGGTCGTCATCACGGCTCGCAAGGAGCCAGCGCTGGCTGAGGCTGTCGCTTCCTTGGGTGCGGACAATGCGGTGTTCGTTGCGGGCGCAGCAGATGACGCTGCGCACCAGGATGCGGCTATCGCGGCTGCGTTTGACTCGTTCGGTCGTCTCGATTACTTGGTCAACAACACGGGCATCAACCCGTCCTATGGGCCAATGATTGAGATGGATTTGGACGCTGCGCGCAAGATCTTCGAGGTCAATGTGATTGCTGCGCTCAGTTGGGCGCAGAAGGTCTGGGCTGCCTCGCTCAAGGAGAACGGTGGTGCGATCGTCAATATCGGTTCGGTGGCAGGGCTCAAGCCAGCGCCGAACATCGGCATGTATGGCGCATCGAAATCAGCGTTGATCCACGTGACCGAGGAGTTGGCTGTTGAGCTGGCGCCGAAGGTGCGCGTGAACTCGGTGGCGCCTGCGGTGGTCAAGACGCGCTTTGCTGGCGCCTTGTATGAGGGCCGTGAAGAAGAAGTCGCCTCGGAATATCCGATGAAGCGTCTCGGTGTGCCAGAAGACATCGCTTCGGTGGTTGCCTTCTTGCTTTCCGACGATGCTGGCTGGATGACCGGCAAGTGCCTTGAAGTTGACGGAGGGCTGCTGCTTAACGGCGGAGTCTGAGTTGTCAATGGCGGATTCAGAATCATCAGACGCTGAGGTGCGAGCATCACGTTTACTGAATGTGCTGCTCGTGTTCCTCGGCGGCGCTTTAGGTTCTGCCGGTAGATACGGAGTGACGCTCGCCTTCGGGCCCGATGAATCTACTTGGGCCACGTGGGTGGTGAACATGATCGGTGCATTCGGTTTTGGCATCGTGGTGGGTGTTCTCGCACTTTCCAGGTTGGATGCTCCCTCAAAATGGCGTTGGCAATTATTTTTGTGCGTGGGACTTTTCGGTGGACTCACTAGCTACAGCGCCATTGCGTTTGTGATGGCGGCACAAACTCTCGAAAGCTCTATGTCGATGGCTCTCGCGTATGGCTTTGTCACTCTGTTGTCTGGCGGGCTCTTCACTGCCTTGGGATTGATCGGTGGCTTGAAGCTCGTGCAGCTCAAATCTAGGGCTGCTCCTGAATCAGGAGAGGAGCGATGACTCCAGTGGAGTTGTGGACGCTGTTGGCAGTATCGCTTGCAGGTGGGCTGGGTGCTTGTGCTCGCTATGGGATCGATGTATTGAGCAGGCGAGTCGCGCTTGCGACAACGTCTGTGCCTCAGTTTCCCAGGCGTTTGTGGCTAATCAATATCAGTGGCTCTCTTGCGATTGGCGTGATACTTGGACTGGTACTAAATCGCGAATCGCTGCCTGTATGGGGAGTAATTTTCACTTCCGGTTTCCTAGGTGGATACACCACGTTTTCTTCAGTGAGTTTTGAGTCAGTTCGCCTCATCCAATCTGGGCGTTTGCTCGCTGGTGTCGCTCACGGAGTCATGTTGATGATGGGCGCTTTTGCTGCTGCTTTACTCGGCGTTTCTATTGGTGCAATGCTGGGCGCCTAACGCAACGAAATGGCTAACCGTCTAGCTGACGACGTGACGAAAGCTATCGGAAACTCATTCTTCAGTTGCTTGTGATGAACCTCACACGATAGCAAGGCCCAAAACATGAGGTTTTCCTCATGCTAAAGATGAAGGAACCCTCACGTTTGTGTCATGATGGCCAACATGACCTTGACGGATACAGTTCACACCTCTGCCAATTCGGCGCCATTCGGCTCTGAAATGCCCCTCATCACAGACCTCGCCTCGGGCACGAAATACGCGCTCGCCTTCGGCGGCCAGGGGAGTGATTGGCTCGAACCGCTCAGTGAAATCGTGCGGAACTTCGGCCTCGAGCGAGAACTCGTCGACATCGTCACCCGCTCCAACGAACAACTCGCACCACTTCGTGCCGAAACAGCACACATCCCCAGCGACTTTGATGTGCTCACCTGGGTAGACGGACTCGCAGCAGGAGAATCAGCCGAGATTCTCGACGCGCCCACCCCGGTGACGAAAGACCACCTCACGAAGCCGGTCCACTCCGTTCCCGGCATCCTGCTCACCCAACTGCTCGGACTCGCAGCGCTCGAACGTCAAGGCCTCGATATTCGCGTACATCGTCCGGTTGCAGTCATTGGCCACTCGCAAGGATCGATTGCGGCCCAAGCCATCCACGGAATCGACCCAGCAGAACTCCTCACAATCGCGCGCCTGATCGGTCTTGCCGCCCAGCAAGTAGGCGCCCGCAAGGGACTGCTTGGTCGCACCATGATCGCGGTCAGCGGAGTTGATCCGGTGCGCGTAGCCGACATCATTGAACCTTCTGGCGCCCTCGCGCGATTGCGCAACGGCAGACGAGCCACCGTCATCACCGGCACCCAAACCCACATCGCCCACGCTGAACGGCTCCTAGGCGAAACCACGAAGCAGGAAAGCGAACGCCTCAAACGCAAAGAAACAGGCGGAGCAGGATTCAACCCGGTCATCGACGAGGTGAACGCTTCCCTCGCCTTCCACCACCCCGACCTCGCCGAAGCACGCGAACTCGTGCGCGAATGGGCGGCCAAACTTGGCCTCAATGCCGAACACGCTGCCGAGATCGCTCACCGGGCCATCATCGAACCCGTCGACTGGGTTGATTCGGTGCAACAAACAGTCGAAGCCGGAGCAGAATGGGTTCTCGACCTCGGGCCCGCAGACGGTGCAAGCCGTCTGAGCATGGCCGAACTGCGTCCACACGGCATCGGACTTGTCGCCACCACGACGCGTGCTGGCCACCGACAACTCACGAGCGCTGGCGCGAAACCAGAACGCAGCACACCGTGGCTCGCCTATGCACCGAACGCTGTCTTTCTGCCGGACGGCACTCAACGCGTGGAAACAGCCTTCACGCGACTCACCGGAAAGTCGCCCATTTTGCTGGCCGGGATGACGCCGACAACCGTCGATGCGCCGATCGTGGCAGCAGCTGCGAACGCAGGATTCTGGGCAGAACTCGCCGGTGGCGGACAAGTGACCGAACAGATCTTCACCGCACGCATGACCGAGTTGAGAACTCTGCTCGACCCAGGCGCGAGCTTCCAATTCAACGCACTCTTGCTCGACCCGTACTTATGGAAACTGCAGCTTGGCCAGAACAAACTCGTGCAAAAAGCACGCATTGCGGGAGCGCCGATCGACGGAGTGATCGTCACAGCCGGCGTACCCGAAAGCGATGAGGCAATTGCGCTCGCCGAAGAGCTAGAAGAAGCAGGGATCACACATCTCGTGTTCAAACCGGGCACGGTAAAGCAGATCCGACAAGTACTCGAGATCGCCGACAAACTCGATGAAACTCGCCCCGGAACCTCGCTCATCGTGCAAATTGAAGGCGGTAAAGCAGGTGGCCACCACTCCTGGGAAGACCTCGACGAACTGCTGATTGCCAGCTATGCAGAATTACGATCGCGCAGCAATGTGGTCGTGTGTGTAGGAGGCGGCATTGGTACACCTGAGATTGCTGCCGAATACCTCACCGGCCGATGGGCCGAAGCGCACGGATACCCCCACATGCCGCTCGATGGAGTGCTCATCGGCACCGCGGCAATGGCGACACTCGAAGCCACCACCTCGCCACAAGTAAAAGACCTCCTCGTCGCTACTGAGGGCACAAGCCAATGGCTTGGCGCGGGGCGAGCGAGTGGTGACATGGCTTCTGGTCGCAGCCAACTCGGTGCTGACCTGCACGAGATCGATAATGCGTTCTCACGTACAGGCCGGCTGCTCGACGAAGTCGCCGGTGATTCCGAAGCAGTCACTGCACGCCGAAGCGAGATCATCGACGCGCTCAACGCGACCGCGAAACCATACTTCGGTGAGGCGCGCAGCATGACCTATGCGCAATTACTCGAGCGATACCTCGAACTCAGCGGACAAGGCCTGAACGCACAAGCAACATGGCTCGATGTGTCGTGGCTCGAGCGTTTCCATGCCCTCGTGCAGCGCACCGAAGCGCGCTTGAGTCACGTCGATCGAGGAACCATCGAAACCCGTTTTCCGACCGTTGATTCCGTGCATGACGGGCCCCGTGTGCTCGCCGATCTTCGTGAAATGTTTGCCGATATTGACGATGTGACACTGCATCCAGCCGATGCCATCTACTTCCTGGAGGTGTGCCGCAGGCCCGGTAAGCCGGTCAACTTCGTGCCCGTCATCGATGCGGATGTTCGTCGCTGGTGGCGCTCCGATTCGCTGTGGCAAGCGCACGACCCACGCTACGACGCAGATCAGGTGTGCGTCATTCCCGGGCCCGCCTCGGTCGCAGGAATTACGCGAGCGAACGAGCCCGTGGCCGAGCTCTTGCAACGGTTCGAAGACGCGTGCCTCGACACGATCCTCGCCAACGGCGTGAGTGCGTTGCGAGTGCCGGGACGTCGACGCGTCCAGCGTGCAGAGTCGGCCGTCGCACTCGTCTTGGCGGCTTCAGACGTGCACTGGGCCGGTCGCATGGTCCAGAACCCGGTACTCAAACTGGGCGGAACATGGATTCTCGTTGAACCGGCGCAAGCCGAACACGCAGCGACTGGCGCAACCTTGCGCACCACCGATACGGGTGCGCGTTTCACGGTGCCGCTCGACGAGCAGCGGCACGTGTCCATCGACTTCGCGGTCGGGGGCAAGGTAGCGCTCGGACACGCGCCTGTCGTAACTGATGCCGATGCAATCGCAGCCACCAACTCCATCGTGCGCGGAGCAATCGCCGGTGAACTCCCAGAAGTTACTGGGGGAGTGGCTCGCGTAACTGTGGCGTGGCCCCAGAGCTTGCCAGCTGATCACGCTGCTGTCACATTCGATGAACCGAACACCGGTGCGAGCATCGCACCCGATGTGTTCCTCGGACTCGCCTGGCCGAGCATTTTCGCCGTGCTTTCCGAGGCCGTGAGCAACAACGGGGTGCGGATCGTGGAAGGCATGCTTGACCTCGTCCACCTCGATCACCAAGTGAAGCTGACAAGCGCGACCCAACCCGCAGGTGCAGACCTTGAGATCGAAGCGCGACTCGACGAGGTCACCGACACTCCGGCCGGTCGCGTTGTGACGATCGAAGTGTGCGTAGGTGACACAGTTCAATTGACCGAGCGACTTCTCATCTTGGGGCGCACGGGAACCGAAACCCTTACTGACCCAGCGCCGGCCGCGGGTACGGGTACAGATGCGAAAGCCACGCCACGACGTGAACGCGCGAACTACACGAGCCACGCTCCGGTCGATATGCGTGCTTTCGCGGCAGTAACCGGCGACCACAACCCGATCCACACGAGCAACGCGGCCGCGCTCTTGGCCGGTTTAGGCGAACCAATCGTGCACGGCATGTGGACCTCAGCCCACGCGCAACGAGTTCTTTCCGCTCAAACCGGCAGGCGCGTGACTGCGTGGACGGCACGGTTCATGGCGCCCGTGGCACTCGGCGCAGCCCTTGAGGTCAAAGCATCCAGGGTTGGGCTGTTGCCTTGCTCCGAACGCAACTCGGCTGCGGGCGCCGAGCTCGTGGAGGTGACCGTCATGGCCGACGGGGCACTCGCCATGAGTGCGACCGCTCGGCTTGAAGCGCCATGCACGGCCTATGCCTTCCCCGGTCAAGGCATTCAAAAACAAGGCATGGGCATGGACGGCTACCAACGCAGCGTGGCAGCCCGCGAAGTGTGGGATCGAGCAGATGCGCACACGCGCTCCGCACTCGGATTCTCGATCCTGACCGTCGTGCGTGACAACCCCACGGAACTCATCGCCCACGGCGTAACGCACAAACACCCCGATGGCGTGCTCTATTTGACCCAGTTCACGCAAGTGGCAATGGCAGTCCTTGGCGCGGCACAGATCGCCGAACTTCGTGAAGCAGACGCGTACGTCGAAGGCGCCATCATCGCGGGTCACTCCGTAGGCGAATACAACGCGCTCGCAGCAGTCTCAGGGGTCATCTCGCTCGAAGCTGTCGTCGAAGTGGTGTTCCAACGCGGATCGGTCATGCACACGCTCGTGCCGCGTGACGAACACGGGCGAAGCAACTATCGACTCGCTGCGATCAGGCCGTCCCAAATCGGCTTGGCCGACGCCGACGTGGAACGCTACCTAGCCGACATCGCCGATGCGAGTGGCGAGTTTTTACAGGTGGTCAATTTCAACCAGTTAGGCAATCAGTATGCGATCGCCGGAACAGTGCGGGGGCTCGAAGAACTCGAACGCGATATTGCGAAACGGCGTGCTGAGTTTGGCGGCAAAGCGGCCTTCATTCTCGTGCCAGGTGTGGACGTGCCATTCCACAGCAAAGTACTCCAATCGGGTGTGCCAGCATTCCGTACAAGGCTCGAAGAATTGCTGCCCGAGTCAATCGACCCGGCGATCTTGGCGGGTCGGTATGTGCCCAACTTGGTGCCCAAACCATTCTCGCTAGAGCGTGAATTCATTGAAGAAATCGCGGATCTCGTGGATTCTGCGCCACTCAATGAGGTGCTGAGCCAGTTCGATGTGTGGGCTGCGAAACCTGAACGCTTGTGCCGTACCGTGCTCATCGAACTGCTCGCTTGGCAGTTCGCGAGCCCCGTGCGCTGGATCGAAACTCAAGACCTCATGTTCACCCCTGAGAGCGCAGGCGGGCTCGGAGTGCAACGGTTTATTGAGGTGGGTATCGGTACCGCGCCAACCGTCGCGAATCTTGCCAGCGGAACCCTCAAAGCTCGAAACATCGAGGGTATTGAGGTGCTCAACATCGAACGCGATGCGGGCATTGTTTTCGCGACTGATGAGGACATCGTCGTTGAAGACCTTGCTGACGATGTTGCCGAGGCGCCACAGGATGGTGGCGAAGAAATTGCTGCCGCCCAAGACGCGCCAAGCCCGGCTCAACCGGCCAGCGCACCACAAGCCCACGTTCCCGATCTTGATTTCACGGCTGCAGATGCCACGCGGGTTCTGATTGCCTGGTGGACGAAGATGCGCCCAGATCAACTTGGCGCTGCCGACTCAATTGAGTCCTTGTGTGACGGTGCTTCCAGTCGCCGCAACCAACTGCTCGTAGACCTCGGTGCTGAACTCTCCCTCGGTGCGATTGACGGCGCAGCCGAAGCAGACATGGTGACTCTGGCGAGCAAGACGAGCGCCATGGCCCGTGGTTACCGTCCCTTTGGTTCGGTGCTGAGCGGAACGATAAGCGATCACCTCGCTAAAGTGCTCGGCCCGAGCGGTAAACGCCCCGCGTTCATCGGCGAGCGAGTACGCGATGTTTGGCAACTCGGTGACGGCTGGGTCCCACATGTGACAGCACACCTCGCGATGGCAACACGCGAAGGAACGAGTGTGCGCGGCGGCGACTTCGGGCCGAGCGCTTCGTTAGCGAAAGCCGACGATGTGGCGAACGCCATCGATACAGCCATCTCAGAAGTAGCTCTTGCGCAAGGGCTGACGGTCACGATGCCGCAAGCGTCGAGTGGTGAGGGCGCAACTATTGATGTGGCTGCGCTAGCAGAGTTCACGAGCGCCATCACGGGAGCAGACGGCGTACTTGCCTCGGCAGCCAACCTTGTGCTCGACCACCTCGGATTGCGCACCCACGCTGCCGCCATCGAAACGGATGCTGACGCGCTTGCATTGCGCGAACACATAGAACGTGAGTTGGGTGCGGACTGGGTGCGGCATACCGCGACGGCATTCGATGCGGACCTTGCTTTCGTGCTCGATGACCGCTGGGCGAGTGCACGTGAAGACGTTGCGCGCATCGGGCTTGGCCTCGAGGTGCCAGATTCGCTTCAGTTCGCGGGAACCGGCGAGTCAGTCGCTCGCCAGGCCGAGTACTGGTTCACCAAGAACCCAGACCCGCGGCTTGGCGAAATCGCTAAGGCTGCGCGCCGCGAAGCCTCTGGCCCGTTCAGCGAGGACGTGGCCGTTGTGACGGGTGCGAGCACGGGTTCGATCGCAGCAGGAGTGGTCGCCAATCTCTTGCGCCAAGGAGCCACCGTGGTCGCAACGACTTCGTCGATGAGCGACTCCAAACGCGAGTTCTTCAAGAAGTTGTACCGAAGTAATGCCGCTGGTGGCGCAGTGTTGTGGGTCGTGCCAGCGAACATGGCTTCCTTTGCCGACGTGGACGCGCTCGCCGAATGGTTACGCACCGAGCAAAGCCACACGGCAGCAGGTGTCACCACGGTGATGAAACCAGCGCTCGTGCCGTCTCTTCTCGTGCCCTTTGCTGCCGGTTCGGCTAGCGGTGAAACTGTCGATGCCGGGCCGCAAACGGAAACCCAGGCACGCATCTTGTTGTGGTCGGTTGAACGGCTTATGGGCCAGATCGCCGAGCACATCACGGCACGTGACATTAACGCGAGCCTGCATGTCTTGTTGCCCGGTTCGCCCAACCGCGGCATGTTTGGTGGTGACGGCGCCTACGCCGAAGCAAAGGCTGGCCTCGACGCGCTCGTGAACAAATGGCGCAGCGAAAAGCGTTGGGCGAAGCGCATTACGCTCACACACGCGATCATTGGCTGGGTGCGCGGCACTGGTCTCATGTCGCGGAACGATCCGCTCGTGGAAGCGGTGGAAGCAGCAGGGGTACAAACATGGGCGCCAGACGATATGGCCGCAGCTTTGCTTGACCACTGCACGCCAGCAAAGCGCCTAGCGGCGGCGAGCGATCCGATCGAGGTCGACTTGACTGGTGGCTTGGGTGAGATCGAACTTGATCTCGCGGCACTCGCGGCACTCGCTGCCGAGGCAACAGAGTCACTGCAGACTGAACGGAACGCTGACACCGCGCACGATTCCACCACGACGATTGGTGCTCTGCCTGCGCCGCCAAGCCGTATGCCGGCTCTGGTCTCCCCACAATGGGGTGAGGTCTCTGCGCGAGTTGAAGACATGGTGGTCATTGTGGGTGCGGGTGAACTGGGGCCACTGGGTTCCTCGCGCACACGCTACGAGATGGAGGTTCACGACGAGCTCTCAGCCGCAGGCGTGCTCGAACTCGCCTGGCTCACCGGACTTGTCACCTTCGATGATGCGCAAGGTTCGTGGATGGATACGGAAACTGGCGAGCCGGTGCCCGAAGCTGAGTTGGCTGATCGTTATGAAGACGAGGTTCGTCAACGCATCGGAATTCGCCAGTACGAAGACGACGGCGACATGGTCGAGAATTCGGCACCGCTCTTAACGTCGGTTTACTTGGACAAGGACCTGACTTTCAGTGTTTCGAGCCAGGCTGAGGCCGAGGCGATGCGTGCAGCTGACCCCGAAAATACGCGGGCAAGCGTTAATAACGAGGGTGAATGGACTGTCACTCGTGCGGCCGGCACCGAGATTCGCGTGCCTCGCGCCATGAAACTCTCGCGGACTGTCGGAGGCCAAATTCCGAGCGGATTCGATCCGACGCGTTGGGGTATTTCGCCAGAGATGGTGCAGTCGATTGATCGCGTGGCCCTGTGGAACCTGGTCTGCACAGTAGACGCCTTCCTCTCGTCTGGGTTCACTCCGGCCGAACTCTTGCGCTGGGTGCATCCGAGTCGCGTCGCTAACACTCAAGGCACTGGCATGGGTGGCATGACGTCGATGCGATCGCTGTACATCGACACGCTACTCGGCAACCCGACGCCGAACGACATCCTCCAAGAGGCACTCCCGAACGTGATTGCGGCCCATGTGGTGCAGTCGTATGTCGGCGGATATGGCGCGATGGTGCATCCGGTGGCTGCCTGCGCCACGACGGCAGTGTCGATCGAAGAAGCGGTCGACAAGATCGCCGTGGACAAGGCCGATTTCGTGGTGGCTGGCGGTTTCGATGATCTAGGCATTGAAGGCATTGTCGGTTTCGGTGACATGGCAGCAACGGCCGATTCGGCACGCATGGCGGCGAAGGGTATTGCCCCGAGGCACTTCAGCCGAGCCAACGACCGTCGTTATGGCGGATTCGTTGAGTCACAAGGCGGCGGCACAATTCTCTTGGCGCGTGGCGATGTTGCTCTTGAGTTGGGATTGCCGGTGCTCGGAGTGCTTGCTTATGCCGCCTCCTTTGCCGATGGCATTCACACCTCGATTCCGGCACCTGGCTTGGGTGCCTTAGCGGCCGGTTTGGATGGCAAGGAATCGCGTCTGGCTAGGGCTTTGGCCAAGCTAGGCGTGTCGGCAGATGATATTGCCGTGGTCAGCAAGCATGACACCTCAACGGGAGTGAACGAGCGTAACGAGTCCGAACTCCACGAACGGCTCGCCAGCGCGATCGGACGCGAACCCTCGAATCCGATGTTCGTGATCTCCCAAAAAACCTTGACCGGACATGCCAAGGGTGGAGCGGCGGCGTTCCAAGTAATCGGTTTGTGCCAAGTTCTGGCCGAAGGCATCCTGCCGCCGAACCGCAGCCTTGATTGCGTCATGGACGACCTTGCTGAACATGAGCGACTCGTGTGGCTCCGTGAGCCGCTCGCAAGCGGCCCGCTCAAGGCGGGACTCGTGACGAGTCTCGGTTTCGGACACGTTGCAGGCCTCATTGCGATCGTGCATCCGCAAGCATTTATCGCTGCCCTGCCTGAAGCGCGCAAGGCGTCTTATCTTGCTGGGGCGCAAGAGCGTAAGCGGGCAGGGCGCGCGCGCCTCACTGATGCGATGTTCGGAGGAGAGCCGGCGTATCAGCGCGCACAGGATCGTCGACTAGGTGACCGCAATGTCCGCGACTTGGAAGCAAACGTTTTGCTTGATTCGCAGGCGCGATTGTGTCCTGATGGGATCTACTCGTGCCAGTGATCGGCACGGGGATTGACCTCGTTTATGTGCCGGGTTTCGCCGAGCAATGGCGACAACCCGGCACGAGGTTCGAGCAGCTCTTCACGAGTCGCGAGCGAGCCGATTGCCGCGGAGGAGTGGACGATCAAGGTATTGCTTCGCTCGCGGCTCGATGGGCGGCTAAAGAAGCATTTATTAAAGCGTGGTCTGAATCTCTGTGGGGGAGCGGACCTGCGATGCCGCACGAGATTCATCACTTAATCGAGACTATTCGCGATGCATGGGGTCGGCCTCGCTTGTGCCTTGGCGCGGATATACGCGCACACTTGGCAGGAGTTGAGGTGTTCGTTTCGCTAAGCCACGACGGCGACTATGCACTCGCTAATGTGCTTTTGAGTCGCGATTAGTTGCTCGTTTTTGAGTTGCCGTTGGCTTCTGCTGACAGTAAGTACGCCGAAAGTAGTCGTTTCGCCTCAATGATCGCTTCGTCGTGTTCTTGGCGGTGACGGATCGAGAAGTTCAACATCGAATAGGTGACGTGAATGAGCACTTCTGCCAAGATCTTTCGTCGTTCGCGTGGGGTCCCGGGCGTAAGTGGTCCCAGGACATATGCCACCTCGGCTGCCAGTTCAGCCTCGGTTACTTCTGCGGTTGCGCGGGTAGCGGGTGTTGATTGGACGGCATACCAAACTGCGCTGCGTGAGGGGTCTTTTAGCCACATCGTTGCCATGTGATCGAGTAGTCGATCCAACAATTTGAGCCAATCCAGGGTGGGGAGTTCTGCCGCAAGTTTGGCTAACTCTTCGCGCACTGCGACGGAGTTTTGGCGATCCAATTCGCACACGATGACGTACTTGTTGGCAAAGAACTGATAGAGCGTGCCAATCGGTAACCCTGCGCGGTGCGCCACTTCCTCGCAGGTGAAGGATTCGAACCCAACTTCAAGCAATAATTCGCGCGAGACATCGAGCAGGCGTTCAAACTTGACCCTGCTCCGTTCTTGGGTGGGGCGTCGACGCGGCTCGAGAATCACGGTCACGGCGCTAACCCTACCCCCAGGTTAGTGCCAAATGTAGGTATTGGGCGATTCGAGGACGCGCGACAAAAGTCTCCGCAACCGACCTATTAGGACGGTCCATGCGTTTAGAATCTTGACCATGCCAGATAGCAGCAACGCGCGCATTGCCCTTGGGCTCGTCGGCGCACTCGTCTTCGTTGAATTCATCAGCGGTTTCTTGCAGAACTACTACATGCCAGTCATTGCCGACATCGGCCGGTACTTGAACGTCAATGACGCCGATTTGAACTGGCTCGAGGCAGCCCAATTCCTCATGTCGGCTCTATGTGTCCCGCCCCTATCAAAACTTGCCGACTTTATTGGTCATCGCCGCATGCTCTTTTGGGCAGCAATCGTCGTGGCGGCCGCGACTTGGGGCATTGCTTTTTCGACGAGCTTTGGCGTGTATCTGAGCTTCTGGGCAATTCAAGGCGTGCTGGCTGTCTGGCTGCCACTCGAAGTCGCGCTGATCTTCCTGCGAAGCGCGGGCGATCCGGACCAAGCTGACAATACGCGTAAAGCGACTGGCACGATTGTGGCGGCACTTATGGGTGGGGCCATTGCCGCCGCTATTGCGTCCCCCGCTGCGTCGGCCATCTTCGATGACATGCGAATGGTGCTAGCGGTTCCGGCTGTACTCGCGACTATTGCTGTGCTCATTATTTGGCCCATGTCGGATGCGGGGCATGTTCCGCAACCGGCCAAGCTCGACCTTCCGGGGCTCGCGATGCTTGCGGGAATACTAATTCTTGTCTCGCTGTCGCTCACACTGATTCGACTACTCGGTTACGCATCGCCGTGGCCGTGGATTTCGCTCACTGCGGGCCTTACGTTGATCATTCCGTTTACGAAGTTTGAACTCGGCAGAGACGAACCGATCGTTGACTTCCGCGTGATGGCGGCGCGAGCCATGTGGCCAGTTCAATTGACTTCGTTGCTTTTAGGTATCACGCTCGTGAGTGCTGCGATTCCACTGTCGACTTACGCGCAAACGGACCCGCATGAATACGGTTTCGGCTTGGGTCTAGAGCCAGCATACGTCGGTCCGATTCTCTTGGGATATGCCTTTGCCATGCTGATTGGCGCGACTATTTTCGGCGAGATTAGTTCCGTAGTTGGACCGCGGAATTGTTTGATTGGCGCGATGCTGTTAGTTGCTGGCGGCTATGGTGCGATGACGTTCTATCACGATTCGTTCCTGTCAGTGGCCTTCTCGATGACTCCAGTCGGTTTCGGCTCAGGTGCGATGCTTGCGGCGATTCCTGCAGCCGCGGCGGCCGCAGCGCCAGCCGGTGGCACGGGTATCGCGACGGGCCTCACAGGTATGACCCGAACAATTGGTGGCTCGATCGCCTCGTGCGTATTCGGTGTTGCTTTGGCTGCTGGAGCAGGAACAGGAACTGCCGCATCGCTGAGCGGCTATTACACGGTCTGGATTGTGAGTTCAGTTGCCGCGGTGGTCGCGGCGATCACCTTGTTCTTCGTGCCCGCAACTGCCTTCGTGGACGAGGCAGCCTAGCTACTTGTGCGTGCGTTGAGACCGTGTTCGATGAGGCCAAAAATCCCGTCGCCGATCTTGTCGAATCCAGAACCTAGAGTCTGTCCTTGACTAAAACGCAGGTAGATCCCTTCGAGAATTACCGCGAGTTTGAAATAGGCCAAGGCGAGGTGGAATCCCAAGTGGCTGACGTCGCGACCTGACAATCGCGCGTAGCGTTCGGTTACCTCATCGATGCTGAGGTAGCCGGCGGCTTTGGGGGCATCAGTGACTGCTGCATCTTCGCCATCGGGGGTATCGAGGGCAAGCTGCTGGTAGGCCAACATGAGCGCGACATCGGTGAGCGGATCACCAAGCGTGCTCATTTCCCAATCGAGTACGGCCGATACTTGGTCGTTTGAATCGATGAGGGCGTTATCTAGGCGGAAGTCGCCGTGCACGATTGTTCCGGCTGCTGCGCTTGGAACTGAGTTGCTGAGCCAGTTTGCCAATTCGTCAAGTCCCGGGAGTTCGCGGCTGCGGGACTTCTCGAGTTGTTTGCGCCAGCGAGAAACCTGGCGTTCTAGGTAGCCTTCGGGGCGACCGAAGTCGCTTAGGCCAACGTGGTTGTAATCGACCGCGTGCAAGGTGACGAGCGTGTCAACGAGGCGTTCAGAAATAGCGCGGACACGCACGGGGCCAAGTTCGTTGAGTTCGGAAGCTCGCTGGAATGCTGTGCCTTCGGCCTTTTCCATCACGTAAAAGGGCGCGCCGAGAACTTCGGGGTCTTCGCACAATCCGTACATTGCTGGAACCGGTACGGGGCTCTGAGCTAGGGCGTCCATTACGTGGTATTCGCGCGACATATCGTGAGCGGTGGCTAGCACATGTCCGAGTGGCGGGCGGCGAACGATTACCTCGTGGGTGCCGTCGGAGACCGTGTAGGTCAGGTTCGATTTGCCGCCAGTTATGAGGGAGGCTGAAAGCGGACGCGAAAGGTTGAGCAGATCGGGGTTGGCTTGACCTAGCCACGCTGAAAGCGCGACTAGGTCAAGTCCCTTTGGTGATTCCACGTCAGTCTTTCGGGCCACCGGCCACGTAAATGACCTGACCTGAAACGAAGCCGGCGCCTTCGCTGCACAGGAACGAAGCCGTGTGGGCGATGTCTTCGGGCTGGCCAACGCGCTTGACCGGAATCTGGTCTGCGCTGAACTTGATGAAGTCGTCGAACCCAACACCAATGCGCTCAGCTGTGGCGGCCGTCATGTCCGTTTGGATGAAGCCCGGTGCGATTGCGTTTGCGGTGACGCCGTACTTGCCCAGTTCGATGGCGAGGGTCTTGGTGAGGCCCTGGACGCCGGCCTTGGCTGCCGAGTAGTTGGCTTGGCCACGGTTACCGAGAGCCGAGGTGCTCGACAGGTTCACGATGCGGCCGTAGTTGGCTTCGGTCATGTACTTCTGGGTGGACTTCACCATGTTGAACGCGCCACGCAGGTGGACGTTCATGACCAGGTCCCACTCTTCGACCGTCATCTTGAACAACAGGTTGTCGCGGATGATGCCGGCGTTGTTGACGACGACCGTGGGAGCGCCGAGTTCAGCGGCGACCTTCTCAACGGCTGCTTCCACCGATTCGGGGTTCGACACATCGGCGCCCACCGCGAGAGCAGAGCCGCCAGCGGCTTTGATTTCCTCGACCACGGCGGCGCAATCGGCTTCGTTCAAATCGAGGACAGCCACGTTCATTCCGTCGGCGGCGAGACGTTTTGCGACGCCAGCACCGATGCCACGAGCGGCTCCGGTGACGATGGCGGTACGAGTTTCAGACACTGTGATCTCCTTGTTCTAAGCGCTTGCTTAGTTTGAGCGTATCGCACAATACCAACGCGCGGTAGCGCAAACCTCGGTTCGAGTCGCCTGATGTGACTCCTGAGGTTTATCTGGCAGGATGCCAACATGGCTTCAACAGAAATCGCGATGCGCTGGAGTGACCTCGACACCCTCCGGCACGTCAACAATGTGGTGTACGTGGACTATGCGCTGGAGACCTGGCCGGAGCTCAGAGCCAGCGGCCTCATCCCGCATACCGATCCGGTGCGAGTCGAAGTTGACTACCGGATGCCGGTGCTGAAATCCGACCACCCGATCCACATCGACACCGCTATCGATGGCCTAACCCTGACTCAATCGATTTTGGTGAGCGGTGCCGAACATCCCGCCGCGATCGTCACATCGCGCTTCGATGCAGCCCCCGAAACCGCACGGGTTGAACCTGACGCCCCGGTCGGCCAGTTGATGCTTCGCTACAGCGACCTGGACGACCACCGCCAAATCAACACGGCACGCATGTTCGAACTGTTCCAAGAAGCCCGCGTGCTCTACATGAACACCACGATGCGCGAAGCCAAGATCCCGTCGATCGTGAGCGCCCGCGCTGACGTCCGTGTCATCACACCACTGCGCTGGCAGTCAGAGCCCCTCGAAACTCAAACCTGGGTGAAAACCGTGGGCGGCTCGTCATTCGCGATTCGGGCCCAGTTGTGCAAAGACGGCGAGGTGCTGGCAGTGGCTGAAACGGTGATGGTGGCCTTTGACGCCGACACTCAACGTTCGGCAAAACTCAACGAGGACCAACGCGAACGCCTTCGCGCGCTGATGATGGACTGAACCCTGCTTTGTCTTGCTGTCAGCCGTGTGCGTTGATCATGAACTCGGCAGCGCGAGTCACATAAGCCCAAAACTCGGCATCGAGTTCGGGTTCGAGGCGTGCCGCGTCTAAGCCAGCACGGAAGTGCTTGAGCCAACGGTCGCGTGCGTCAGCATCGACCACATACGGGTCGTGGCGCATGCGCAGCCGGGGGTGGCCGCGATGCTGGGAGTATTCAGTGGATCCGCCCCAATACTGTTCGAGGAACTTCGAAAGCCGGTCGGCCGCCGGGCCGAGGTCTTCCTCGGGATACATGTCCTTGAGCACGTCGTCGGTGGCAACGCCTTGATAGAACACCTCAACGATCAGTTCGATGGTGGCGCGGCCACCGATCGCTTCAAAAAAGGTTTGCTCTGCGGGCGTGCTCATCGCGATACTCCTGGGGATTCGATTGAGGTGATGGTGATGTTTTCTTGGGCGAACGCACGCAACACGCGACTGTGAAGTGCCCGGTTCACTTTGGTGTGTTGCCTGGCTTTGGTTTTGATCACCGAGCGCAAGACTGCGCCGCTGGAGTCGTAGCGTTCGAGGCCGAACACTTCTGGCTTATCGATTACCAGCTCTGCATACAAGGGGTCGGCAGTGACGGCGGCAACTTGCTCGCTCAGAATCTGTTGCGCTCGCTCGAGATCAGCGGGATTGGTGACGGTGACGTCAAGGACTGCTTTGGACCACTGTTGAGAATGGTTGCCGACGCGCAAAATCTCGCCGTTGCGCACATACCAAACGGTGCCCGAGGAATCGCGCAGTTGAGTGACCCTCAAACCGACAGATTCCACGGTGCCACTGGCTGGCCCCACATCGATCGAGTCGCCGACACCGTATTGGTCTTCCAGCAGCATGAAGATGCCCGAAACGAAATCTTTGACGAGCGATTGTGCACCGAAACCAAGCGCGACACCCAGCACGCCCGCACCCGTCAGAAGCGGACCGATCGGTAGCCCGAGTATCTCGAGCATCATGGTGACGGCGATGGCGAAGATCGTGATGGAAGCGACGCTTTTGAGCAAACTGCCAACCGTTTTGGCTCGAGTCTCGCGCCGCTCGGCGGTGGCAGCGGGTGAATCTGTGAGTGCGTTGACAGCGCGCGATGCGGCGAGTGCTCCGGGTACTTTGCCCAGGCTGCTTGGCTTCACGGCACGGTCGATGACGCGGTGTACAAGCCATCGAACCACGAACGCCAACGCGATCGTGAGCACGATTTTCGCGGGGCGGTCAATCAGCAGTTCGAACCACTCAGATTCCATCCAACTTGGGGTAGACACAGTTCAAGACTACGTGTCGATAAGATATGCCCATGACTGTTGCTCGTGTACTTGCTGTTCTTTCCGCCGCGTTCACTGCCCTTGTCCTTTCGGGAACGAGTGCCATGGCGGCAACTCCGGCAACGTGGGAAGACGGCGAACAGGTTTCCAAGCTGTTCGTGTTGGGTGTCTTGGTTGGTGCACCGCTTGGATTGTTCGTGATCGTTACTGCCCTTGCTGCAGCCGTCAACGTCAAAGCCAAGCACTACTCGCCGGTCATTCCTGACAGCACCGAGGTTGAGGTTTCCTCGCACTGATTCTTGGGCGTTGTTGCCCGTTTTGAAAGCCCCGCGGCCGATTGGCTGTGGGGCTTTCGTACGCCGTGGCCGGCGAGTTTTCCACAAACTGAAAACGAGGGTTAGCGGCATAAATGTGTGTATGGCTCGGGCGTGTCGCGGCTAGTGTGAGCGTCCTGCCCAGCCTTTTCTTGTCCAGAGTCCTTCTTCGGCGGTGAGTCCGGTTCCGTAGGTTTCAGGGCCGAGTGGTGTGGCCTTTGGTTTTGGGGATGCTTCAGGTGCGGGGTTCGCTAGATGGTGTTTCGCGAGTTCCCATGGGTCTTTCGGGAACTCGGTTAGCGTGTTGAGGTGCCATTCCACGGCTCGCCGCGCATGGTCGGTGGTCATGCCACGGTGGCGTCGTAAGAGGTCTTTGATGCCTGCATTGATTCCGCCTTCGAGTGGTGAGGTTGTGCGGGCTATCTCCGGTGGCGTGTGGTGGCTTTGGGTTAACCACGTGAACAATGACTTATCGGCGATGAGTCGTCGATAAAGGCCTTGAACACGGCGTAGTTCTTGATGTTTGTACCACCATGTTTGATTTGCTTTGACTCCTTGAGGCCGGTCAATTCCGGGACGATTCCAGGTTCGTTCCTTCAAGAACGAGGACCAGTGGGTTTCCCAGGTGGCGTAGTCGCCCATCCATGTCGCAGCCGAATCAAGATCATGGACCCGCATCAAATCATGCGTTAATGCGAGGATTTCCTGACCCGCCTGCAACCGTGGACGACGTGTCGTATGACGGGTGACGGTCTGAAAAATATGGAAGTAACAGCGCTGAATATGAGTTCGTTTCCAATGGTCGTCTAACGCGGCCCGTAAACCCGTCCCGCCATCGGTGACGACCACGTCAGGCGCTGGAATACGACTCAACAGGGCAGACCATGAGGCTTTGCTTTCTCGATCGCACCATTGCCACGCAATCACGTGTTTGCTGTTGAAAGCGATCAACAAGCACCAGTGGTGAAAATAGGTGCCATCGACAGCGACCTGTCGATAGATCTCGCCAGTGATGGATGGTTGAGGCACGTCAATCTGCCAACACCAATCGGTCTTAGCTCGAAACGTTCGACCCGTGCCACCAGTGATCTCGCGTTGAGAGTCCTTGCCTAACAGCCACGAATGGAACGCCAACATCGTTGCCCGATCAGAAACATCACGACGATGCTGAGTCGTTGACGCACCACATGCACGACACCGCCAACGAGTCCGCCCAGCACTCGTTTTCCCGTTCTTCACCAACTTCGAAGCACATACACCACAACACGGCCAATTACGAGGAAGAGAGCCCATACACGCTTTCAAAGCATGTATGGGCCTACTTCAGGCTGGAAACACAACAAAAAAGAGAAATCTCATACACACATTTCTGCCGCTAGGCCTTTTTCTTGGTTGATGTTGCGGGACAGCCAAGCGCGGTTGCAAACATAATTCGCATGGGAGATTGGGGACTTGGGCCGTTCGACAACGATAACGCGGCCGACTGGGTCTACACACTGGAAAGCGATGGCGTCGCGGCGATCGCGGTGGCGCTTGACCTCGACGCGGGCCACGTCGACGCGCCCGCCGCGTCCGAGGCGGTGGCGGCCGCAGCAGTGGTCGGACTGGTGATCGGGCTGACGGTGGAGTCAACCGAGGCGGAGGTTGACGACTGGGTAGCCAGTGCCGACGTTGAGGAGGTGGCGGCGTTCTTGCCGGCCGCGGCGATAGCCCTGGACCGGGTGCTCGCCGACTCCGAGCTCGCCGAGCTACACAGGGAGGCCGGCAACGACGACTGGAGGCAGCAGGTCGCGGCTCTCCGGGGCGGCCTGCGCGGCTGAGGGCAGGGTCCCGGTGCCCCCTGCCAACGCTCGTCAACCGACCACTAGGACTTCCGCAAGCCGATCCTGTTGACGAGATTGCCCAACAGGATCCCGAGGGCTCTGACTCGTCGTGGACGACCTTGAGCATGGGTGCACCTTCCTGACTGTCAGTCGTGGGGACTGCGGATTCGGTTTGGGGCGGTTCACAATGTCCCTTCTCTCTGAAGCGGTGCCAGCACCTGGCCCATTCCGCCGCGAAGGATGCCGTTGATGGGCTAGACCAGAGTCCTCGCGAGAGTGATAAGATACTCTTATGACATTGTTGGTTGAGTACCGAGTCGCCCGGCAGGACGAGGATGTCGCCCGACTTCGGCGCGTCCTCGCGCTGCGGGCGATGGTCGCCTCCGGCATGTCGCAACGCCAGATTGCCGAGGCAGTCGGAATCTCCCAGCCGGCTGTGAGCCAGCAGCTCAAGTTCGCCCCCGAACTGGGCGAGGTGCATCCCGAGGTGTTGCTCGAAGCTGCCGCGCCCATCCTCAAGGCACTCGCGGCCGATCACGGCTACATGCGCTTGTCCGTCTTTGGTTCGGTTGCCCGCCGCCAAGCACGATCGGACTCCGATATCGACCTGATTGTCGAAGCACCAGACGGCACGTCGATGTTTGGGTTCATCCGCTTCAAGCAACTCCTCGAACAAGTCCTCGGCCGCCAGATCGACCTCATCGACTACGGCGGGCTCAAACCCAGACTCGATGACGATATTCGCCGCGAAGCGGTGTTGTTGTGATGGACCGGAAGGCAGCCAAAGAGCTGCTCCACATTCAAGTTTGGCTCGCACGCGTTGAAGAGATCGTTGACCGCGGTAAGGACACCTATCTCGCCGACGACCTGCTCCAGGAAGCTGGCGACTCGTTAATGATGAAGCTCGGCGAGGCGGCCAACAGACTCTCCAAGCTTGGGGTGCTCGCACCCGACGGTGTCGAGTGGGCGATCGCTGTCGCGAACCGCAACTTCATCATCCACCAGTATGACGAACTCAACCGGGTGATCACCTGGTCGACGATCTCAGTCGACCTTCTCGAATGGAAGGCGTCTCTCGCGTCGCTGTTCCACGACGCTGACGTGGTGATCGAAAACGAGTCGGATCTCGATGGTGGCATCCACTGACCGTCCGTAACCGGATTTGAGCCGGGTAAATCAAGGCACAGAATGCGGAACGTTTGTCGCAATAGTCTCACGAACTACCGCATCGAACGAGCTCAACAGCCGTCTTGCCAATCTCTACCCAAGCGATCCAGCCACGCTTTCAGGTAGGTGTTGCTGCCAGCCGTTAAACACCGGTTTCCTCTAAGTCTCAATTCCTTGATGTTGTTGGCCTTGCGTAGTGGTTCAGCCCAAGAGGAAACATCACCTGATAACTTGTTCCGATCTAAACTCAACCTCGTGAGGTTATAGAGTTTCCCAATTGACGCAGGCACACTCATCAACTTGTTTCTGCCCATGTGCAACGCCCGAAGACTCAGAATTTTCCCAATTTCATCCGGCAAGTCCCATAACTCGTTGTTAGTCAAGAACAGGTACTCAAGCTCGGTGAGATTTCCGATTTCAGGGGGCAAACTCGTTAACCCTTTGCTCCACAATTTCAAAGAGGTTACGCGCCCATCTGTGCAGGAAACGCGCTCCCATGAGCGATAGTCCGTGCCAGTCCAACTGCCCAAATCACTTGCAGGGTTGGCATTCTTGATCGCGATTAGTGCCTGCCGTTCATCCACGACGCCTACCGTCCCGGACGTTTTCCAGTGCGGTGGCGTTTTAGGAAGTGGCAGAGTACGACGTGCCTTGGCCCCATTCCACACCGCAGGGTCAAGGCCCAACCGAGGTGGTGACTATTTTGCTTGGCGAGTCGCTGTGAAGGTTGAATCGGACTTCCACGCAAATTCCCATGGCTTGCATTCCGTTGAAGATACCGGCTTTGCAACGCTACTTGAGGCAGTTGCGGTACCCGTGATCTGAGTGACAACAAAATCACCATTGACGAAAGCGGCTTTGGTCGGCTTGGCGTTCCACGTGATCGGGTTGGAGAACTTTCCTTCTTCTTTTCCATCGGTCCAAACGCACAGGGGGCCCGACAGTTTGAGTGTCCATGAGTAGGTGGTTCCGTCAAAGGCCAACGGTACGAGGGACTTCTTTACCTTTCCGGTACTTAGTTCGGACCAACTCGTGTTGGACTTTCCGGTGCAAGGAAGGCGCTTTCCGCAGGAAATCTCAAACGAGTACGTTCGATCACCAACTTCGCCCTTCTTGGGAAGGTTCGCGGGTGAGCAGTCTCCTTTCAAACAATCAGCGCTCGTTGCTGTGATTTTTCCTTTGTAGTTGCCAGTGAGCGACGCTAGGGCAGGATCGGCATCTTTGTAGAGTTCTTCAAGGCTCGTACCTTTGTCCCCATCAAGCGCGGAGTTCTTCTTCGCAAATTCTGTTGATGCGACGTCAGTCCAGGTCAAAGGGTTCACAGCTCCAGCCTTACCGCCTTTAACGGTGGTCCACGTCTTTGGTGTGAGTTTTTTCCCGGCCGCTGAGAGATTCCCATCAAGGAGAAAAACGTTGCAATCTTTGCCGGCGGCATCGCAATCGGTAATGAAATTTGTGCCTGAAGTTGTTACCTTGCTGCCGTCGCCAAGTGTGAGGTTGTAGTTTCCCGAACCCTTCGTGCTAACGAGGTGCCACGACTGCCCAGTAAGTAGTTGCCCGCGGTTTTTGCCTTCGCCAACTTTCATTGAGCCTTGCGACCCCAATCTCGTAATTGAGCCGTCTGACCACGAAAGCTCGATAAGTGAGTTTTCGCCAGCTGTCACGACGGTGTCTTTCGGTAAAGCCTTCGTCAGCTCGGTGGCGGTAAGTTCTTTCTCCTTCAATTGGGCGGAGACAGTGCCTTCGCGAATTTCAATCGTGGCTGTTGCTGGTTTGGCTGCAGGCTCCTTGTCGGTTGAACATGCTGCTAGCGTGCCGAGTGCGAACGCTGAGGCGAGGAGAGCTGAGAGGGCTGTTGAGTTTCGCATGACTGCACCTGCCGATCAAGTGAACGCTGAGAATTCTCACGCTACGCCTAGTTGCGATTGCGCGCATTTTGAGTTTTGGGACGCGACTTTTCGAAAATGAGCGAGATGGACTGACACGACGTGCCGTTATGCTCTGTGCATGACTCGTTTCCAAGATTCGGCTCGATTAGGACTCGGCGTTTTTATGGTCGCTGCAGGCTTGTTGCACCTCACCGTGGCTCGTCGGGAGTTCCAGAAACTCGTTCCCGATTGGGTTCCTGCCGACAAAGACGATGTCGTGGTGGCTTCGGGTGCGGCAGAAATTGCCCTAGGTACCGCATTCTTAGTTTTGCCGAAGCATCGTCGGACGCTGGGGATGGCCATTGCGCTTTTCATCACTGCAGTGTTCCCCGGAAACATGGCCCAATACATCGAAGGCAGAACTGCTTTCGGCCTTGACACGGATGCAAAACGCAAGGCCAGACTCTTCTTCCAACCGCCGCTCGTGCTGTGGGCGTTGTGGGCTGGAGGTTGGCTCAAACGAGACGACAGCGAGCAGATCTAACGCTCGTATCAGAGTCTTTCGAGTCCGGTTTGATAGGCCGGACTGAAAACATAATCAAGCCCCTCCTGCTTTATCTTCTGGGCGACGCTTCTACCTAATGGCGTGATCGTGTAGACCTTTCGGTCTGCACCTGACACAGGCGAAGTTTCGGTCGATACCGATGTAAAGCCACTCTTGTGCATCCGCTGCAAAGTGCGATGGAGTCCGCGCTCGGTTAACTCGATTCCAGTTGTGTTCACCAGCCAAGTTGCAAGTTCGCGTGACCACATGGGATCGGTATTTAAGGCAACGAGAATGAAGAAGACCGTCATGCTCTTTTTGTGAGTCTCGCGCCAGCGCGCCACGACCTCGGCGGCAAACTCCTCTTGTTCGCCCTGCATTGTCAGATCGAAATTTCTTCGAAGCCGCGGGATGCGATCGACGCCACCGTATGAATCAGCAGGCCAAGGCCCCAAATACAGAACATGCCAAACAGCACACCGAACCAACCAGGTGAGAGGGACACTGAGGGCTCGCTGTTTGAATCAAAACTCAAGACGGCCAAGGTCGCCGCGTGGATGTGGTAGCTGAGATTCACGATCAGAAACGCGACGAGATGCGCAACTAGCAGACCAAAGCGAATGCGGCTCAACTCGGCTCGGGCTGTGATCTGGAAGTAGACGTAATAAACGAAGGCAGGGAGCAGCGCAGACCCGGAAACCGCGTCAATTGTGCTGCCGCGAAATGCGACAACAAGGTTTGCGAAGACGGCGAGAACTGCCATGATTCCGGCGTAAGGAAGCAGGATCTGAACCACGGACCTCGGCTGGTTACTCATGCTGGGATCCTTCTGTTGACGTAATGGTACTGTACCAATGATACACATGATGGGTCAGTCGTCAACTTGGCAGTGACTATGGGACTCTCTGACAGGCGCCTGACCCATCGGGCACAGGAACGGACTATGCACTCTGATGCACAGGCTTGGCCCGA
>SSHC01000107.1 GCA_008017265.1 Aeromicrobium sp.
CCTACAAGGCGCTCGAGCCAGGCAAGTATGTCGAAGAAGGCTCCAAGTGGCTCGGCCGCGAAGCAGCTGAGAAGGAAATCGTCGAGAGCTTCGAACGGTTTAAGGCGAACGGCGGCTACTAAGCCCCCCACGCGTGTCTTTCGCGCGGGAAATGAGAACTAAAGATTGACCGTCGAGAGCATTTGCTTTCACTCGGTTTCGGTTTGGGCCTCGGGCATGGTGCTCGAGGCCCGAATCATTGACCTGACGACGAGCCCGAAAATATTCATGTCAATCTTCGGGTCAAGTGAGCGCAGCGCACCCAATCCGATTCCGGCACTCATGAGTGCGGTTGCGGTCTGCCCAGCGTATTCGACTCCGCGAAGGCCAAACCGTTGCGAAATGTCGATAACAAGCAAGCGCACGAGCTCGGCGATTTCGCGGTGGCGCGTTGCGAGTTGTTCAGCAACCCATGGGTTACGTCCCGCGACCGCCGCGAACTCGAACTCAAGCCGGGTCCAGCGCGGATCTGCTAGTTCGTCCTGGGCCCATGCAGCGAACACGTCGAGTTGTGAACTGAGATCGCCCGTACCGGAGAAGATCTTTGCGACGCCGCGAACTTTTTCACGGTGGATCCCGTCGAGAACTTCGAGGCAGAGTTCTTCTTTGCCTTCGAAGTTGGAGTAGACGGCACCTTTCGAATAGCCGGCCTCGATCGCGACTTTGTCGAGAGAGGTGGCAGCATAGCCTTCATTGAGGAACATTGTTCGGGCTTGGGCAACAAGTGCTTTTCGAGTTTCGGCTTGGCGTTCGACGCGCGAAACCTTGGGGATTGATTTCCCGTCCTTGGTTTGACTCACGCCTCACTCCGATCGCACTTTCAAATACTGATGGTATCTGAATTAGTTATAAGGCTCAATAGCAAACTTGGGCAGATCGGGCCAACCGTCACCTAGAGCGAGCGCAACCTGATAGACCTAGGTCATGGTTTCTGAGGCAACATGGCAAGCAATCAGTACGATCCACCAGGTCGTTTATCCCAAACAAGCGTGGGGCGACGACTACGCCGACCTCGGACTCACTAACTCCGCGATGATCTATTTCGCAAGTCGCGCCGCGCCGCTGGGACCCGCCTCCGCAGAACTCACGACGGCCGCATTTTTCGGCTTCTCCATTGATCTGATCAGCGAACAGATTCCCGCCGCGTGGGACATCGCGACCCCCGACTCGATTGTGTCAGCCCGACTGTCGATCGCGACTCGAGCACTGGCCCCCCACGCCGACCTAGCGACCCAGTTTGCAGACTCACTCAGTGGCGTACTCGATGGCATCACCCTCGGCGGCGCGCCCATGGCTGCTGCTCAGATGGCGCTCGAGATGCCCGAAGATCCGGTCGCTCGCCTGTGGCACAAGGTCACCGTGCTGCGCGAGTTGCGCGGCGACCGGCACTGGGCGGTCTTGGCCACGGCCGGCCTCAACGGGGCAGCAGCGAACGCTCTCGCCGTCGCCACCGGCCGCCAGCCCCAAGGCCGCCAAAAGCTCACGGGCTGGAGTGACGACGCGTGGAACGGCGCGTTAGCCGAACTCAGCACGCGCGGCTGGATTGATGCGGACGGAACCGCGACCGAATCAGGGATTGCCGCCCGGAACCAACTCGAAGCCGCGACCTCGCGCGCCACGGTCGCGAGTTTCGATACCGAATCTCTGGCTCGACTCGTGGTCAACGAACCTCTCCTGATGGCACTCGCAAAGGCATTGTCGGCGTGAGCGATTCACGAGGCCCCACGGGGCAGGTGCGCGATGGCTGGCGGCTCGCCCTTGGCACGTTCACTGCGATCCCCACTGCCCTACCAGGGCAGGTTGATTCGGCCCGCGCTGGCGTCTCGCTGCTGCTGGCTCCCTTCGCCTTCGGTTTATGGTCGGCCGCAGTTGGCGCGCTCTTAGCCCTCGGTGTTTGGGTCGGCATCGATCCTCTACCGCTGGCGGCCGTCGGAGTCGCGTTGCTCGTTCTCGGAAACCGCGCGTTCCACCTTGACGGGCTCGCCGACACGGTCGATGGGCTCGCGTCCTCATACAGTCAAGAACGCTCGTTGGAAGTCGCGCGGCTCGGAAATGTAGGACCGGCCGGAGTTGCTGCGATCACCCTCGTGCTCCTCGTTCAAGTCACCGCGAGCGCTAGCGTGCTTACCCATTCGCACGGGCCTTGGCTGTTCGCTGGCCTCGCCGCAAGTTCGCGTGCCGCTGCCGCACTGACTGCAGTCAAGGGCGTTGGGGCGGCGCGGCCCGAAGGTCTCGGCGCGACATTCGCCGGTAGCGTTCCACGCGCAGCAGCGTTCGGCTTGTGGGTTCTCGTGCTCAGTGTGGTGGCTGGCTTGACGTACCTGTCCGGTGGCGGACTGACTGGCCCTCTGGCGTTCTTCGCACTTTCTGTACTCGCCGTAGCGGCGCTCGTACACCGATGCCATCAACGCTTCGGCGGAATGATCGGCGACGCGATGGGAGCATCGATCGAGATCGTTTTCGCTCTCTTGCTGGTCGGGTTCACCCTCTGAATTGACGGCTCGTCGAGCGGGTCCTATAGACGGACGACGCGCCCCGATACGACGAGATGAACCTCATCTGACGTGCTCGCCCACCGTTGATTGACCGTCCCCAGCAAATCGCGAAACAAGCGCCCTGAGGCGTGCTCTGGCACAACCCCCCAGCCCACCTCGTTCGTCACGACTACTACGTCACCTTCGGTTTGCGCGAGCGCAACGAGCGCCGCGTCCACGCTCGCGTCGAACGCCACACGCCAGTCGCTTTGAGGTCGATCCCAGCCGTTCAGATCGTCAATGAGTGCCGTGACCCACGTACCGAGGCAGTCGATGAGCACGGTGCCGTCGGCCGACGCCAGGGCCGCCACGAGGTCGGTTGATTCGATCGTGCGCCACTGTGCGGGACGCTGCTTTTGGTGCCGACGCACCCGCTCGGCCCATTCGGGATCGGTGTCCGGGTTCGGTAGCGGACCGGGTGCGACATACGTGACGAGCGCGTGGTCACCGAGCAAGGATTCCGCGTGCCTCGACTTCCCCGAACGCACACCGCCAGTAACGAGTGTCCTCATGTGGCCATCCTTTCGCCTTGTGGTTCGCTCTGGGGTTCATTCGTCATCGCGTCTCGCTCGTGTCGCTGACCTCGGCCGGAAGGTAGCGGGCGCGACGCGCAGCCCGGCGCAAGGTCGCGAGGACAGCCGGGCCCAGCACGATGATGGTGACGGCGTTTGTGATGGCACGCCCTGTGTCCCACCCCCACAACGAGGTAAGCGCGGTGAAGACAAAGAAGCGTTGCAGGTTCGCCCACGGTGAATCACCAGGCACCATCGACAAGGAATCAGTTTCGCCGGGTATCGCGATGCCCAGAGTGAACGGCCAGGACGTGAAGTTCATGATGAGGCCAAACGCGTAGGCCGCGACGATCCCATAAGCGACGAGCATCGCGATCTCAGCTTTTCCGCGCGGGCGTTTGGGCAAAAGCCCGGCAAACATGCCGATCCACGCCGAACACAACATTTGAAACGGCAACCACGGCCCCACTCCGCCGGTGAGCAGCGCGGATGCGAACAAGCTCGTGCAGCCAAGTACGAAACCAAACCCAGGCCCGAACACGCGCCCGCCCAAAATGAGCAGGAAGAACACGAGCTCAATACCGGCCGTGCCGGCGCCCACCGGTCGCAATGCCGCGTTGATTGCCGTCAACACGCCCAGCATCGCGAGCGCTTTGGAGTCCATCCCACCTTCGGACAGTTCTGCCAAAACAACCAGCACGATGATGGGCAACAACGCAATGAAAATGAACGGTTGATCGACCCGAGTCTGATCCGGTGCGGGCTGGAAAAACAGGGGCCAGAGCAGCATGATCAGGCCCGCGATCGACGCCCCCGTCAAAACGAGAATCGAACGCAATGACAGTTCAATTGCCGGCCTTTCACGCATCGCTCGCGCCGCTCTCACGTGCTGCCTGGACTTGCTCGATCGTGAGCCATTCGGGACCGAGAATCTTCGACACCTGTGGCGCAAAGGCAGGCGACTCGGCCAACACGTCGGCGGCGAGCCCCTGCGAAACGATGTCGCCGTCGGCCATCACGATGGCCCTGTCGGCGACCTGCGCAACGAACTCAACGTCGTGAGTCGACACCATGATCGCGTGCTTTCGGTGAGCCAGATCCGCCAGCATTTCCGCAAGCGCGTGTTTGGCCGGATAGTCCAAGCCACGCGTCGGCTCATCCAGCAAAACCACCTCAGGTTCGGCGCTCAGCACGATCGCCAAAACGAGCGACAGTCGCTGACCTTCGGAAAGGTCTCGCGGGTGTTTCTGCTGTTCAATCCCCGGCGCAAGCCGGTCGAGCAGGGCGCGCGTTGTGCCCGCTTCGGCACCGGCATGTTGATCGGCCGCCGCACACTCGTCTGCCACCGATTCCAAATACAACAAGTCAGCAGCCGTCTGGGGCACAAGGCCCACCAGCAAGCGTGCTTCGTCGGCCTTCAAGTCCGCAGGATCGTCGCCATCAACGTCGACGGTTCCCCCCGTACGGCGTCCTGTTCCTTGCAATGCCCACATGAGGGACGACTTTCCGCACCCGTTACGGCCCATCAGCGCGAGCACCTCGCCGCGGTTCAGGTTCAGATCGACGCGGTTGACTGCGACTTTCGTGCCGTATTGCACCACGATGTCGCGTGCCGACAATGCGCGTTCACCGGTGTGCGTCGCCCGCGGCTCGGGTTTGCCGAGCGTCAACGGGTTGGCGCGCGACTGACTTCGCGCGTCACGGACAGACAACGGAAGTGGTCGCCAGCCGGCGAGCCTGCCCAACTCCACAATGGGAGGCGCAACCGGGGATTCAATCAGTAAGTCGGCCGGGTCGCCGATCCGAACCCGACCATTCTCGACGATGGCGATCCGATCAACGAACGGCACGACCCGTTCCATCCGGTGTTCAGCGATGACCACCGTAAGTGCGAGGTCTTGAGTGAGTCGCGAAATCGTCGCGAGCACGTCTTCGGCGGCCATCGGATCGAGTGCCGATGTCGGTTCGTCGAGGACGAGTAGTTTCGGGTGGGTCGTCAGCACGGCGCCGATCGCCACACGTTGTTGTTGGCCACCCGACAATGCCCGCACCGACCGGCGACGCAAGTGAGCGATGCCCAACAGGTCAAGTGTTTCTTCCACTCGGCGCCGCATCGTCTGCTGGTCAAGTCCGAGTTGCTCCATACCGTACGCGAGTTCTTCTTCAACCGTGCTGCCCACAAAACTCGACAGTGGGTCTTGCGGCACGAACCCAACAAAGTCGGCGAGTTCGCGAGGTGGCTTGCCGACAATCGACTCCCCCTTGAGGACAATGTCTCCGCGGAGCGTGCCACCCGAAAAGTGCGGCACGAGTCCGTTGAACATGCGCAGGAGCGTGGACTTACCCGAACCAGTTCGGCCCGACACGAGAACAAGTTCACCTTCAAGCAGTGCGAGGTTGACGTCGGTGAGGATCGTGGGCCCGGAATCGTCATACGCAAACGACACGTCGTTGAGTTCGACTATGTTCATTCGTCCTCCATCGTGTCTTCGTCGCGCAGGGCAGGCGGGGTCAAGATGGCCGGCAAGGCCCCGATGAGTGGGATCAGGATGACGACCGGCAACAACTCTGGCCAGCTGTCAACGGGCGGATACATGACACCCACATGTTCGGCTCCGGCGAACTTCAACCCGATCGCCACCGCAAGTCCGGAACCCACCGCAGAATACTCGCCGAACTGCCAACGGATGGTTCGATATCGGGTGCGTTTGACGCGTTTGCCAGCCGCCCACATGGATGCGACAGCGAACAGTACGCCGATGCCGAGCATGGGCCACGCCAAGATGCGTGGCGCAGTGCCGTCGAGGAAACCGTAACTGCCGACAGCGAGCCCGAGCATCGCGACAATCATGAGCGTTCCGGTCAACCAGCGGTCTCGCAGTGGCGTATCACCGGCGCGCCCGTACCCGCGCGAGTCCATGCTCGCAGCCAAGGTCATCGATCGTTCGAGCGCGTCTTCCAGCACGGGAATCACGATGCGCCGTGTGGCGCTGACACCTTTGCCGGGTTCACCACGAAGTCGGCGTGCTTTCGTGACGCGCTTGACGCTATCGGCGAGTTGCGGAAAGACCGATAGCGCAACTACCAGCGCGGTACCGACCTCATACAAAGCCGGTGGAATCGAGGCGAGCAGTTGTCGTGGGTTGGCCAACGAGTTCGCCGCACCCACGCAAATAATCAAGGCGGCCAAGCGCATGCCGTCGTACAACCCAGCGAGCACCGAGCCGAGCGTGACGTCGCCCAGCAGTTCGATCCCGCGCGCAACTTCAGGCAGGGGAATCGACGGGAGCGAGAACAAGACTGGATCGTCGGGCCCCATAGCGCCACCGAAAATGATCCTGAACACAACCCGGATCACCACGATGATGAGGCCGAACCACAAGTAGAAACCGAACGACAATGCCCACGGCGCATCTCCCCTGCGGAACTCGACCACGATCGCCGCCACCGCGACGATCGTCAACAAGATCCACGGATTCGTCGTCATCGACGCGGCGGCCGCCATGCCCAACGCCCACACCCACCAGGCCACCGGGTGTAATTCCCGTGGGAGAACCACCTTGCGAGGCGAGGGTTTCGTGAGTTCAGGTGTGGACTGGGACATGGCGGTGCGCTGAGTGGGTCAGCGCCTCTTCCAAACACGCCAGCCGATGAGTCCGCCGGTCGCAGCCAACAGTCCGAGCGCGACGAAGGTCCAGCCGCCCGGGCCCGAACTAGCGTCGTCATCTGCCGAGGTGCTAACTCCCGCAGTCGCTTGATCCGTCGAGTCGCCCGCAGATTCATCGTCCACGGCAACCGGAGCGTCGGTGCTGGGTGTTGCCCCCGGTGTCGCCGACGCGGAGGGCGTTCCGCCAGGAGTCGGTGTTGCCGAAGTCGAGGTGCTGGGTGTTCCCGAAGGTTTGCTCGTCGGTGCGACTGTCGGCTTGGGCTTGGCGGTCGGCTTTGGAGTCGGCTTGGGCGTCGGTTTTGGCGCCGGACCCACCGGGTTCGCGCTCGGGTACTTTTTCCCGTCTCCATCTTGGAAACGGAAAGCAACCCAGCCGCCTTCAGGAATCGACAGTTGAGCTACGCCCTTGTCGGCGTACTTCCAGCCCCCACCCTTGCCGTCGGCCCAAAACAGTCCCCAGTAGGCATCCGCAGGCGATGCCGTTTGGCACGGATCCGACGCAGGCTTGCCCGATACCCGGCATACGAACCCCTGGAACCGTGTTGTGTACGTGAGTGGGAAGCCTGCGGTTTCAAAAGCCTCGCTGGCTTTGGAAACCTTGCCGGTGCATCGGGTGCTGTTCATGCCCTGGCCTTGCACGACCACGGTCGTGCCGGTGCCCTTTTCGCATGCAGCGGCTTGGGCTGGCGCCCCCACCCAAACGAGGGTGAGGGCTACCAGCACCGAAGCGCAGGCGTTTGCGAGGAGTCGCTGTGCGTTCATGCTGTGATTCCCGATCAGATCGTGCGACGGCGAACGGCCACGAGAGCGAGTCCTCCGCCGATGAGCGCGAGCACCGCGCCTGCAGCAATCACGCCAGTCGAGGCAGCACCGTCGGTGCGGTCGAGCTCATCTGCTGCCTCAGCATCATCGTCAGCGGACTCTGTGTCGGTTTCTGTGTCCGGACCGGCGGGCGGCGCCGTAACCACGATGGGTGTTGCTGCGGTGCCGCTTTCTGCGATCAGGCTGAGCGTGTAGTTGCCTGGAACCGAAGGTGCTACTGCCGCGTGCGCTACTGCGCCGGAACCGTTCGCGGTCACCGTCGCCAAGGTTGCGAACTTGAACGCGCCGGAGCTCATGCCGCCACCCGAACCATCAAGACTCAAGTCAATCAGGACCGATTCGCCAGGAGCGAAGCCTGAACCCGTGATGTTGAAATTGGCACCGGCAACAACTGTGCCTGGTGCGGCAACCTCAGGAGTTGGTTCTGGCTCTGGCTCTGGTTCGGGATCACTCGCGCCCGCCCATGCGATGGCAGCCTGAGCCGTAGCGCGAGTCCACTGTTCGCGCGAGTCACCGTCGATCGCACCACCGGTCGTAGCAGCTGTGAATGCGGCCGGGTTGAAGGCGATCGCGCCAGCTTCGGCATTCAAGGCGCTGCCTGGCTTTGCGTATACGGTGCGCAACCAGGTGACCGCCTTGTCGGCTGCTGCAGTTTCGCCTGCGAGTCGCAATGCCCACGAGGCAAGTCCGGTCGAGTTGCTGTTGATGCCGTCGTCCGCGCCGAGGGACCCGTCAGTGTTTTGCGCGTTTTTCAACGAAGCGGCGGCTGAATTGATCGCGGCGTTCGCCGTGGTCGTGTTCAGTGCTCCCGACGAACGGGCTTCGATGATCGCGGCGATCGCGTAGGCAGTAGCGTCGTGTCCGCTCGTGCACGTTTCTGCGCTGAGGTTGACGGGGAAACCACCGTCGGCGCACTGCTTGCCAAGAAGGTAGTTGGCCGCCTCGTCGGCCAGTTCGGAATCGGCGATCGAGAGCCCCCGAGTTACCCAGGCCTGGCCGACACCGTTCGAGTAGTCACCCCACGTCGAAACGTCTTTGCCGCGACCCGTTTCCGGGCCTTCAGTGATGATGACCGATTCGAGTCGTTCAACAAGGTTCACGCCATTCACATTGGTGATGCCACGTCCGTTGAGAGCAAGAACCGTGGTGAGCTTTCCGGTTGCACCGGCGTAGGTGCTGCCGGTGTCACCGAAGGCTTCACCCGAAATGTAAGCCTGGGGGTCTGCGGCAAGCGCATCGCCGATGGCATTGGCAGCAGACGATTCCACGTTGAGCACTTCGAGCGTCATGAGTGCGTCGGCGCTGAGACCGCGGTCAGGCCCCCAAGCGCCTACGAGTAGTCCGGAATTGAGTTCACC
>SSHC01000015.1 GCA_008017265.1 Aeromicrobium sp.
ATGCCAAGTCGGAGAGCGGGCATGATGCAGGTGGCCGATCCGACGGTGTCTTGTGCGCTCATAGCGACCTCCTGAGTTGCGTCTTACCCTGACGTTATCGTGTCGGGGTGCTACCGGCACGAGGAAGCGTCATCCCAAAAGCCGATCTGCCCAAGCTCGAGCCGACGTATCCGTCAGACTCGCCACTTGATCGATGATCACGCGAGAGCGCGCGGCATCGGTTTCGGCGGCACGAAAATCGGCCGCAAGGTCCGCATCAAGAAACTGATCTCCCGTGCTCAACAGAAGGTTCGTCAGCAAGCGCACGAGGTCGCGTTGGTCAGCGAGCACGATCGTGCGATCGTCACGTCGGATCACATGGTGTGCGGCGATCGCTTTCAAGACGGTGATTTCGTCCCACGTGTCTGAAGGCGTCACGAGGTGCGCTTCGTGACGCACGAGCGGCCCGGGGCCATAGGCATCGATTGTCGCAGCTTGCGCAGCCATCGCGAACCGGCCGATCAGTGCACTCGTCAGCGACTTGAGAACGGCGCTCGATTCACGACCACCGTCGTGTGCGGCCGTTGGCCATTCAGGCATGTTTTGCAGCCGCTCGAGAGCCGACCCCAGTCGGTCATCACTCAACGCGGGGTTGTACCAGTCGCGGGCGGCCGCAAAAACGGCCGGAAGCGCGAGGTCTCCAACGAGTGAAAACCACCCGCCCACAACCCCATCTTCTACATCGTGGACCGAATAGGCGATGTCGTCCGAGAGGTCCATGACTTGGCCTTCGATCGGCTGACCGATGCCGCCGACACCTTCGCGAATCCAGCGAAAAATGGGAGCATCGTCCTCGTAATATCCAAACTTTTCGGGACTTTTGGGCCCTTCGCCCCGAGCCCACGGATATTTAATGCACGCGTCGAGCGTGGCTCGAGTCAAGTTCAAACCCGCGGGCGAACCCTGTGCGTCGAAGGTCTTGGCTTCTAACCTGGTCAGGAGTCGCAATGTTTGTGCGTTTCCTTCAAACCCACCAAAGTCGGCGGCGATTTCGTTAAGGACTGCCTCGCCGTTGTGCCCGAACGGCGGATGTCCAAGGTCGTGGGACAACGCGGCAGAATCAACGATGTCGGGGTCGCATCCGAGCGCCTTTCCCAACTCGCGGGCAACTTGGGCAACTTCGAGAGAGTGTGTCAGCCGGTTGCGAACGAAGTCGTTGGCTCCCGCGCGTAGGACCTGGGTCTTCGCTGACAGCCTGCGGAGCGCCGCTGAATGCAAAATCCGGGCGCGATCACGTTCAAAGGCGGTCCGGCCGGGACGCTTGGCGGGCTCGAAAACAAGTCGCGCTTGCGCGTGCTCATCGTAGGAAGAACTCATCACCTAGGAGACTACCGGCCGGTTCGGACGATTCCGGCCAATATCGAAAGGTGTGGCCTAGATCCCGATCGCTTCAGCTACCTTCTTGGCGATCGTGCGGATTGATTTGGTGGGCGAAAGCCGCGACAGCGCATCAAAGGTGCGTGCGTCTTTTCCGATCATCACGCGGTATTTGCCAGACGCAATCGCGTCGACGATGATCGCTCCGGCCTCCGTTACGTCCATCGGCTTCATGGCCGATTTCTTGATCTCTTCGGCGCTCACGTCTTTACCACCTGGCGCTTCTACCCCAGAGTTGCTGGTGATGTTGGTGGCGACAGCTCCCGGGATAACGAGGCTCACGTTCACGTTCGTTCCCTCGAGTTCGGCATAGAGCGTGTCGGTGAACAGGCGAATTGCTCCCTTTGAGGAGCCGTAGGCGCCTTGTCCGGGAACTGGCAGCAGGGAACCCATCGAAGCGAAGTTCATGATCAAGGCTTCTGGTCGTGTCAACAATCCGGGTAGGAACGCTTTCACGGGGTATACAGTGCCCCAATAGTTGACATTCATGACCTTCTCGATTTCCTCGATCTCGAGATCTTGGACCTTGGCGAAACGGTGGATGATTCCGGCGATGTTGATTAGACCATCGGCTGGTTGGCCGTGTACGGCCTCCACTTGGCCAGGCAGTGCCGCGACTGCCTCGCGATCGGTGATCGACAGCACGTGCGACGTGAACCTTTCGCTATTCGCACCGGCGAGATTCGAGGTTTCGACTAAGGCTTCGGACGAGAGGTCAACACCAGCGACGCGAGCGCCTTTCGCTAGGAGTTGTAGTGCCGTTTCACGGGCCATGCCGTTTCCTGCACCGGTAATAACGAATAGTTTCCCTGCTATTTGCATGATGTACTTCCCCTAGTAAATCGAGCCAGAATCCCGAGCAGTTGTGCTTCATCATAGTTGCCCTTGGGTCTGCGGGAAGGCTGACGAATGTATCGATACGGCGTCGCTAAGTTAGTTGCCAAAACTCCCCGAGCAGGCCGCGATCGAGAGATGCTGCGCGGCAAACGTGCGAAACACATCATAGGTAGGTTGGCCTGTTCCAAGCAAACGGATCAACTGAATGCGCTGGCGATCATCAGCACACCCAGTACGCATACCGCGCAGTTCCCCGCGATCACGGTAATGCCGCGGAACCGCCCACTTCCCCTCGAATGAACAATCGCGCCAACGAACACCAGCAACAACTGCCAGACAAACGATGCCATCGCGACACCCGCGACGAATATGGTCATGCTTGCGGCTGTTCCCATGAGTTCCGAGAGCCCCATCACCGTAGCTGCGAAATACACCACAGTGGCAGGGTTGATCGCGGTGAGACCGAAAAATACCGCGTAACGTTGGGCGGGACGCGCGCGAGTGCGCAATGCATCAAAGCCACCGTCGGCATTGGACTGCCGCGCGCGGATCAGGTTCCATACCGCAATCGCAACTAGGATTGAGCCGCCAAGCACCCTCGGCCACGGCTCCCAACCTGAGATCACTGGTGACAGTGCTGCCCCACCTAAGACTGCGATCACGCAATACAACAGGTCCACAGAGGCCACCGCGGCGGCCGCAGGAACGCCACGCGCCCAGCCCAGGTTGGCGCCTTCCTGTATCAGGAGCACGCCGATTGCCCCGAACGGAACGACAAGCGCTAGACCAACAACCAGTCCGCTGCTGAATGCGGCAAGTGGATCCATTTTCTCAGCATCGCCGACGCTCAGCACCAATACGTCACTTCTTCTCCCACGCCCTGAGAGAATTCACCATATGGATGGCATTAGCGAACAAATTCTCAGCATTCTCCACACAAATGGCAGAGCTTCCTTCAGTGAGATTGGGCGCCAGGTGGGTTTGAGTACGAATGCAGTCGCGGCGCGAGTGCGACGCCTGGAGGCAACAGGCGTAATCATCGGTTACAGCGCAGTTCTAGGCACCGAAATACCCGAGCACGTCAACGGTATCGAGGCGTTTATCGATGTGCGCCTCACCCCCGAACGCGACTCAGAAGCATTTCTCACCTGGACCCGTAGCGTCCGGCAGATCATTGACGCAGTTCACGTCACGGGCCCTTATGACTACCTGCTCAGAATTCGCACCGCCGACACGGCCACCCTCGATCGACTGCTGCGACTACTCAAGCGAGAAGGTGGCGCCGCACAAACTCAGACGCGGCTCGCACTCCGACCATTCGCCGGCTGAGCCAATCGCCGACGGATTTCCACCGCTTGCTAACTCTTGCGCTGGCAGCGCGGGCAGAAGAACGAGGACCGATTCATGAACGACGCGCGCCGAATCGCAGTGCCACAGCGACCACACGGTTGGCCTTCGCGTCCGTATGCATTCAGTTCCCGCGCGAAATACCCACTTTCGCCCTCGACGTTGACGTAAAGCGCATCAAACGACGTTCCACCTTGGTCAAGCGCCTCGGTCATGACATCGCGGGCGTGTCCCATGAGTTCGATCATCTTGGCTCGGGAAATGCGCGCTGCCGGCTTCTCGAAATGCAGTCGAGCCCGCCACAAGGCTTCATCGGCATAAATGTTCCCGATGCCCGAAATGAGCGCTTGGTCGAGCAAGCAACGTTTCACCGAAACATCTTTGTTGCGCATTCGCTCAACGAGAGCAGAGTCGTCGAAAAGGGGGTCCAGCGGATCGAGCGCGATGTGAGAAATGGCCGAAGGCGGATTCGAGTCATCAAGAAATAGACCACCGAACAGCCGCTGATCAGCGAAAACAACCGAGGTACCCGAATCCAGTTCGCCAATGATTCGAGCATGACGGTGATGAGGCGCACCGTCATTCACCAGCACTTGTCCGCTCATGCCTAAGTGAACGACAACTGTCGAGTCATCGTCGAGAACCCACCACATGTACTTGCCACGCCGTTTAATATCGACGACGCGGCGCCCCGTGAGACGAGACACGAAATCGTCAGAACCACCCACTTGGCGTCTCAGAGACCGCGCGTCAAGCACGGAAATGCGCACGAAAGTCCGACCCACTAGATGAGTTGCCAACCCCCGCCGAACAACTTCCACTTCGGGCAGTTCAGGCACGCGGTTCCTCAAGCAACGCAGAAATCGCCCGCCAGGCGATTTCTGCCACCACCTGTTCGGCTTCCTTCTTGCTCCGCCCCGAGCCGCCCTCGTAACGAACCTCGTTAAGCACGACGGCAGCCTCAAACGACCGAGCGTGATCGGGACCAGAACCAGTAATGTCGTACACCGGCACGCCAAGATTGTTCTCTGCAGCGATCTCCTGTAGCGATGTCTTCCAGTCCAAGCCTGCGCCCAACTCCGCGGCGTTGGCGATCACCGGATCGAAAATCATGTGGATGACGTCCGAAGCGCGCTCGATGCCAAAATCAACGTAGATCGCACCAAGTAGCGCTTCCATCGTGTCGGACAAGATCGATGCTTTTTGACGTCCGCCGGTCGCTTCTTCACCCTTGCCGAGCCGCACGTGCTCGCCGACGCCTAACGATTCAGCCACAACAGCGAGCGACTTCGCGCTCACGACCGCGGCCCGTAGCTTTGCGAGCTTGCCTTCCGGGAGCGTGGGATGGTTGCGAAAAAGCGCATCGGTGACGACAAGACCCAACACCGAGTCGCCAAGAAATTCGAGACGTTCGTTGTTGGGCACATTGCCGTTTTCGTACGCATAGGACCTATGCGTCAAGGCATGACGAAATAGCTCGGGATCAATATCTGGAACCCCGAGAGTCTCCTGGAGTGTTTCCACCTCAGGCCTTATCTCGACGTGTTTGGTTCGATCTGTTTGGTCAGAGAACCTGACGGCGTTCGCCGCGAGGTCCGTACTGGCCACACTCACCGCACGCGCGGTGGGGTACTACCTTCGCGTCACAAGCCGGATTCGCACATTCGACGGTGGCGACCTTCGTGGTCTTCCACGCCGAACGGCGGTGGCGTGTGTTGCTGCGCGACATCTTCCGCTTTGGGACTGCCACGGTTACTCCTCAGGTCGTTCGGTCAATTCAGTCAGCGCCGACCATCGCGGGTCGATCGCTGGCCCGTGTGTGTGATCAGGGTCGTCCGCAAGGCGTGCACCACATTCGATGCACAATCCCGGACAGTCCTGACTACACAACGGGTTTTGCGGCAATTCTAGAACTACCGCATCCCGCAAGACGGGGTCGAGGTCGAGAATCTCGTCCTCTAGCGCCAATTCGTCCTCGTCTGGTTCGCCATATACATACAGCTCTTGAAAACGAACATCGAGTGGAAACTCAATCTCGTTCAAGCATCTGACGCATTCACCTTCAACAGTCGCTGAAGCCGAACCAGTAACCAAAACGCCTTCCATAACGCATTCGAGGCGAACCTCGAGCGCAATGGGTGAACCTTCTGGCACGGTGAGCACATCCAGACCAAGATCTGCTGGTGCGGGCACTTCACGAGTGAAAGACTTTTCAGTTCCCGGACGTCGACCCATCTCGTGGGTGTCGAACGTCAAAGGTCCCGTTTGCACGATTCACCCGTTTCATGAGCACAACAGAGTTCGGTCCAAAATTGGGCCGTCGACAAGTCTAGCGGTCAGCGCGCCGAATCGGAAATTGGCCCTCGCCAGTGAGCAGCGCCACTCAACGACCAAATCGGGCGTCAAGCGCGCGCAGCACGTTCATCGGCACAAGGCCGGTGACTTCGCCGCCGTGCTTGGCGACTTCTTTGATCAGGCTCGAAGCGATAAACGTGTAGTCCGGCGAGGTCGGGATAAAGACCGTATCGACTCCAGTGAGGTTCCCGTTCATTTGGGCCATCTGTAGTTCGTAGTCAAAGTCAGAAACAGCGCGCAGACCCTTGACGATGGCGTGAATCGAATTCTGTTCACAGAAATCGACAAGCAAACCGCTGTAGGAATCCACGGTCACGTTCTTGACATTCTTGACAGATTCACGGATCAGTTCGATGCGCTCATCGATCGTGAACAGTCCTTGTTTTGCCTCGTTGATGAGAACAACGACCGTGACCTGATCGAACAAGAACGAGGCGCGTTCGATGATGTCAAGGTGACCGTTAGTGATCGGATCAAAGGAACCTGGGCAAACGACGTGGGTCATGTCATCGACCGTACCAAATCTGAGTCTCTCCGTACTTCTTCTCGCGCAGTGGCTCAACCGGGTCGGGCCACGAAAAGCCAGAACGCGCTGAACGCTCCACCACGAAGAGCCCATCTGGCGAAACCAGCGGGTCGAGTGCCACGATCAATTCGGAAAGTTCGCTAGTGGGCACGTCGTAAGGCGGGTCAAGAAAGACCACGTCCCACAACGGCTGGTCGCCACTACTGCCGCGCACGAAGGCGGCCGCGGTGGTCCGATGCACACGTCCACGGTTCACAGCCCCGAGAGTCTTGATGTTGGCGAGGAGCGTTGTGCTTGCTTTGTGGTCCTTCTCCACGAAATCGGTTACCGCAGCCCCTCGAGACATCGCTTCGAGACCAAGCGCGCCCGTGCCGGCGTATGCATCAAGAATGCGCAGACCGTCGAGGGACCCGAAGTGCGATTCCAATGACGAGAACACCGCTTCGCGCACGCGGTCAGTGGTGGGTCGCGTGGAATCGCCTTTGGGTACCGCCAACCGGCGGCCGCCCCACTCCCCCGCAATTATTCGCGTCATTACGCCCGCTCCAGATAGTCGGTTTGTTCGGTCTCTTCCAAGCGCTTCATCGCCACCACGAGGTCAGCGGGCACATCCTCAGATTCAATCACCGCCGTCGCGGCCTGGCGCGCGTCGGCAATGATCGCTTCGTCGCGCACTACCGACAGTAGCTTCAGGCTCGAACGCACACCCGATTGGCGCGCACCGAGAACGTCCCCTTCGCGGCGAATTTCTACATCGAGCTTCGCGAGTTCGAATCCGTCAGTGGTACTCGCTACCGCTGCGAGTCGTTGTCGCGCTTCGGACTCAGGTGCCGCCTCGGTCAGCAACAAACACAAGCCCTGATGGGTGCCACGCCCAACCCGACCACGAAGTTGATGCAGCTGCGAAATCCCAAATCGGTCCGCGTCGACAATCACCATGACGGTCGCGTTGGGCACATCCACGCCGACTTCAATCACCGTCGTTGCCACCAGCACATCGATCGTTCCTTGCGCAAACGCGGTCATGGTGCTGTCTTTGGCATCTGGGCTTAGTCGCCCGTGCAGCACGCCGATCCGCAACCCCGAGAGCGGCCCACTTCGCAGCCATTCCTCTGTTTCGACAAGCGATCGGGTTGGTGAGGGATCTTCAGAGTTCTCGTTGTCACCGTCGCCAATCCGCGACACGACCACGTAGGCCTGTCTGCCTTGAGCGACTTCCTCACGAACCCGCTGCCAGGAACGGTGGAAAAGATCAGGCGTTTCGTTGATGGCAACCACGTGCGTCGCGATGGGCGAACGCCCAGCAGGAAGTTCAGTCAGTTCGGATACGTCAAGATCGCCGAAGACCGTCATGGCAATCGTGCGAGGGATGGGCGTTGCCGTCATCACGAGGGTGTGGAGTGATCCGCCCGAACGATCTGCGAGCGCCGAACGTTGGTCTACACCGAAGCGGTGTTGCTCATCGATCACGACCAGCCCAAGTTCAGCGAAACTGACTTTGTCTTGGATGAGAGCGTGCGTACCGATCACGATCCCCGCTTGCCCGGAGGCAGCGTCGAGCATCGCTGCCTTGCGCTCGGCTGCAGACATCGACCCGGTAAGGAGCCGAACACGGGTCGCGTTGGCGGCTCCGCCCAACATTCCTTGCGCGGCCAAATCACCCAGCAAGGTCGTGATGTTGCGAAAATGTTGGGCCGCCAACACTTCGGTTGGCGCGAGCATGGCGGCTTGTGCACCAGCGTCCACGACTTGAAGCATCGACAGCAAGGCGACGATCGTTTTGCCTGAACCCACATCGCCTTGAAGCAATCGATGCATCGGATGTTCGCCAGCCACATCGCTGGCAATCTCGGCAAGCACCGCCTCTTGGCCCGTCGTTAACTCAAACGGCAAGCGCTTCAGAAATTCGGCTCGAATGCCATCGTCTCGAACTGGGAAGGAAGCAACGCTTCCCTCATGGAACCTGCGCCGACGCGAGGCAAAAACGGCTTGCAGTTCGAACGCTTCTTGGAATCGAAAGCGACGCTGCGCACTCGACCAGTCTTCGTTAGTTTGAGGCTGGTGAATCGTCCGATACGCCTCGGCCGCATTTGGCAATCGGCGGGCCAAACGCACCTCTTCGGGGAGCGGTTCGGGAAACTCATCAACAAGCCTGAACACATGCGTGATGGCCTCTTCAATTTCCCACGTGGTCAAGCTTTTAGCGGCCGGGTAAATGGGCAGGATTGGGCGGCCCATGCGAGTGTCCGCGAGCGACGTTCCTTCTTGCCGTTCGTTCATTTTCGGGTGAGTCAGTTGTGGGCGGCCGTTGAACGATCCCACCTCTCCCGAAATCAACTGTTGCGAACCGACGGCAACCGATCGGTGCACCCAATGTTGATTGAAAAACACCGCGTCGAGTTCACGGTTCCCGTCACTGAACGTGACATGGGTGCGGAACTTTCGGGGATTGTTCGCGAACGAGCGCTTCTCCACTTTCGTCACGGTGGCGACGATCGCGACCAACTGTCCAGGCACAAGGTCATCGAAAGATTCTGGATGAGCCAAATCCACGTATCGGCGTGGATAGTGGCTCAGCAGATCGCCGACCGTGCGATAGCCGAAGGTTTTCTCGATGCGCTTGGCCGAAGAATCACCGAGCGCCCGGTCGAGACGCGTGTCGAAATCGATTCGCACGCTCACTCCACAGACAAGAACAGTTGGTACTTGCTTTGGCCGCCTCGGTACACCTCAAAGTCGGCGTGTGGCGCGAGCGCCTTTACCCACGACTCAATTGCTTTGACTTGCTCGTCGTCGACGCCTGCGCCGACGATGACTGATGCAATTTCGCCTTTCGCAACGTCGAGTCGTTCGAATACTTCCGTTGCAACCGACGCAATGCTCGTGCCCACAACTGCGAAGTCCCCTGAGACGACGCCCAACACATCGCCTTTTCGGCAATAACCCGCAGACGTGAGTCCGTCCTCTTGGGCAATCGTCACTGCGCCGTGACGAATCGCGCCAGCAGCAGCCGACATCGCGACGACGTCGTCATCGAAATCTTGCCCCGAATCGTGAACAGCCAAGGCAGCTAGGCCTTGAATCTGGACCGTGGTTTTGAGCACCGCCACTCGAACGCCCCTGTCTCGCGCAGCACGGGCAGCGGCTTCGAACTGAGGAATGCTGGGCTCGCGGTTGGGCAAGATGATGATTTCGGCAGCGTTCGCGGCCGCGATCGCATCGGCCATCACCGCCGTTGACAAGGGCTTCTCGGCCGAGAACTCCAGCGCAATCGCACCCGCTTGCGTTGTTAGGTCTGCGAGGCCCGGCCCGGTAACGGCCGCGATGACGACGCGACTCGTGGCGGCTCGGCGCTGGCTGCTGAGTTGTTCAGCGAAATGGGTCACGGCAATTCGGAATGGTCGGCCTGCACGCATGCCCGCTTCGATCGCGGCGCCGACGTCATCGACGTGCACGTGGATGTTCCATAGGCCCTCGCCACCCACCACGACGAGCGAGTCACCAAGTTCGGCGAGCGCTTCTTTCAGTGCGGTAATGCGTCGGCCTGGAGCTTTCAGCAAATACATGACTTCGTAGGCTGGCCCACTTTCGTCAAGATCCGAACCGGTTGCGAAAATCGGCTGCGGCAAATGCGGTGGGGCGGGCGAAGGGACGCGTCCGGTAAGCGACTGTGCGACCGAATCGAGCACCACGACGAGTGCACGCCCACCAGCATCGACCACACCCGCCTTCGCGAGACGATCCATTTGCATCGGCGTCAGCAAGAGCGCCTCGCGCGCGGCACGAGCGGCAGCATCGAAAGTGTCCTGCGCGCCTAAGCCCCCGGCTTCGGCTTCTCGCGCACCGCGAGTTGCCGCTGCCGCGACGGACAAGATCGTGCCTTCTTGTGGGTCGCCGACCGCCGCGTAGGCGGCTTTCGTAGCGGCGTCTAACGCTTCGACCACGTCAGCGGACTCGATACGTTTCTTGCCACGTAGCGCCCGCAAGCTTCCACGAACCAATTCGGACAGGATCGTGCCCGAGTTACCTTTCGCGCCCATCAGCAGGCCTTCGCCGTATCGCTTCAATACGTCCGGAACTTTGGTGGGAACGGGGTCCTCGCCGAGCGCTTCAAGACCGGCCGCGAAGGTGAGGTAGGCGTTGGTTCCGGTATCAGCATCGGGGACTGGGAAGACATTAAGAGCATCGATTTCGGCACGTGCAACCGCGAGGGAATCAGCGCAAAGTTGCGCCCACGCGCGGAAATCGTCCGCTCCAATTCTCCAGCTCACAAGTCGAGACTAGCCTCCGATTGGCGAAGTTCGTGCACCCTCCGCTATTGTTGAGAAGTTGAATTCTACTTTCCAATCGATTTTCAGGAGTGGTTGCTGTGGCAGCGGTCTGTGATGTTTGCGGTAAGGGACCCGGTTTCGGCCACAACGTCTCGCACTCGCACCGACGCACGAAGCGTCGTTTCGACCCCAACATTCAGCGTGTACGCGCAGTCGTCGATGGCACGCCCAAGCGCGTTAACGTATGCACTGGATGTTTGAAGGCGGGAAAGGTCTCTCGCTGAGACACCCCAACGCTTTTTGACGGCGGCGCTCCCACCTTGGGGGCGCCGCTGCTCTATTCTCGACACATGACACGTGTACATGCTTTTGGTGACGACTGCCTTGCTGACTATGACGCGGTTGGACTCGCGCAGGCAATTTCTCGGCGCGAAGTAAGTCCGCTAGAGGCAACTGAAGCCGCATTGGCACGGATTGACAAGGTCAATCCCATCTTGAATGCGGTGGCACACGACGATCGCGAGCGCGCGCTCGGCCGTGCAAGTACCGTCGATACGACAGGAATTTTTGCCGGCGTCCCCACAGCAATCAAAAACAACACCGACTACGCCGGCATCCCAACCACGCATGGATCAGGCGCTGTCCCTCCCGTGAATGCCCGCTCGAATGAGCCGTTCACAAACCAGTTCTTGTCGCTCGGCGTCAACGTGGTGGGTGCTACCACTCTTCCAGCGTTTGGGCTCACCGCCTCCACCGAATTTGTTGACCGCGCACCCACCGTCAACCCCTGGAATCCCGCATACTCTGCTGGGGCCTCCTCGGGCGGGTCTTCCGCTCTCGTGGCCGCGGGTGCTTTGCCCATTGCCCACGCAAACGACGGTGGAGGTTCGATCCGCATCCCAGCCGCATCGTGTGGCCTAGTTGGCCTCAAACCCACCCGCAACCGCACCAAGCCGGCTGCGCTTGCGCACAGCCTTCCTGTCGACATCATCTCGAATGGCATGGTGAGTCGCACTGTGCGCGACACTGCGCACTTCATGTACGGCGTTGAGCAGTACCAAGCGATCAGCACGATGCCGCCGGTAGGGCTCGTGGAAGGCCCGTCGAAGCGTCGGCTGAAGATCGCCTTGGTCTCAGAGTCCATCGTTGACGCCAAAGTTGACGAGCAGACCTCGGCCGTATTGCAACGTACTGCCGACACCCTCGCGAGCCTCGGCCACGAGATCATCCCGATGGCCGCTCCCGTTCCCGACCGTTTCATTCAAGACTTCGTGCAGTATTGGGGGCTTGTGGCCTTCGGAATTGAGTACTTGGGCAAGGTCTCCATTTCGCCCAAGTTCGACCGCACCAAGATCGATCCACTGACGCACGGCATCGCCCAATTGTTCGTGAAGAAGCCGTGGCTCACGCCTGGCTCGATCCGAGGGCTCCAGACCGCCGAAAAGCTGTACCGCGACGTGTTTACCGGAGTTGACTTGATCCTCTCCCCCACGCTTTCGCACACGACTCCCGAGATTGGCTACCTCGATCCGGGCGTTGAGTTTGAAGAAGCCTTCGACCGGCTCGTCAAGTACGTGGCGTTCACGCCCATTAACAATGCGACGGGCGGACCAGCGATTTCGCTTCCAGTCGGTCAGTCCGACATCGGGTTGCCGATCGCTGTGCATTTTTCGGCCGACCACGGGCGCGAGCGCACTCTGCTTGAGATCGCATTCGAACTTGAGGCGGCCATGGGGTTTGCGCGCATCCAAGACTGACTCACTAGCTTTCCCTTCCGTACCGCTAGCGGTCAGCGGTCAGCGCCAGTGTTCGAATCCAGCCGCGTTCTCGTATGGTTGCCCATCGACTGTGACACCCGTTCCAGTCTGAACGCGACCGATCGGGCGCCAGCCCTCGGGAACGGCCTCTGTTGACCCAAACGTGCCGACGAGGGCATAGTCTTCCGCGCCTGTGAGGACAAACCCGAGCGGATCCATTCCGCCAAGTGCGCTCGCCACGGTCTGAACAGCGTCGGGAATCTCGAACGCGGCCGAACTCACGTCGATTGCGACATTGCTCGCTTTGGCGATATGGCCGAGATCAGCAATGAGTCCGTCGCTCACGTCGATGAGCGACGTGGCCCCTGCGGCCGATGCGACCGGTCCAGCGGCATATGGGGGCTCGGGGACTCGCTGGCGGTCAACGGCGGCCTTGGGCGACCGGAAACCGCGACTCAGAGCGCCCAGTCCGGCTCCTGCCATGCCTAACTCCCCGACTACCGCGACGACATCGCCAGGTTGCGCGCCAGAGCGTGGCACAGGACGTTCCGCATCACCCATTGTGGTGATCGACAAGATGACGTGGTCCGCGGCGGAGACATCTCCGCCCACGATATGAGCGCCAACTTTGTCGCATTCGGCAACCATGCCCGCCAAAAGCTCACGCAACCACGCCACTTCTAGGTCGCCGGGCGCAGCCAAACCAACTGTGAGTGCCGTGGCTACCCCACCCATCGCGTTGATGTCAGAAAGATTAACGGCAATCGCTTTGCGCCCAATGTCGTTGGCGCTGGACCAGTCACGGCGGAAGTGCTGGCCCTCGATGAGAAGGTCAGTACTGACGAGGTAGGTGCCGTCGGCGGTGGCAATGTGCGCAGCATCATCCCCAGAGCCGATCAGTACGTAGTCGCTTGAGCCTAGAGACTCTTGGACAAGCGAAATGAGGCCAAATTCACCGAGTTCAGCAAGTGTTTTTGCAGTCACGTTTTCATTGTCGCAGTGCAAACTAGCGAACATGTGCGCCTCGCCGGAGGCCCCACCTAAGGCGAAGTTCTTACGTCGTCAGCGCAGTCCCGTACTTCGCGAAAGGGCCAGCTCGATGAGATGCTGCACGAGTTCGGGGTACGACATGCCGGATGCCTGCCAAAGACCGGGAAACATCGAATACGGGGTGAATCCTGGCATGGTGTTGATTTCGTTGATCACGAGACCACCGTCAACGTTGTCAGTCAAGAAGAAGTCGACACGAGCCAAACCCTCAGCCCCGATCGCGTCGAATGCTTGAAGCGCGTAGGCACGTACGCGTTCGGACGTCTCGGGGTCAAGATCGGCCGGGATCACGTTCACGCTTGTGTGGTCGAGGTATTTCGCTTCGAAGTCGTAATACTCATGTCGGCCACCAGTCTGAACGACGATCTCACCCACGACGCTCGCAATCGGCTTGCCGTTCTTGGTTTGAATCACGCCACATTCGATCTCGCGCGGGTTGAGAGCACCCGCTTCAACCACCACTTTCGGATCGTGCTCACGTGCGGCTTCTACGGCCGCAACGAGATCCGACTCATGCGTTACCCTCGTGACGCCAGAACTCGAACCGGCCCGCGCCGGTTTGACGAAGACGGGATAGGTGAGCGCTTGAACACGCGCAAGCGAACGCTCACGGTAGACGTCCCATTCCCACGGTTGAATCGTGACGTAGGGCAGTTGCGGCAAACCTGCGGCTGAAAAAACCGATTTCGTGAAGGGTTTATCCATGCCGACAGCACTGGCTAATACGCCCGCGCCGACGAAGGGGATGTCCGCCATTTCGAAAAGGCCTTGAATCGTGCCGTCTTCACCCCACGGACCGTGCAAGAGCGGAAATGCTACATCGATCTCGTTGATATGAGACCAGTCGAACTCAGGAGACTCGGTGCGAACTTCAGGCAAAGAGCCGTCTGCCAATTCCGGCCATTCGGCCGTTTCGCGAACCCACCTGCCTTCACGAGTGATACCGATGGTCAGAACGTCGTAGGCGTCACGGTCAATGACGGAAAGTACTTCACGAGCAGTGAGGCAGGAAACTCCGTGTTCGCTCGAGCGTCCACCGAAAATAAGGGCAAGAGTTGGTTTTGACATCGACGCCTAGCCTACCTGCCTGTATTGAGGCTCAACGCACTTCAGGCTTCGTTGTCCGGCCCAGCAATGCCGCAACCAAGCCTTCGGGCGTTGTCGTGCCGTCAACGAGTTCACGAACGTGTTCAACGATGGGCATTTCGACACCATGCGCTTCGGCTAGCCCTGCAACAGATACACACGACTTCACGCCTTCGGCAACTTGGTTCATTTGCGCGGCGGCTTCCTCGACGGACAAACCACGACCCAGTTTTTCACCAAAGGTGCGGTTGCGCGAAAGCGGCGATGAACACGTCGCGACGAGGTCGCCGAGACCAGCAAGACCGGCAAAGGTCATGGGGTCTGCGCCCATTGCCATGCCGAGGCGAGACGTCTCAGCAAGCCCGCGAGTGATCACTGACGCTTTCGTGTTGTCGCCATAGCCGAGACCATCGCAGACCCCGACCGCCAGGCCGATGATGTTCTTCACGGTGCCGCCCAGTTCGCACCCGACGACGTCGGTGTTCGTATACGGACGGAAGGTGGGCGTATGGCACCACGACTGGACCTTCTCGGCGACGGTTTCGTCCGCGCAGGCCACGACAGCTGCAGCTGGTTCGCGTCGGGCAATCTCTTTAGCCAAGTTGGGGCCCGTGACAACGACAATTCGTTCCGGTCCTGCACCTGTCAATTCAGCGATGACTTCACTCATCCGCAATTGGGTGCCGAGTTCGACGCCTTTCATCAGGCTCACCATCACAGCATCTGTTTCGATGTGTTGGCCCCAATCGCCGAGGTTTGACCGAAGCGTTTGAGAAGGCACCGCGAGAACAACGAGTTCGGCCCCTGCGAGCGCTTCGGCAGGATCAGTCGTCGCGGAAATGTTCGCAGGTAGGGCAATGCCCGGAAGGTACTTCGAATTCTCGTGTTGCTGGTTGATCGAATCGCACACCTCGCTGCGACGACCCCACATTGCGACGGAATGCCCCGCATCGGCTAGAACAATAGAAAAGGCAGTGCCCCACGAGCCTGCCCCCATGACTGCTGCCTTGACCATTAGTTCTCCTCAGATTGGTGATGTGTCTTTGGTTTATTGAGAGTATGCACGTCAATGCGTGGGCGTGTGGGGCGTTCACCACGGATTTCGGCCTGCAAATCAGTGATTCGGTCCATCAGGCGTTCGGTGACGACCTTGTATTCCTCTTCGGTCGGATTCTCACCTAGGTCGCTCATGTCGAGCGGAGTACCCACATTGACGTGCATGGTCTTGCGCGGAAGCAAGTGGAGACCTTTGCGGTAGGGCCACAGGATTTCCTGAGCACCCCACTGTCCGACAGGAATAATCGGTACGCCGGCTTCGTGCGCAAGACGCACCGCACCGGTGCGACCGCTCATCGGCCAGGCATCAGGGTCGCGCGTCATCGTACCCTCGGGATAGATGTAGATCACTGCCCCGGCCTTGAGTTGCTCAACGGCAGCCTCAAGTGATTTGGAGGCATCTTTCGTTCCCCGATACACGGGAATATGTCCGACGTGCTTGAACAACCATCCCACGACCGGTATCGAAAAGATCGTGTCCTTAACGAGATACCTCGGAGGCAGCCGGTTGTCCACCATCCAATGCGCCATCACGAAAGGATCAATGTACGACAGGTGATTCACCGCGATGACGAACGCGCCCTCGTTTGGCAGGTTCTCTTCACCACGGCGATCTCGCTTGGTGAAAAGCATCAGCAAAGGCCACACGAGGGCAACGATGAACTTCGTAGCGAGCGGGAGCTTCCGTGACTGTGGTCGAGCCATAATCCGACCCTAGCGCGTTACAGCGTGGCTGGCTTAAATGACGGGCGCTTCTTCTCGTATTCAGAGATGTCGTCTTGATGACCGAGCGTAATGGCGATGTCATCGAGACCTTCGAGCAACCGCCAGCGCGTGTAATCGTCGATGGCGAACGACGCCTCGATACGCGAATCACCTTCGCCTGCCGTGACCGTCCGCGATTCCAGATCGACACTGATTTCGGCACCGGGTTGCTCTTCGAGGAGCGCCCACAGTTGTTCAACTACCGACTCATCAACCTGCGCCGCCAACAAGCCAGCCTTGCCCGAGTTGCCTCGGAAAATATCAGCAAAGCGTGGACTAATGACAACCTTGAAGCCGTAGTTTTGCAAGGCCCAGACTGCGTGCTCGCGCGATGATCCTGTACCAAAGTCGATGCCCGCGACGAGTACGCTTGCGTTCTTGTATGCGTCTTGATTCAGGACGAATTCGGGATCGTTGCGCCAAGCGGCAAACAAGCCGTCTTCGAATCCGGTACGAGTCACTCGCTTGAGGTATACAGCCGGAATGATCTGGTCGGTGTCAACATTGCTGCGACGCAAGGGAGCGCCAACTCCAGTATGAGATGTGAACTTTTCCATCAGTGGCTCCTCAGATTTCAGCGGTAGTGGCTAGGTGGCCAGTGACTGCCGTTGCAACGGCAACATCGGGTGAGACCAAGTGCGTGCGTCCGCCCTTGCCCTGACGGCCTTCGAAGTTACGGTTTGACGTGGACGCCGAGCGCTCGCCTGGCGCAAGCTGGTCTGGGTTCATACCCAAACACATCGAGCAACCAGCGCCACGCCATTCGGCTCCGGCAGCGATGAAGATCTTGTCGAGTCCTTCGGCTTCGGCTTGCAAACGCACGCGCACCGAACCGGGAACAACGAGCATGCGAACGCTGTCGGCGATCGTATGCCCCTCAATGAGTTCAGCTGCCCGACGCAGATCGCTCATACGTCCATTGGTGCACGACCCGAGGAATACCGTGTCCACCTTGATTTCTCGCATAGGCGTTCCGGGAGTGAGGCCCATGTATTCGAGTGCGCGTTCGGCGGTGGTGCGCTCGACCTCGTCTTCGAAATCAGCAGGGTTGGGAACGTTGCCGGAGATCGCTACGCCCTGACCGGGGTTGGTTCCCCACGTGACGAACGGGCTGACTTGAGTGGCATCGATAGTGACGACCTTGTCGAAGACTGCGCCTTCGTCCGTCACTAAGCCCTTCCAGTATTCGACGGCGGCGTCCCAATCTTCGCCTTGCGGAGCGCGATCCTTGCCCTTGATGAATTCGAACGTCGTTTCGTCTGGAGCGATCAGACCAGCTTTGGCGCCCCACTCGATCGACATATTGCAGATCGTCATGCGTTCTTCCATCGAGAGCTTCTTGATCGCATCGCCGCGGTATTCGACGATGTAGCCCTGACCACCACCGGTGGACTCTTGAGTGATGAGCGCCAAAATCAGGTCTTTGGCGGTGGAGCCAGCCGGCAAATCGCCGACGACTTCAACGGCCATCATCTTCGGCTTGGCTTGCGGCAGCGTTTGTGTGGCCATGACGTGTTCGACTTCGCTCGTACCAATGCCGAAGGCGAGCGAACCGAACGCACCGTGAGTGGACGTGTGCGAGTCACCGCAAACGATCGTCATGCCTGGCTGAGTGAGTCCCAACTGGGGCCCGACAACGTGGACGATGCCTTGTTCAATGTTGCCCATCGGGTACAGGCGCACACCGAACTCTTCGGCGTTGCGGCGCAGCGTCTCGACTTGCGTACGCGAGACAAGATCGGCAATCGGCTTGTCGAGATCGGTGGTGGGGATGTTGTGGTCTTCGGTTGCCAGAGTGAGGTCTGGGCGACGCAAGGTGCGCCCTGAGAGGCGAAGTCCGTCAAATGCCTGCGGGCTGGTGACTTCGTGAATGAGGTGCAGATCGATGTAGAGCAGATCGGGTTCGCCGTCTGCGCTACGGACAACGTGGTCGTCCCAAATCTTCTCGGCCAAGGTCTTTGGCATATTTCCTCCTACAGGGGTTGCGTCTCAAACTCTGATACGGCAGTATCAAGACATGGACAAGTCTAGCGGAGTCGGCGTACTTGACAAGGCCGCCCTCGTACTTTCGGCATTAGAGCCTGGCCCGGCCACCTTGGCTGGCCTCGTCACCGCAACGGGATTGGCCCGACCAACAGCACACCGGCTCGCGGTCGCTTTAGAACATCATGGCCTTGTTGGGCGAGACCTGCAAGGTCGCTTCGTGCTCGGACCGCGGTTGGGTGAACTCGCAGCAGCTGCAGGCGAAGACCGCTTGCTAGCTACCGCAGCACCTGTCTTGGCTCGACTACGCGACATCACGGGCGAGTCTGCGCAACTTTTCCGTCGTCAAGGCGAATACCGGGTTTGCGTGGCGGCCGCTGAACGCCCGACCGGTTTGCGCGACTCAGTTCCTGTCGGTGCCCAATTGACGATGGGCGCTGGATCTGCGGCACAAGTTCTTCTCGCGTGGGAAGAGCCAGAAGTGATGAATGCACTCTTGTTGAAGGCAGATTTCACCTCTGTTTCACTTGCTGCAGTTCGCAAGCGCGGATGGGCGCAAAGTGTCGGAGAACGCGAAGCCGGTGTGGGTTCGGTGTCAGCGCCAGTACGTGGACCGTCAGGCAAAGTGGTCGCATCCGTATCAGTTTCTGGCCCGCTCGAACGTTTGACGCGCCAACCTGGACGCATGCACGCGCCCGCTGTCGTCGCCGCCGCCGAACGACTTTCGCAAAGCTTGCGTCGCTAACCTCCGTCTGCTGTCAGCCGCGAGCGGCCACGAGAGATCGCACGTCAATGAGTTGAGTGCCGTCGGTTGCGTACATCGGCCATCTGTCGAGATTGCGTTTGGCAAGTTCACTCGAAATCACCTCGGCCCATTGCGTAGAAAAGTCACCCCCACCGACGCCTGCCGTCGAAACAATTTGAACAGCAAGCGAACCTCCCGGCGCGAGGTCGGCCATCATGTCGGCCATGATGTCGAGGACCAAAGCAAGCCGATCGCGGTCCGTCGCTGGCGAGACGTCAATCTCGATAGGGAAAGGCCATGGTTTCCCGCGCGCGTCCATTAGTACGAATCGCAGTCGGCTGTCACTTTTTACCCACGGGTCTCGAATCGCATGCCACATCTGATGTAGATCGTCGTGGGACTGGATGCAGGTACTTGGCACAGATGGTCGGTGGAGCATCTGTTGATTGTGACGACATTCGCGCGCTTCGGCTGCAAAGATCCACAGCCAGCGAACGCGGTGGACCAGAACTAGAAAAGGCCGGGATTCTCGAGAGTTAGGAGTGCCTGCTTGCGTTCGATACCACCCGAGTAGCCCGTCAAAGTCCCATCGGCGCCGACCACGCGATGGCAGGGCACGACGATCGGGATCGGATTGGCCCCATTGGCGACTCCCACTGCTCTCGAGATTCCAGCGTCATAGCCCAGCTTTCTCGCCATGTCCGAGTAGGACATCGTTTGCCCGTAGGGAATCTTTCGAAGCTGATTCCACACTTTCACTTGGAATTCGGTTCCATCTTGCGCGAGCGGCAGATCGAAATCAGTGCGCTCTTTTGCGAAATACTCGTTGAGTTGCACCTCGATCCGATTCAACAATGGATCATTGTCGAATCGTCCTTTTGGCTCAGCATCGAACTCAATCGCGGTGAGAAGACCTGCCGATGTATGGATTCGCAGTCCACCAACGGGGCTATCCATCCAACGTGTACTCACTCGTCCTCCTGCGTGCGGCGTCTATTCGCACGTTACCGGCTTAATTGGTCTGCGCATAATCAAACAGAAGCATTCACTTTCCGCCCTAGGTCGCAGCAAGAATCTTCGGAATTGACCCACCTGAGTGGAATCTAGGTCACACTTATCGGCTCGTGGCGTCCGCACCATATGAACGCCTTCCATCAAATGCGAAGGGAAGAAAAATGAGCAGCATCGAGCACCCAGAACTAAATTCGACAGAGGTAACTTCCCATTGGGCGACCGGGACCGCGATCGCAGCCGTCGTGGCGCTCGCAGCAAGCGGACTCATTGCGGCATACGCAATGTGGAACGGCGGCCAAGCAGGATTAACTCGCACGTGGGAAGGTGCGGCGGCAGCGATGACTTTCTTCGTTGCGCTCGGCCTCTCCCTGTGCGGCTTTGCTGCCGGCCTCAACGCCAAGCTTTCAAACGACAAGCACGTCGGCGTATGGCTAGCAATGGCACTATTCCCGGTTCTTGCCGTGTTTCTCGTTGTCGTAGAAATGGGTGTCATTCTCTAACTCGAGAATGCACTCCATTGCAACAAGCGGTCATGTGGGCTGCTTAAAAACTGTCGTGTAGAGGTTGTGGAACATGGCCACGATGACGATGCTCCATGCCGTCAGCGCGATCCAGAATTGAACCCCGCCAATACCGACCAGGATCGGCAAGCTGTCGGCTTCGCCTAGGAAGGCCGAGCCCACACCATACATCCCCAAGGGGAAGATGACACTCCACCAGGTGGGTTCATATTTGAGCGGAATCTCGTGCCGAATGTGACGCGAGTACCCAGCCGCGATCAACGGGGGAATCAGCCACGAGCCAAAGGCCCAAAAGAATACCGAGGCGCCTGCGATGAGACCGCGCGTCGCGTCCACCATGGGCGCATCTGCCATTTGCACAATGCGGGCACCCGCCACGACAGTAATCGCGGTGGCACCCATGGCCACCCAATAAGGGGGCGTCAGATCGCTTGGTTTCAGTTCGTAGAGGAGCATACGCGCGCCCACGAAAATACCCGCCGCCGCGTACAAAAACACGCCCACCGACCATGAAAATACGGCCAACACGGCAAGCTCACGCCGGACATCCACCATGGTGACTTCTAGAGTTGCGGCAAGGACAGCGATCGATTGACTGGCAACTACCCAGATAAACCACGTTCCGTTTGCCGTCTGTAATACGGGGCGCACAGTCCGCCCGAGCACTGCCGTCCATGGAATGACGTAACCCAAAACCAACCACAATGCCGAGCCGATGAGCAGTAGCACTAGCGCTAGTGGGATCCGATCATCGGCCGCCACGCGGCTACCGAGAACGCAGGTTGCTGCCACCCACGTGAAAAAACCGAAAGCGCGAGCAGGGTCTTGAAAGTCGTCAACAACCGCATCACGATGACGAATAAAGCGAACGAGGTTCAACGAGATCAGGATTAACCAGGCCACAATTGCCACCGAGGCAAGGACTCGAGAAATCCACAAGTACCCCTGATCTAGAGCCCCGACAGAGATAATGCCCGAGGCCATAACAAGGGCGAAGTAACCCGGGGTCAAACCTCGAATACCCTGGTCGATTCGTTCGGCCAAGGTGGATTGGCGTTCAAGACCAGTCGCTCTCATTGCACAAGCCTGTTGGCGCGTGGCTCACATCACAGAATGCATGTCACACAGACTTCAAAGTGACCTACTCCCCCGATTGGCCGTCGCGCTCAACGGAGGAGACCAATTCCCCCAGAGTCATGCCGACCATGAGTGGTGCCACGGCAATCAATGAACGCCACCAGTGACCGTCAAACGGACTGCCCATTCCCTGATAGAACGGTATTCCGGCAAGAATTCCCCCGAGAAACAGTGCAAATCGGATTAGCGCGAATTTGGCTCCTTTTACGCTCCTCCCGCGAAGCAGCCCGACAGCGATTCCGCACCCCAATGCAACACCACCAAAGAGCAGCCCTAAGAGCGTTATCGATCCTAAATCGACACTGAATACAGGTTCCATGCTTAGAAACTCCCACTTCACCGCGGCCAAACCGCGTGTTTGAGAAAAACGAAAACCCCTCGCTTCAGGCGAAGGGTTTTGCGCTGGTAGCCCCGACGGGATTCGAACCCGCGTTACCGCCTTGAGAGGGCAGCGTGCTAGGCCGCTACACTACGGGGCCAGCGTTGAGACGTTATCAGAGCAAAGCCCGATTACGCTCGCTGGGGTACTAGGACTCGAACCTAGAATGGCGGTACCAGAAACCGCTGTGTTGCCAATTACACCATACCCCAGTGGGTACCGAAGCAGCCTCAAACGAAACTGTCCAGAACCAAGGGAACACTCTACCCGACAGCCCGATGCGCTACCAAAATGGGTAAAGCTAGCGCTTAGGCAAGGACCGAGTCGAGACGAGCCAACGTCAACTCGGGGCCGAGCAACTCCAAGGATTCAAACAACGGCGGCGAAATCCGGCTACCCGTGACGGCAACTCGAACGGGCCCAAACGCCAACCGTGGCTTGAGTTCAAGCCCCTCAATGAGTGCCGTCCGCAAAGCCGCCTCAATTGATTCGGTCGACCACTCGGAGAGTCCCGCGAGAGCCTCACGAGCAGCACGCACCACTCCGAGGCCATCATCAGTCAAGTTCTTCGCCGCATCTTTTTCATCGATCGTGAAATCATCTCGAGCGAACAAGAAACGCAGCATCGGAACCGCTTCTGTCAACAGTCCGATTCGCTCTTGAACGAGTCCGCTGGCAGCGGCCAGCACCTCGCGCTCGCCGTCTGTGATGGGTGAACCCACGAGGCCTGCAGACTCAAAGAACGGAATGATCCGCGCGAGGAAGTCATCAGCACTCAGCATCCGAACGTGGTCTCCGTTAATCGCTTCACACTTCTTAATATCGAAGCGCGCCGGGTTCGGCTGCACATCAGAGATATCGAAGGCCTGTACCATTTCGGCCAAGGTGAAGACATCGCGATCAGCCGCGATAGACCAGCCGAGCAGAGCAAGATAATTGAGCAAACCTTCGGGCAAAAAACCTTGGTCACGATAGCCCAACAAGTTCGATTCGGGGTCTCGCTTCGACAGTTTTTTGTTTCCCGAACCAGTGACATACGGCAAATGAGCAAACTCAGGCGTGCGACCCGAGCCGACACCGATCTGAGCGAACGCCTCATAAAGCGCGATCTGGCGTGGAGTCGAACTCAACAAGTCCTCACCCCGAAGCACATGCGTGATACCCATGAGCGCGTCGTCCGTGGGGTTGGTCAATGTGTAGAGAGGCTGACCGTTCGCCCGCATGATCACGAAATCTTGCACGTCAGATGCCGGGATCTTCACCTCGCCGCGCACCAGATCGTTGAAGGCGTAGTCGCGGACCGGCATCTTGAATCGAATTACAGGTTTGCGACCTTCAGCCTCAAACGCTGCCTGCTGTTCGGGGGTCAAATCGCGATGCAGTCCGTCGTATCCGCTTGGCCGACCTTCGGCGCGCGCCAACTCGCGACGCTCTTCAAGCTCTTCGGCCGTGTCGTACGCCTTGTATGCCAAGCCCGCATCGAGCAGTCGCTCAGTCACCTCGACATAAATGTCCATGCGCTCAGATTGGCGATACGGCCCATCTGGACCACCCACCTCAACACCCTGATCCCAATCGAGACCCAACCAACGCATCACATCAACGAGCAGTTCGTAGGACTCTTCACTATCGCGACTCGCATCAGTGTCTTCGATACGGAAAACGAAATCGCCACCGTGGTGACGCGCGAATGCCCAACTGAACAAGGCCGTGCGAGCCATGCCGACATGCGGATTGCCCGTTGGAGAAGGGCAAAACCGGGCTACGACCTTGTCTGAAGCGAGTCGAGTCAAATCAGTCATCGAGAGTTACCACCGTGTTCGTGAGAGTGCCAATTCCATCGATCGAAACCGCGACCTGGTCGCCGGCGATCATCGGGCCGACGCCCGCAGGAGTTCCAGTCAAAATAACGTCGCCTGGCAGTAGCGTCATGAAACTGCTGACATAGGCAATGATTTCGGCAACCGAAAAGACCATGTCTGAAGTAATGCCGTCTTGCTTCGTCTCGCCGTTCAGTTCAGTACGAATCTGGACAGACGCCGGATCGAAGTCCGTTTCGATCCACGGCCCAAGGGGACAAAACGTGTCGAATCCTTTGGCACGAGCCCACTGGCCGTCTGCGGCCTGCAAATCACGAGCTGTGACGTCATTGGCGATCGTGTACCCATAGATCACCTTGCTCACGTCTGCTTCCGAGACGTCTTTGCAGATCCGACCGATCACGACCGCCAATTCGCCTTCAAAATGCACATTACTCGATTGGGCTGGATAAAAGATCGGCTCGTTTGGCCCAATAACTGACGTATTGGGCTTGAGGAAAACGAGCGGCTCACTGGGCACATCGCCACCCATCTCCGCTGCGTGGTCCGAATAATTCTTGCCAATTCCGATGACCTTGCTGCGTGGAATGACCGGTGCAATAAGTCGCACATCGTCGAGAATGATTTTTTCGCCAGTTAGTTCTAGACCCGCGTACATAGGATCGCCCTTGAGGGGCGCAATGATCGGAGTGTCACCATCGGCACCGAGGACTCCGAAACGAGGGTCACCATCGGCCACAAAACGTGCAATACGCATGAGTTCAACCCTACCCAGCAGAACCCATTCGACTTACAGCACCGTCATGCTGAACCGAATCGCCGCTGGCGCTGAGCGTACTCTTCGATGGCGGCCCACAAGGCGCGGCGGTCAACATCTGGCCATGCGATGTCACTGAAAACCATTTCTGCATAGGCCGCCTGCCACGGCAAGAAATTGCTCGTGCGCTGTTCACCTGATGTTCGCCACAGTAAATCGACGTCGGGCATGTCCGGTTCGTCGAGATACCGCGCAAAGGTCGCCTCGGTGATTTTGTCAGGTTTTACTTTGCCGGCAACGGCGTCGCGAGCGAGCGCGGCAGCAGCATCGGCAATCTCGGCACGCCCGCCGTAGTTGACGCACATCGTGAGGGTGAACTTCGTATTGCGTTTGGTCAACTCTTCAGCGGCTTCGAGTTCGCGGATAACGCTGCGCCACAATCGCGGCTTGCGACCCGACCAACGGATTCTGACGCCGAGGTCGTTCATCTGATCGCGCCGATGTCGAATCACGTCACGATTGAACCCCATCAGGAATCGCACTTCTTCTGGTGAGCGCTTCCAATTCTCGGTTGAGAAGGCATAGGCGGTCACGGCCTTGACCCCGATCTGCAAAGCCCCCTCGACGACATCGAACAGTGCGGCCTCCCCCATCTTGTGGCCTTCAACGCGTGGAAGTCCACGCTCTTTCGCCCAGCGGCCGTTCCCGTCCATAATGATGGCCACGTGTCCGGGGATCAGGTCGGCAGGCAGCGCCGGTGGCTGCAAAGTTTCGGTCATCAACGGTCCACGTGAGCTAAGGAACGCAAACTGCGCTCAAGGTGCCAAGACAAGTACGCAGCGACAATACCGCCTGCCGACTTCCGCGTGCGTTCGTCGCTTGCTTCCACGGCGGCCCAGTCGCCAGCGAGCAACGCACCGAGCAGCGCGATTGTCGAATCTCCTGGCACCGATGCACCCGGGACTCGGCACTGGTCACACAAGATCCCGCCCGAAGCAATGTGGAAGTACCGGCAGTTTTCGTCGTTACCGCATTGTGCGCAATGCGTGAAGTTCGGAGCGTAGCCAGCAATCGCGAGCGACCGCAATTGAAACGAGTCAAGGAGGACCGCCGGGGATTGCCGACGCTCAGCCAAGGCTGCGAGCGCACCAACGAGCAGTTGGTATTGCTGCACAGAAGGCTCTTGGGTGTCGGCCACAATCCGTTCGGCGGTTTCGAGCATGGCCGTCCCTGCCGTGTAGGCGGCATAGTCGTCGGCCATATCGCGAGTGAACGCGTTAAGTGTTTCAACTTGAGTAATGATGTCGAGCGTGCGCCCGACCGCGCATTGGAACTCGATATGCATGAAGGGTTCAACTCGGGCCCCTAAACGCGAACTCGTTTTTCGTACACCTTTGGCCACCGTTCGAATCACGCCCCGACCGCGTGTCAGGATCGTGACAATGCGGTCGGCTTCGCCCAGTTTTTGGGTGCGCAGCACGACGCCAACGTCACGATAGGTACTCATTCCCCCATTGTGCCTTGCGCTTCATGAATCGCGGGTCGACTGGCCTCTCGCATCTTGGGGGTTTTTACGGCAGACTTGAACCCGATCCGGCAGATCATCGCCTCGGTGCGCCCTGCCTTAAGCCCATCGCATGCCAGCCAGGAGTGCAGTTGTGAATATTCTTCGACCTCTCGGGGTACTCGCTACGAGTTCGTTCCTCGCACTCGCGGCGTTCCATCCCTCCTATGCCGAGCCTGCCCTAGTTGATCCTCCAGAAGCGGGAATCGAAGCCGTCACCGAACCGGTGTCTGGCACCGAAGCGATTGATCTCCTCGGTTCAGATCTTCGACACGTGGCCAAAGACAACGACCTCTCGACGGCCGAGTTAAGCACCATGCTTCGTCAGGACGACGGCCTAGCCGTGCTGCCACATGGCCGACTCGTCGCACAACGGCCTGCTACGCCAGTTCAGAGTCTTGGCTCAGCAGTTAATTGGGACTGGAACGTTCCAGATGGTGACGCGTTCAATTTGAGCAGTAAGCCGGGCGCAGCAAAAACGATTTATCTGGATTTCGATGGCTGGGCCGGGTCTACGAGCAATGCATGGGTTAAGTACTTCGATGCCCCAACGCTCGTATCCGGCTTCAACCGCGAGGGTGGTGCCAGCTTCAGTTCAAACGAACTGCGAGAGATCAAGTGGATTTGGGCACAAGTCGCTGAAGACTTTTCGCCGTTTGATGTCAACGTCACGACCAAAACACCGAGCAACTTCCGTCAGACAATGGAGCGCGCGAACGCCGCAGACAAGGTCTTCGGATCGCACGTCGTGGTGTCGTCCCAGGCAGGACTTTCAGAAGATCTCTGTAGTGGAGCGTGCGCAGGTATCGCCATTATTGGCTCGTTCACGCACTACGCCGGCGCCAAAATGGGCTCCTTTGTCGATACGACTGCCGGCTACGACTATCAGCCGGCGTGGGTATTCACAGAATGGACGGGAGGCAGCGCGGCCTACACTGCCGACACCGTTTCTCACGAGGCCGGCCACAATCTCGGCCTCTTACATTCAACAGAGAAATCCAACCCCCATGGTTATTACGCCGGCCACAACAACTGGTCCCCGATTATGGGTTCGTCCAACCAAGGCACGCACCGCCCGCTCTCCCAGTGGTCAAACGGAAGTTTCCCCAACGCGCTACAAAAGCAAGACCAGATCGCGACGATCTTGAAAAATGGCTTCGGTTACCGCACGGACGAAGCGGGCGCCGACATCGCGAACGCGAAAAAGGTGCGAGAGGGAGTTGTGACTGCTTGGAACGATGGCGACACCGTCTTGCTCGGACAATGTTCAAGCGCAACGAACGTGACTGTCGAAACGGCAACAATGGCCAACCTCGGCTTGCGAGCGCAATTGCTGGATCCTTCAGGCAACGTAGTCTCGACAGTGAGCGGCGTCGATACCTCATCCGTCTCAACAGGGTTGAGCGGTATCGGCTTCCCGAGTTTCGACCGCAAGCCGGGAAACACCAACGCCATCTTCACAGTTCCGGCCGGGACCCCGTACTATCTGCGAATCTACGGCGCCAGTTCTGCCCCCAATGGCTACACTGCATACGGCAGCGTCGGTCAATGGCGACTCACGTCACCATGCGATTCGGGTTCTGGTGTCACCGCAGGTGCCCCCAGCCAGGTCGTCGCGGCACCGCTCAATCAGTCGATGAAACTCTCATGGCAATACCCGACAACGGGCCGTATCCAAGATGTGACGGGATGGCGGGTGTTGGACAACAGCAACAACGTCGTCGCCACCCTTCCGCTCGCGACTATGTCCCACACGGTCACCGGGCTAACCAACGGCACCGAATACACCTACAAGGTTCAAGCGCTCAGTGGCGCGACTGCATCGGTTGCATCCAGCGCGAGTACCACGCCACGCACCGTGCCGTCGGCTGCGCGTATCACGAAAGCCGCAAGCGGCAAGAAGGGTGGATCGGTCACAGCGAAGGTTTGGTGGAGCGGCTCAGCACTCGACAATGGCGCTCCTGTGACCCGGTATGTCGTGTTTGCTTACCGCTACAAGGGTTCGAAAGTTGTCCAAGTTCGAAACTCACCATGGTTGCCCGCATCGAGCAGATACTACGAAATGAAGTTGCCGAAAAAGGGCACCTACCGCTTCGTAGTCAAGTCCTCGAACGCAGCCGGGCTCAGCCCTATGAGCAATATTTCGGGCAAGGTGAAAGGTCGCTAGTACACATTTCACACTCGGAATAAAGGTTGAGGGGCGCTGAATATTCAGCGCCCCTCAACCTTGCGTGTGCTCGCAAACGCACATTTCACGGGCCGGTTTGGCCCGCTATTTCAAGCCTTCGGAATGGTGACCGCTTCGGCCCGGTTTGCTGCGCACACGACTGCACGAAGCGAAGCCATCACGATGTTTTCGTGAATACCTACGCCCCACACAACTTCACCGGCTATGTCGCACTCGACATAGGCGGCAGCCTTCGCATCGCCGCCCGCAGACAGCGCATGCTCGGTGTAATCCAGTACGCGAATGTCCGCCCCCGCTTGACGCATGCCGTCAACGAACGCATCGACAGGACCATTGCCTTCACCGCGGAACGACCGCTCGCTGCCTCGAACTACCAAGTTGACGACTTGCTCATCACGACCGTCCGAACTCGTCACCGAGGTGAAACTCTTCAATTCATAGGGATCGTTCGGCTCCAGATAGGCCGCGCTGAATGCAGACCAGATCGATTCTGGATCGATCTCGCCTGCTTCGCCTTCGGTCATGGATTGAATGACTCGACTGAATTCGATTTGCAGACGCCGGGGCAAGTCCAGTTGGTGTTCGCTCTTCAGAATGTAGGCGACGCCACCCTTTCCACTTTGGCTGTTCACCCGAATGACAGCTTCGTAGGTACGTCCCACATCGTGCGGATCAATCGGCAAGTAGGGCGCTTCCCACGGCAAATCGGAGACAGTCACGCCCTGCTCAGCGGCTTGACGATCCAAGTCCTCCAAACCCTTTTTGATGGCGTCTTGATGAGAACCAGAGAACGCCGTGTAGACCAAATCGCCCGCGTAGGGATGCCGTGGATGCACCGGCAAGTTTGTGCAGTATTCCACCGTGCGACGGACTTCATCGATGTTCGAGAAGTCGATCTGTGGATCAATTCCTTGGCTGAACAGGTTCATGCCCAACGTGACTAGGTCGACGTTGCCCGTGCGTTCACCATGACCGAACAAACAGCCTTCAACGCGGTCTGCGCCGGCCATCATCGCCAACTCCGTCGCTGCCACAGCCGTACCGCGATCGTTGTGCGGGTGCAGCGAAATCGCCACGTTTTCGCGACGACTGATGTTGCGTCCGAACCATTCGATTTGATCGGCGTAGGTATTGGGTGTGGCCATTTCGACCGTGGCCGGCAAGTTCAAAATGATCTCGCGGCCCTCGCCCGGTTGCCACACGTCCATCACGGCTTCGCACACTTCCAAACTGAAGTCCAACTCGGCGCTCGTGAAAATCTCAGGACTGTATTGGTAACCGAATGCCGTATCACCCAGCATTTGTTCGGCGTACTTCATGACCAACTCAGTGCCACGAGTCGCAATCGCGATGCATTCGTTGCGATCAACGTTGAACACGACTCGACGGAACAGTGGGGCCACCGCGTTGTACATGTGGATGTTGGCGCGAGGAGCACCGACCAGCGACTCGACAGTTCGCTCAATCAGATCCTCACGCGCTTGAGTCAATACCGAGACAGTGACGTCCTCAGGGATTTCGTCGTTCTCGATCAGCGACCGAACGAAATCAAAATCCGTTTCACTAGCTGACGGGAAACCAATCTCAATTTCCTTGTAACCCATCCGAACCAGCAACTCGAACATACGACGCTTTCGCGCTGGTGTCATGGGATCGATCAGAGCTTGGTTACCGTCCCGCAAATCGGTGGACAACCAGCGCGGTGCTTCGGTGATGGTCTTGCTCGGCCAGGTACGGTCTGGCAAGTCGATGGGGGTAAACGGGGCATACCGGTTGAACGGCATTGCAGAAGGCTGTTGCGGAGAAATCTTGTTGTTTTTCACGGTTCGTTCCTCAAGAGAGAGTGTGGGAAACGGCCGGCCACGACAAACACCGCGTCGAGGGGGTCCGACCTAGCGAACCTCGACGCGGCGACCAAGGAGAAGTCCTTTGTTCCGCATGATGTTAAAAGCATAGCACTGAACTGCCGTGCCCCCAACGTCCTGCAGCGTTAGGTTAGGCACATGGCTACCTTGCTGATCGTGCACCAGTCACCCACACCCAAACTCGCGGCGATCGCAGCCGCGGTGGTCTCAGGTGCAACCGACGATGCCATCGAGGGCGTCGATGTGCGTGTCGTGTCTGCACTCGAGGCAACCGTGAACGACGTGTTGTATGCGGATGCCTATCTGCTTGGCACAGCCGCACATTTCGGCTATATCAGCGGTGCACTCAAACATTTCTTTGATACGACCTACAACGACGTTCGCGAAGCCACCCACAAACGGCCCTTTTCGTATTGGATCCACGGCGGCTACGACACGACGGGTGCAGAACGCGCCATGGAGGCAATCACGACGGGGCTCGGTTGGCGTCTCGCGTGTGATCCACTCGTGTTCATTGGTGAGTTCACCCCTGAGCACGAGGCAGCAGCCGTAGAACTGGGCAGTACGCTCGCCGCACTCATCAGCTAGTACGTCAACGCCTCGGAACCTATCGTCAAAAGCCCAGCTTTCGCAGTTCTTTCGGGTTACGCTGCCAGTCCTTAGCAAGTTTCACGTGCAGATCCAAGTGCACGGGGGTGCCGAGAAGCTTCTCAATTTGCGAACGCGATGTGATCCCGATCTGCTTGAGGCGAGATCCCTTCTTGCCGATGATGATGCCCTTTTGACTGTCGCGCTCCACATACAAGTTCACGCGAACATCAAGCAGTGGGTGGTTGGCATCGCGACCCTCGCGCGGAACCATTTCTTCAACTTTGACAGCCAGCGAATGTGGAAGTTCGTCTCGGACGCCTTCGAGCGCTGCCTCGCGAATGATCTCAGCGACGAGTGTCTCTTCGGGTTCGTCTGTGAGCTTTCCTTCAGGATATAGCGGCGGCCCCGGCGGCAGTGTGCCAATCAGCAGGTCACGCAGCAACTCAACCTGTTCTCCAGACACTGCAGAAACCGGGACGATCTCAAGCCAATCAACGCCTACGGCCTTGCCTGCTTCGGAAATCGACACGAGATGTTTCGCGAGTTTTTCAGGCGAGACTTTATCGATCTTCGTCGCGATCGCGATGATCGGTTTGCCCTTAAGTGCAGCCATTTCGCCTATGAGGAACTTGTCGCCCGGCCCGATTTGCTGATCGGCGGGGAAACACATGCCGATGGTGTCCACTTCAGCCCAAGTCGACCTGACGAGATTGTTGAGGCGCTCGCCTAGCAGAGTTCGCGGGCGGTGCACCCCTGGCGTATCCACGACGATTAACTGCGCGTCAGGACGATGCACAAGTCCCCTGATCGCGTGGCGCGTGGTTTGCGGACGAGAAGATGTGATCGCGATCTTTTCCCCGACGAGAGCGTTCGTGAGGGTGGACTTCCCAGCATTGGGTCGGCCCACAAAGCTTGCGAAGCCTGAGCGAAATTCAGTCACGATGAAACGACCTCTCGCACGATACCTGCAGGCGAAGCGAGGTAGACCGGTACGCCCGTGCCAGAAACGTCTCGAACGGCCTGCAGGTCGAGCGCGTAGTCGACCTCACATGTGACAGCAGCTGCCTCAAGCAAGGTTGCACCTGACGACACCGCCATCGCGACCGCCAAGTCAAGCGCCGGAATGTTCAACGAACCACGATCAACTGCAGCGGCCGTGTAGGTGCGCCCATCTTGATCGCGGACCGCCGCACCTGCGACCGAGCCGATGCGCGCCCGAGACGCCTTGGCTAGCGTCACGAGTTTGGCGTCTTCTGCCTCTAATTCCATGTGCTGAGCCTAACTGCGATTGTGATCATGAGTCTGAAGCATCGTCGCTCTGGACGCGAGGCGTAATGAGTACGCGGCCAATCTGGTTGCGGCGGCCGGACGGAGCTTGCGCTTCGAAGATCAATCCCTCGTGCTCGACCGACGCCCCCGGGATCGGCACATAACCCAGCAGTTTCGCCATCAAACCGCCAACCGAATCAACGTCTTCTTCATCAATCGGCACGCCGCACAACTCTTCGATGTCGCCGAGACTGTACCGCGAACTTACGCGCCAGGCGCCATTGGCGAGAAACTCGACTTCATCAGGTTCGGCATCGAACTCGTCAGTGATTTCGCCAACGATTTCCTCGAGGATGTCTTCGATCGTGATCATGCCGGCAGTACCACCAAACTCGTCAATCACGATGGCGACGTGGGTTCGTTCAGACTGCATTTCACGCAACAACTCGTTCACGTGTTTGGAGTCAGGAATGAACATGCAAGGGCGGCAAATCGATTCGACTTTTTCACTACTTTCGGCAGCATGGTTGTCGAAGACGCGCTTCGTTACGTCTTTCAGGTACGCCATGCCGAGAATGTCATCGAGATTTTCCCCAACAACAGGGATGCGCGAGTACCCGCTGCGCAAGGCAAGCGACATCGTTTGCCGCAAAGTCTTGGTCGATTCGATGAAGACGAGGTCCGTGCGCGGAACCATCACTTCGCGAGCAATCGTGTCGTCGAGGTCGAAAACCGATTGGATCATTTTCGACTCTTCAGACTCAATCACGGCGCTCGCGGCAGCCAAATCGACGAGTTCGCGTACTTCGACTTCCGAAGCGAAAGGCCCTTCCTTGAAGCCCTTGCCTGGCGTGAGCGCGTTACCGAGTGCGATCAAGATCTTAGGGAAGGGCCCGAGCAACGTAGTGAGCCACATGACCGGACTCGCCATGACAACGGCGATTCCTTCTGCTTGTTGACGTCCCAGAGTTCTCGGGCCAACACCAACCACCACGAAACTCACGACCGTCATGATCGATCCGGCGATCAGGACGTTCGTCCAGAACGCGGTAACTTCGTCAGCCACCATGGCGGCGACGATCACGATTGCCGACGTTTCACTCAAGACACGAAGGAGCAGAATCGTGTTGAGGTACGGGGCGGGGTCGTCAAGGATTCGCGCAAGACGTTCGGCCCCAGGGGAGCCTTCCTCGGCAAGCTCTTCAGCGCGTGCTTTCGAGAACGCAGAAATTGCAGCGTCAATCGCAACCAGCAATCCGGCCAAGGCAATCAGCACGACGGCGATGGCCACGCCTTGCCACATCACCGGCTCTCACCGCTCGATCTTCGCGACTCCTTCATGTGGCGTCCTTCTTTTCTTCTTCCCAGTCGACCAACAGCCGACCTTGAATGCCAAACATCACTTCGTGTTCCTCAGGTTCGGCGTGATCGTAGCCAAGCAAATGCAGAATTCCGTGAACCGTGAGCAGCCTGATTTCATCATCGCGAGTGCGGCCCAAACCCGGTGCTTGTTGGTCAGCGATTTCGGGGCTCAACGCAATGTCACCGAGGTAGCCTTCGGGAAGATCTTCGCCGTCTTTGCCGGGGAGAAGTTCGTCCATCGGGAAAGACAAAACGTCTGTTGGGCCTTCTTTGCCCATCCACTTCTCATTGAGTTCTGTGATCGTAGGAATGTCGACGAGTCGCAATGACATTTCGGTTTCAGGATGCAAGCGCATGCGTTTCATGACGAAACGGCAGAGCGCCGTGAGTTCGACAATGTCGACGTCAACGTCAGACTCATTAAGAACGTCTACGCTCATGATCCCTCGTGTCTTTCGTTCGCTTTTCGGCCTCGTAGTGGTCGTATGCGGCAACGATATGCCCCACGAGTCGGTGTCGGACGACATCGGCGCTGTTCAGACGCACAAATTCAATGTCTTTAACATCGCCCAGGATTGATTCGACGACACGCAAGCCAGAGACTGCCCCGCCAGGCAAATCGACTTGAGTGACGTCTCCAGTCACCACCATTTTCGAACCGAAACCCAACCGAGTGAGAAACATTTTCATTTGCTCGGCCGTAGTGTTTTGCGCTTCGTCCAAGATGATGAACGCATCGTTCAAGGTACGGCCACGCATATACGCGAGCGGAGCCACTTCGATGACACCCGAGGTGAGAAGTTTGGGGATCGAATCTGGATCAAGCATGTCGTGCAGGGCGTCGTACAAGGGACGCAAGTACGGATCGATTTTTTCGCTCAAGGTGCCGGGGAGGTAGCCCAAACGCTCCCCCGCTTCTACTGCCGGACGCGTCAAGATAATGCGACTGATTTCACGCGCCTGTAAAGCTTGCACTGCCTTGGCCATCGCCAAATACGTCTTGCCCGTGCCTGCGGGCCCAATGCCGAACACGATGGTGTGTTTATCGATGGCGTCAACGTACTTTTTCTGATTTATCGTCTTGGGCCGGATCGTCTTGCCTCGACTCGACAAGATGTTGAGACTCAAGACATCAGCTGGACGCACCTGACTTGCCGACTTCAACATCTGGATCGACCGTTCAACGGTCTCAGTTGATAGTGATTGCCCTGTTCGCAGAATCGTGACAAGTTCATCAATGAGTTGCTCGACAAGATTTGCTTCGGCAGGCGCACCCGTTACGGTCACTTCGTTCCCACGAACGTGAATCTGCGCATCGAACGCGGATTCGATTGCCCGTAGGAATTCATCGCTGGGGCCGAACAGGCTCACCAAATCCAGCGAATTCGGTATCTTGAACTGGTTTCGCTGCGGTGGGGCCGTGACTTCTTCTTGTGTCATATACGGGCAAGTCTACCGAGCAGCGCCACTGTCACTCGAATCCCAATGCAATCGGCCCACCGGCGAGCACGTGGCCGTGAACATGAAAGACGGTTTGTCCGGCGTCGGCTCCCGAATTAAAAATCAATCGGTAGTCACTCACGCCTGCTTCGTCAGCGACTTTGCGCGACAACGCAGCCAGGTCTGCGGCCGCGACCGGGTCTGCTGTTGCGATAGCACCGATGTTCACGTGGTGCGCTTTGGATACGACAAGGACGTGCAGCGGCGCTTTCGGACTGATGTCGTTGAACGCAATGGAATGCGCTGATTCAGCGACAATTTCGGAGGGAATCTCGCCCGCCACGATCTTGCAGAAAATGCAGTCACTCATACGGCAACCTTACAAACTCAAGCGCCCCAGCGGAGAGCTATTTGAACGCATTGCGGATTCGCCCGAAGACGCCCTTGGAGTGATCGGCAACGAGCGGTTCCACATGCTCTTCATTCCTCGCCCTGGCCAAGTTCTCAAGCAGTTCTCGCTGATCTGAATCGAGATCCGTGGGAGTTTTGACGATGATTTGGATAGTCAAGTCTCCGCGACCGGAACCATTGAGTCGAGGTACGCCTTTACCCCGCGCAATCACTTGCTCTCCGTATTGGGTGCCTGCCGGAATATCGACACTCACGAGTTTGTCTGCTTCGAAGTCGAGATCGTCGCGTTCAGATTCGAGCGTCGGTACGTCGATTCGCGTGCCCAAGGCAGCCGCCGTCATCGGAATCGTGACTTGGCAATGCAAGGAGTCGCCGCGCCGTGTGTAAACGGGGTGCTTAGCAACTCGGATTTCGAGGTAGAGATCGCCAGCTGGTCCACCGCCGGGGCCAACTTCACCTTCACCGGCAATCTGGATCCGGTTACCATCGGCCACGCCGGCCGGCACGGTAGCCGACAACGTCCGCCGCGTGCGCACACGCCCATCCCCACGACACTCGGCACACGGATCGGCAATAACGCTTCCGTATCCCTGGCATGTGGGGCACGGCCGGCTCGTGCGGATGTCGCCGAGCAGCGAACGCTGTACGTGCTGAACGTCGCCGTGGCCGTTGCAGGTCGAACACATGACGGGTGCGCTGGAATCTCGTGACCCTGAACCCTGACAGAGTTCACACACGACTGCCGTGTCGACTTTGAACTCACGGACGACACCAAACGCAGCCTCAGCGAGCGAAACGTTGAGCCGCAGGAGGGCGTCCTGCCCGCGCTGGGTCCTCGATTTTGGTCCGCGCTGGGCACCGGCACCAAAGAATGCGTCCATGATGTCGTCGAAACTGAAGCCTTGGCCGAAGCCGCCGCCCATGCCACCGCTTGCTGACAGTGGGTCGCCGCCGCGGTCATACACGGATCGCTTCTGCGGATCAGTCAACACTTCATAGGCCGTTGTCACTTCTTTGAAACGATCTTCAGCATCGGGTGCATCGTTGACGTCGGGGTGCAACTGCCGAGCAAGTTTGCGATATGCCTTTTTGAGTTCTTCGGGAGTCGCTTGCCGGCTCACTCCGAGCAGCTCGTAATAGTCCTGTGCCATGTGCCTTCCTCAGTCTTCCGCCAAAATGCGGCCGACATATCTAGCCACGGCTCCTACCGTGGCCATTGTTGCTGGGTAATCCATTCGTGTCGGCCCGACCGTGCCTAAGGTCGCCAACGCTTCGGATTCTGGACCGTAGCTGCGGGTGACGATCGCAGTGCTAGCGAGGCCCGCATGGCCCGTCTCAGTGCCGATAAAAACATTCGTCTGTTGGCCTTCGCCTACCTCGCCAAGCAGCTTGAGTAGGACGACTTGCTCCTCAATTGCCTCGAGAACCGGCCGGATTGTCGAGTCGAAATCCCCACCAAGGCGAGCCAGATTGCCGGTGCCTGCGACCGCGATCCGCTCGTCTGCCCGATCGGTTTCAACCGTCTCACGGAGCACCGCCACAACGTCGTTGATGAATTGTAGGTGTTGCGGCTCGCACTCTTCAGCGATCGAACTGGCCTTGTCGACTGCTTGTGGCAGACGTTCCCCGAGGCAAGCCCCAATCAACTTGTGTTTGAGCACGTTGAGCGCATCCGCGTCGGGGATATTTGGCGTTTCTATCACGCGTTGTTCCACGCGACCGTTGCTCGTAATCAAGACTACGAGAAGCCGCGATGCCCCCAGTTCGACGAGTTCAATATGCCGAACAGTTGATCGCTGCAAAATCGGATATTGAACGATCGCCACTTGGTTTGTCACTTGCGCAAGCAGGCGAACCGTCCGAGAAACCAAGTCGTCTAAATCAACCGCGCCCGTCAAGAACGTTTCGATGGCCCGGCGTTCCGCCCCAGACAAAGCTTTGACCTCGGCCAAGCGATCAACGAATGTTCGGTAGCCCTTGTCGGTAGGGATACGCCCTGCGCTCGTGTAGGGCTGAGAAATGTACCCCTCTTCTTCGAGGACAGCCATATCGTTACGGATCGTGGCCGATGACACGCCTAATTGGTGCCGTTCGAGAAGCGCATGCGAGCCAACTGGTTCTTGAGTGGCGACGTAGTCTTGGACGATTGCGCGAAGGACGTCGAGGCGACGAACGTCAGCAGACATCGTGGCCCTCCCTTCAGCAGTTAGCACTCGCATAAGCCAAGTGCCAGTTTATGCGCACGAAAAAACGACAAGGCGACCACCGCCAGTTCTCAAAAGAACGTGTCCGGTGGCCGCCTTGAACGTGGCTAGTTTTCTAGATGCGGTGTCTTTGCCACAGTGAGTAAGACGACTGCGTCTGACTCGGCAACGAGACCATGCCTAGCGTTTGGGATTACCAATAAATCGCCTGCGCTTCCAGCGACATCGCCCCTGGGCCCGCCTGTGAGAACGACACTTCCAACCAAAACGTGCAAGGTTGCGTCCCCGGGGCTTTCATGGTCGGCGAGTTTCGAACCGGCCGTCAGCGCGATCATCGTCTGTCGGAGTGAGTGTTCCGCTCCCCCGAAGACTGTGTCCGAACTGCGGCCGGCCGAAACCGAACGTGCCTTGTCGAGAAGTTGAGATCCGATTGCAGTCAGGGAACGCGCCGTTTCCATGAGGAATCCTCCTAGGTTGTGACTGCAATCAGACTACTCACATCAGGATGGCTTTGGTGCTCCTGGACGTGCATAACGCAGCCAGGTGATCACGATCGAGACGGCGCAGAAGGCGATTCCGATGTAGAAGAACCATTCTGGCTTCATGATCGTGAGCCCAACACCGAAAGCGAACGGACCGAACGCTGCGATGGCAGCGGTCCATCCGATAACGCCACCGGCTTGACGACGCTCGAAGATCATCGGCATTTGCTTGAACGTCGAGGCGTTACCAATTCCTGTGAACAAGAAGATGGCCAACATGCCGTATAGGAACATCTTGAAGTCCGCCGCGACTGCCTCGGCGCCTTGCGACACATCGGGAGTGATGTGCATGCTCGTGAAGGCCACTGAAATCAGGATGCCGATGCCGGAGACGAGAGTCCACTTTGCGCCACCGAACTTGTCGGTCAGCGGGCTGAACAGCACGCGCGCGCCGGCACCAATCAGCGGGCCGAGGAAGGCGTACTTCACCGGGTCGGGAATGGTGTAATCGGTCAGCAACAACTGTGTTGTGCCATCTGCCATGATCGTGGCGATTTCGGCGTTTCCGCCACCGTAAAAGTTCTTGATCATCAAGCCGAACTGACCAGAAAGACCAGCGAACGTACCGAAGGTCATGATGTACAAGATGGTCATGTACCAAGTGTCTTGGTTCTTGAAAATGTCGAACTGTTGCTTGACGTTTGCCACAACGGGAACGCTCTTGAGCATCGACCACGCAAGAATCGCAGCGATGATGACAAACGGGATGTAGATGTAAGCGGCGTTCTGGTACCAGACCTCAGCCGGTTCGCGACCGGGGAACTTCTCGGTTTGCGAGGCACCGAGGAAGGCAACCATCGAGAAGCCGATGATCCACGGGGTCACGAACTGGACGAGCGAGACACCGAAGTTACCGATGCCGGCTTGAATACCGAGTGCCGTTCCCTGCTTGCTACGTGGGAAGAAGTATGAGGTACTTGGCATGAAGCCCGAGAATGCACCGCCACCGATGCCCGACATAAACGACAGCGTGAGCAGCCACCAATACGGGGTGGACGGATCTTGCACGGCAAGTCCCCAGCCAATCAGTGGCAAAACGAGGAGGGTCGTCGTGAAAGCGACGAGCTTTCGTGTGCCCAGAATCGGGGGCAGGATCATCCACAGGATGCGCAGCAGGCCGGCCGACAAGCCAGGCATTGCGACGAGCCAATACAACTGGTCTTTGGTTAACGTGAAGCCGATATTGCCGAGTTTTGGCGCAATCGCACTAGCAATGAACCAGGTGCTAAACGCAAGCGTCAGCGAGAATGTCGTGATGCTGAGGGTTTTCCAAGCAAGCTTGGAATCCCAGTTGGCTTCGTCTTCTGGGTCCCACGAAGTGAGCCACTCAGAGCCCTTTCGGGCGGTTGGATTTGTACTCATGATGCTGTTTTCTCCTCAGTAGGTGGAGTTTCAAAGTGGTCGGATAGTTCGGGCGACTTCGCGTGCAACATGCTGACAACGGTGAGGTGCATCCAGATAGCGCACACAACGCTCAACACGAAGAGAACGAAGAAGGTCGCGGACGGTAGTCCCGTCCAAGCGGTGGTGTAGGCAAAGAGTGGTGGAAGAACGAATCCTCCTAAGCCACCGAACATGCCCACGAGTCCACCGACCGAGCCAACCTGGCCGGGGAAGTATTCAGGAATGTGCTTGTACACGGCAGCTTTGCCGATTCCCATTGCACAGCCCAAGATAAAGACGAGGATCGCAAATGGCACAAGACCGAGTTCGTAAGGCATGACTTCCTTGACGCCGCTTGCCGAAACCTTCTCCGACACCTGAACCACGATGTGGCCGTTCGGCATCATCAGCAAGAAGGTTGTTGCGATCATGACCGCGAACGTCCAGTACATGACACGGCGGGCGCCAATCTTGTCTGAGAACCAGCCGCCCAATGGGCGCAACAAACTCGCCGGGAAGATGTAGCTTGCGGTGAGCAGCGCCGCGGTGCTGAGCGTGACTCCGAAGTTGTCGACGTAGTACTTCGGCAACCATGCGGCCAATGCCACGTAGGCGCCGAACACTGAGACATAGTAAAGGCTGAAGCGCCACACGCGAACCTGGCTCAGTGGCTTGATTTCGTCGCGAAGCGAACGCCCTGCACCTGGTTTGCGGTCTTGTTTCGGAGTGAACATGAGCAATGCGATTGCCGTAACAATCAACAGCGCCGAGTAGATCACGGGAATAAGGCGCCAGCCGCCTTGAATGAAGCCGAAGTAGGTTGCTCCTGCGGTCGCCGTGATGAGTACCGGGCCGATGAATTTCGTTACTGAGGCGCCCACGTTACCGGCACCAAAGATCCCGAGTGCCAGACCTTGGCGCGATTTCGGCACCCAAGCCGAGTTCCACGCGACACCCGCCGAGAACGAGTTGCCTGCAAAACCAACCATGAATGCCAGGAGCAGGATCATCCCGTAGGAATCTGCTAGCGAGACGAGGTAGGAGAACACCGCCGTCAGGATCAGAAGTACGAAAATGATGATGCGTCCGCCGAATCGGTCAGCCATGATTCCCGCGGGGAGTCGCCAGAGTGAACCGTTGAGAATCGCTGCTGCCGAAATCCAGGCAAGTTGAACATCGGTCAGTCCGAGTTCTTTGCGGATGGGGATGCCGAGAATACCGAACATCATCCACGCAGCGAACATCAATGTGAACGCAAGCGTCGACATCACAATGACGCTAGTAGCGCCTTTGGGAAGCTTGTCGGTTTCTTCGGGGAGTGGTTTGGACGTTGTAGTTGTCACGATTAATCCTCTCCAAGAAGGGATGGGTTATGGGGTTAGCGCTTTTTCTTTTTCTCTACCAACGTGGTGCCGGTGCCGATTGGCTCCCAACCACGCTTGGGTGTACGCGCGCCTGCAGGCGAGGAATCTCGCGTGCGGTACACGATGTACGGGCGGAACAGGTAGTGCAGTGGTGCGGTGAATGCGTGAACCAGTCGGGTGAATGGCCATAGCGCGAATAGGAACATCGCCATCAAGACGTGAGCCCTGAACGGGAGCGGCGTTCCCGCCATCAGTTCTACTTCGGGTTGTAGCAGGAAGACCGAACGGAACCATGGCGAAACCGACTCACGGTAGTCAAATTCGTGAGCTTGGTCGCCCGCCATGAACGAAGCAACCGTGATCCACAAGCCGAAGCAGAGGGTGAGACCAAGAACGACGTACATCAACTTGTCGTTGCGCGTGGTTGCCATGAATACCGGACCGTTGGTGCGGCGACGGTAAATCAAAATTGCGAGCCCGGCGACGGTCAAAATGCCGGCTGCCGTACCCAGCGACAAAGCCGTGATGTGGTACATGTGATCGGATATGTAGAAGAACTCCGTCCACGACTTTGGAATAACGAGACCGATGA
>SSHC01000076.1 GCA_008017265.1 Aeromicrobium sp.
AATTTTGGACATCTGTCGTAGAGCATTTTGAGGTGCCGCACGGAGGCGACCTGCAACCGGCCCTCGCGAATGATTCGATGCCAGGAGCCACATGGTTCCCGAACGCCACGATCAACTATGCCGAGGCCATGCTGCGGATACCGGGCCGACGCGACGACGAGATCGTCATTACGGCCCGCTCAAACACTCGTGCAGAAGTGACTTTGACGGTGGGACAACTTCGAGAACAGGTTCGCCGAGCCCGGGCAGGGCTCACAAATCTCGGTGTTGGGCGTGGCGACCGCGTCGTCGCCTACGGCCCCAACATTCCCGAGACGCTCGTGCTGCTTTTGGCCAGTGCGAGCCTGGGTGCGGTGTTTTCCTCGTGCGCACCCGAGTTCGGTACACAAAGTGTGATCGACCGCTGGCAGCAAATCGAACCGACTGTCCTCCTTGCGGTAGACGGCTATCGCTTCGGTGCCAAAGACATTGACCGGCGTGACCAGGTCTCGCAGATCCGCGCTGCTTTGCCGAGCCTGACCGCAACCGTGTGGCTGCCCTACCTCGATCCGGAGGCTCCAGCAACCGACGGTGCCACGACCTGGGAAGAGTTTTTGGCCGCCGATGCGCCGATGGAGTTCGAGCCATTGCCGTTCGATGCGCCGCTTTATGTTTTGTTCTCGTCGGGCACGACAGGACTGCCCAAGCCGATTGTTCACGGCCACGGCGGCATCACTCTCGAGCACGTGAAGTCACTGGCCTTACAGATGGACCTTGGGCCAGATGATGTGTTTTTCTGGTTCTCCACTACCGGCTGGATGATGTGGAATCTGCTGATTTCGGGGTTGCTCGTTGGATCGACAGTCGTGTTGTACGACGGTGATCCGGCCTACCCGAACTTGGGGGCTTTGTGGCAGATGTCCGGTGAGCTTTCCGTGACGGCGTTCGGCACGAGCGCACCGTTCTTGTTGCAGTGTCGCAAATCGAACGCCCACCCTGCCCAAGCAGGAGACCTTTCGGCCTTGCGACTGCTCGGCTCTACGGGTGCGCCACTCCCGGCTGAAGGATTCCGTTGGGTTTACGAAGAGTTCGACCCGCGCGTGCAACTCAGTTCCGTGTCGGGCGGAACAGACGTGTGTTCCGCGTTCGTGGGCAGTGCCCCGACGGTCCCGGTGTATGCGGGCGAGATTTCATGTCGTGCGCTGGGTGCGTTCGTCGACTCAGTCGGTCCAGATGCTGAACCCGTGCGAGGACAGCTTGGTGAGCTCGTGATCCGTGCGCCAATGCCATCAATGCCGGTCGGATTTTGGGGCGACACCGACGGTTCGAAATATCGGGCGGCCTATTTTGAAGACATCCCCGGGATGTGGCGTCATGGTGACTGGATCGAGATCTCGGACTACGGCTCCTGCACGATTACCGGCCGCAGCGACGCGACGCTCAACCGTGGTGGAGTGCGGCTCGGCACGTCAGAGTTTTATGCCGTGGTTGAGGCGCTGCCAGAGGTGATGGACAGCCTCGTCGTGCATCTTGAAGACAACGAAGGCGGTGCCGGTCAACTGGTGTTGTTCGTGGCGCTCGCCGAGGGGTTGGTGTTGGACGAAGACCTCGTGTGGGCCATCAAGACGGCGCTGCGAACGCACTTATCTCCGCGACACATTCCCGACGAGATTCATCAAGTGCGGGCGATGCCACGAACACTGTCAGGCAAGAAACTCGAAGTTCCGGTGAAGAAGATCCTGCGTGGTGTTGCGGTTGAGGAAGCCGCGACGAAGGGTGCTCTGCAAAATCCGGACGTGCTCGACGACTTCATCCCCTTCCGCCCCTAACCCAACCCCACAATTCCCACGAGACCGGCGGTTATTGGGTTCACGCGTACCTATTAGGTACGCTCAAGTCCCAATTCCCATGCTCTCGCGGGAATTGGGTGACTGGTGGGGTTTAGACGAGGAGTTCGGCGATCTGGATCGTGTTGAGCGCCGCACCCTTACGCAAGTTGTCGTTCGAGACGAACAGCACCAAACCGCGGTTACCTTCCACCGACTGGTCTTGGCGAATACGACCGACATAACTCGGATCAGCGCCAGCCGCCTTCACCGGGGTAGGAACTTCAAGCAACTCCACTCCAGGCGCATCAGCCAACAACTCACGCGCACGTTCGGGCGTAATATCGCGAGCAAACTCGGCATGAATCGACAGCGAGTGACCCGAGAACACTGGCACACGGACACACGTACCGGCGACACGCAAATCAGGTAGCCCCAGAATCTTGCGGCTCTCGTTACGCAACTTCTGCTCTTCATCGGTTTCGTTGCTGCCGTCATCAACGACAGACCCAGCCATCGGCAATACGTTAAACGCGATCGGCGCAACATACACATTTGGTTCAGGGAAATCGACAGCCGAACCATCAAGGGCGAGCTTGTCGGCCTCACCGATCACTGCGTTGGCCTGCACCAAGAGTTCCTGCACGCCAGCAACACCAGAACCAGAAACAGCCTGATAGGTGCTCACGACAAGACGCACCAACCCAGCCTCGTCATGAAGGGGCTTGAGCACCGGCATCGCAGCCATCGTGGTGCAGTTCGGGTTCGCAATGATTCCGTGCTTCAGATCGCGCACATCATCAGGGTTCACTTCGGAAACAACGAGCGGAATCTCTGGATCTTTACGAAACGCCGACGAGTTATCGACAACAGTTGCGCCCGCGGCAGCGAAACGAGCAGCATGTGCTCGGCTCGTCGTTGCGCCGGCACTAAACAAAGCAATATCGATACCGGACAGATCGGCAGTCTCAACGTCTTCAACAGTGACTTCGCCGCCACGGAACGGCAGTTTGCGTCCCGCCGAACGGCTCGACGCGAAAAAGCGCACAGTATCGGCAGGGAAATTGCGTTCTTCGAGAAGTTCGCGCATGACGCCACCGACTTGGCCGGTCGCGCCTACGACAGCAACAGTCGTCATCGTCCCGTACCTCCGTAAACAACAGCTTCGACCTCGTCGGAACCGAGTTCGAAAGCATCGTGAGCTGCGTTCACGGCAGCGTCAACTTGGTCTTCAGCAACAACAACCGAGATGCGAATCTCGGAGGTCGAAATCATGTCGATGTTGATACCGACATTGGCGAGCGCTTCGAAGAATGTCGCGGTGATGCCGGGAGCCGAACGCATGCCTGCACCTACGATCGAGACCTTGCCGACCGCGTCGTTGTAAAGCAACTGTTCGAACCCGACTGAATCCTTGAGTCGTGCGAGCGCCGTCATGGCGGTCTGGCCGTCGCTGCCGGGCAGCGTGAAGGAGATGTCGGTGCGGCCGGTAGCGGCAGCCGAAACGTTCTGGACGATCATGTCGACATTGATGAGCGCATCGCCAAGGGCACGCAAAATCGCGGCCGCATTACCGACCTTATCTGGCACGCCAACAATCGTGATCTTCGCTTCGCTGCGGTCGTGAGCGACACCGCTGATGATTGCCTGTTCCATGGGCTGACCTTCTTCGCTGTATTTGTGAACGTCTTCTGCGGCAACGACCCACGTGCCGGTCTTATTGGAGAACGATGAACGAACGTGAATGGGCATGCTGTTGCGACGAGCGTATTCAACGCAACGCAAGTGGAGAATCTTGGCGCCGTTCGCGGCCATCTCCAACGTTTCTTCGTACGAGAGCGCCGGAATGCGTTGCGCCTTGGGCACAATGCGCGGATCGGCAGTGAAGATCCCGTCAACGTCGGTGTAGATCTCGCAAACATCGGCGTTAAGCGCCGCGGCGAGCGCTACCGCGGTGGTGTCTGAGCCGCCGCGACCCAGCGTGGTGATGTCTTTCGTGGTTTGAGAGACGCCTTGGAATCCAGCAACGATCACGATGGCGCCGTCGTCGATGGCGCTCTGCAAGCGGCCGGGCGTGACATCGATGATTTTCGCCTTACCGTGGATGCTGTCGGTAATAACGCCAGCCTGAGAGCCGGTAAACGAACGTGCCTCTTGACCCAAATTACCGATAGCCATCGCAAGTAACGCCATCGAAATACGTTCACCAGCGGTCAGCAGCATGTCGAGTTCGCGGCCCGGAGGCAGCGGCGAAACTTGGTTTGCCAGATCGATCAATTCGTCTGTGGTGTCACCCATCGCAGACACGACTACGACAACGTCGTTTCCTGCCTTCTTGGTCTCAACGATTCGTTGCGCGACTCTTTTGATACTTGTGGCGTCGGCCACGGAGGAGCCGCCGTATTTCTGCACGACGATGCCCATGGTTATTCCTTGCTGTTATTGGGGACGAGGCAAGTCTACGCGAGGGGAGTTCGGGCGCGCCTGATGTGTCAGCCGGTGGGAGTAGCCGCAGGTTGGCTCGACAAAATTTGGCGTCCTTCGAAAGCACGACCGAGTGTCACTTCGTCAGCAAATTCCAAGTCGCCGCCGACGGGTAGGCCGCTAGCCAACTTGGTGACGGTGAGCCCCATCGGAACCAACATGCGCATCAGATACGTGGCGGTTGCTTCGCCTTCGAGGTTCGGGTCAGTCGCAATGATCACTTCAGTGACGGTGGCATCCTGGAGTCGAGACAACAACGCGGCGATGCGCAATTGTTCGGGCCCGATGCCTGCGATCGGATTGATCGCTCCGCCGAGCACGTGGTAGCGCCCACGGAATTCACGGGTGCGCTCGATCGCGATAACGTCTTTGCTTTCTTCAACGACACAGATTGTGCTCGGATCGCGTCGGGGGTCTGAACAGATCCGACATTCGGCCTCGACAGTCACATTGCCGCAAACGGCGCAAAAATGCACGCGGGTTTTAGCTTCGACGATCGAGTTGGCGAGCCGCCGAACATCGTCTGCATCCGAATCGAGCAGGTGGAAGGCGATGCGTTGCGCGCTCTTGGGGCCGATGCCGGGCAAACGGCCGAGCTCGCTAATGAGTTCGTCGATGACTTTCTCGTACACCCCGTAAGCCTAGTTGCTGGGCACTGACAAAGGTAGGAACGAAACTTAGTTCAGAGCGGTTCAGTTCAGACGCTCAAAGACGAGTGTGGCTTGAATCCGGTCGCCGCCCCCGAAACCTGTGGAACCAGACGAGGACGTAGAGATCGTGTGAAGCCGGTACCCCATGGCGGCTTGGGCGTTAATGGCATGTTCAAGTTCGGCAATATTTCCCGAACCCGTGCCAAGGAACTTCTCTTTCAGCACAACTTGAAGGACCACGTATTGCGCGCCTTCCGGTGCAGGCCTTGGTTGAGCCGCCGCAGTTGCTTCAGCCTTAAGTCCCTCGATGAACCCGCGGTTGTTGGAGCCAGATGCTTGGCCCGTTTCGTCGTATTGGTCGGTCCATTTTTCGCCGTCCCACCAGCGCATTCTTCCTTGGCCGTCGTCGTACCAACCTGCGGGTGTCGTTCCCATGATGCTTGCGCCTTTCCGTGTGGACCAACTGTGAACGTGAGCCTATCTTGCGTGAGCGGACTAGGACTGGATAAAGCTCTCGATCATGGTGTGGCCGTGCGTGGTCAGGATCGATTCGGGATGGAATTGGACGCCGAGTATCGGCAACGTTCGGTGTTGGACGGCCATGACAGTGCCGTCTGCTGTGTGAGCGGTCGCTACTAGTTCGTTGCCGAGTTCCGTGGCAACAAGCGAGTGATACCTCCCGCACACGATGGGACTAGCGAGGCCTTGAAACACGCCCGAACGGTCATGATGCACGAGTGAAGGTTTTCCGTGCACCGGATATTCGCTGCGCCCGACAGTGCCGCCAAAAACTTCCACGATCGCTTGGTGACCCAGACACACCCCCAGAACCGGAACCTTCCCGGCGATGGCTGCGATGAGCTCTTCGCTGATGCCCGCATCGGTGGGTGTGCCGGGCCCGGGCGACACGATCACGTGCGTGATGCCTTCGCTCACAAGCAGATCCAACACTTCGGCAACAGCGTGTGCATCGTTGCGGATCACCGTTGTGGCAGCGCCCAACTCGCCTGCATATTGCACGAGGTTGAACACGAATGAGTCGTAGTTGTCGATGAACAAGACGTGTGGCCGCGACTGGACTGCTTTCGCGTCGGCTGATTCAGACGCCATGGGGCTTTCGTGTGACAAGAGTTTATGAACGGGCCCGATCTCCCACTCGCCGATACCAACACAGGCCGTCACCGGGATGAGTCCGCGCAGCGCATTGGTGGCGAACACCTCATGAGCGTTGCCGAGATCTTCACTCGTGAGGCGGTGTTGAAAAACGGGGATGCCAGCAGCATGGGCGCGCTCGATGACCTTCCTGCGCATCGTGCCGGGCAGGATACGGCCATCGAGCGGCGGCGTATGGAGGCCGTCATCGAGCACGAGGAAGAGGTTCGCGCGGGCAGTCTCGAGCAGGCTTCCGTCGGCGTCAATTAACAGTGGTTCATGGTCGCCTGTACTGGCAAGCAACGCTCGGTCTATCCACTTGTGATCACCAAAACCGCCGGGCAGGATGCGGGGCACGAGCGTCCACGACTGCGGTGACGGATCGTGAGCAGACGTTGAAATCTGTATGTCGAGCGGCCCCTGAGCACCCACGTCTGACGGCACTGCCGTGATGTTGAGGCGATGTGTGCCCGTGAGTGAGCCAGTGGCTGCGCGCACCCGCTCGGCAAGCCCCGCAGTTATCGAACGCCCATAAAGAGCGCGAGTGCTCGTGTCGAGGCGTGCAATGTGCGCGTCCAGATCGAACACGAGCGAATCCTCAACACGCAGGGTCTCGAACACCCCGGCATCCACATTGGCGTGGGGCGCAGGCGCTTGCGGATGCACGACCAAATCGCCACTGCCAGACGACTGCTCAGCCAACGGCAGGGACCCACCGATCGCGTCAATCAGCGGACGCGCTTTGTGCAAACATTCGGCAAGTTCATCGTGCGGATCAGAGT
>SSHC01000065.1 GCA_008017265.1 Aeromicrobium sp.
ACCCTTTCCTCCGACCATTCGTGGCGACAAAACAGGCAGACGAGCATTCCCGTTGATGGGCGCAACTGAATATCAGTTGAAGCGCACTTGGGGCATCGGTTGACGCCGTCGTCTAGACGCTTATTCTCGGTGTCGATCGTCTTTGGTGCGTTTGGGTCTGCCCCGAGGGCCTCTGCGAGGTCCTCGGGGGTCTCAACCACGGGTTCGTTTCCGAGTTGTTCAGCACCAAAAGACGTGGGATCCGTGTCAGACATGCAGGTTCAGTTTCTCGATCAGAGACCGAGCGCCTTAGCCTTGATCGCGTCGTAATCCTCTTGAGTGATCAAGCCCGCGTCGAGCATTTCCTTGGCCTTGGTTAATTGCGCCATGGGATCGTCCGCAGCCGGTGCCACCGGTGCTGCGGAAGCTTCGGCGGCCGGAGCAGCAGGAGCAGCTGGTGCCGCAGGCGCTGCGGGAGCTGCTTGCGCACCCACGCCGGGGACTGGTTGTTGGAGTCCGCCCAAACCGGTGGCGCCAGCAGCCATACCCATTCCTACGAGACCGCCCGTACCTGCGTTCTCGCCAGCGGCTTCGAAACCGGCAGCCACGGATGCCTGCAAGTTGACGTTGCCACGTTGCCCTGCGAGCGCATCGGCACGCTGGACTGTCTTGAGCAATTCGCGAGTGTTCTCGTCGTATTCGATCGCGATGATGGCGGTTGCGGCGATAACCAAGCCGCGCACCGTGGACCACTGGTAGTTCTGATCCACCGCTGCGGACAAGCTGTGAGCGAAACCAACTGAATCCTGTTGGATCTTGGTGATGCGGTTGCCCTTGCTGGGGTCATTCGTGTACATCGAGAAAGCTGGCGCGAGCGAACCAACAACTTCATTGAACAACTGTGTTGCGGCGTCGTTTTCGAGATCGGTGAAATCGAAAATTTGGCCCGGTTCGAGGTACTTGGCAGGCAGATAGTTCTTGACGAACAAGATCGGGTCAGAGATCTTCAGGGTGTAGGTACCGCGGGTAACCGCACCGACTTGCGCGTTGAGGTAGGCGTCGTCCCAATAGATTTCGGACTGCGTTCCGAATCGGTTGTTCGGCAGTTCCTTGAGTGCAACGAAGTAGGCGCGCTGTTGTGCGGCCGGACGTCCACCGAACTTGAAGCGTTCCCACGAGGTGGTGATGAGGGGGCTAACAATGCCGTTGCCCGCAAAGATCGACTGCGAATCTTGTGCTTCGGAGTTCCATTCGTATCCGCCTGGCTCCGCGGCGAAGCCCGTAATCGCACCCTCTTGCATGAGGATCAATCCGTAGCCTTCAGGAACGAGGATCTTGCTGCCGTTGCTGATGACGCCGTCAGATGCTTTGGTGTTAGATCCACGGCCAGCGTTTTCGCCACTCGGAACTGCGGCGAAAAGTGCGGCGGTTGGAGTTAAGCCACTCGGAACGGTGTAAAAGTCTTTCCACTGATCTGCGAGTGTTCCCCCAATGGCGCCGGCGGCTGCTTTGAAGAGTCCCATGTCAATCCTCACTGCTGTACATCGCGTTATTTACGCGTCGGATGCGGTGAAAATGAGACTACCACCGCTCGCAACCCTTCTGGCATGGAAACGTTCGGGCGATGGTGAGTGATTGAGGCACCACAGTCGAGACACCGTAGGAGTGCCTGATCCGCCGTTATGTCACCCAATTCCCACGATACCGTCGTGTTTTGGGTTCACGCGTACCAAATAGGTGTCTTTTCGCCCAAATTTCGACGGTATCGCGGGAATTGTGAGAGGGGTGGGACAGTGACTAAGGTTCAAGAAGTTCCTTGCGCGCTCGTGCGGCGATTCTCAGATTCAGTGCTTCGAGCTCATCGACAACATCGCTTGCGGCCCAAATCTGATTGCGAACACGCGTGCTCAATGGCCTGATGATCTCGGCCTGATGGAGGCGGTCAATTGCGGCATACACATTGCTCATGTGCACCTCGTTCGCCGCTCCCAAGTCCTCCGCCACAAATACCGGCTCACTCGCTAGCCGTTCCAAGATCCGACTCGTCGTTGAACCCCGCCGAACTCGGCCAAGACTTGAATTCCATGCCGTTGGAAATTGCCGTAAACGTTCAGCACTATTGCGTGACTCGCTCGCGGCAATTGCCGAAGCCCGCGCCATCGCCCGGATCAGCGGTGCCGCATCCCCATCCCGATGTGATTGGAGCATCAGGAAGTACGCATCCCTATGCGCGACCAACGCCGATGCAATCGGAATAACCACTGAACGGGTTATGCCACGCCTCCTCAACACCGTGTTGATAAGAGCTCTACCAATCCGGCCGTTCCCATCGGTAAACGGGTGGATCGATTCAAACTGCGCGTGTGCAATCGCTGCCTGCACGAAGGGGTTGAGATCTGTCCTGTTAGTAAATTCGAGCAAGTCTTCAACGTAGTCGACCACGAGTTCGGGAGGCGGTGGAACATATTGGGCTCCCAGCGGCGAGTGATCTGATCCGCCAATCCAGTTCTGCATATCGCGGAATACCCCCGCATACCCCCGCTCATCCGGATCCGTGCTGAGCAGGATCCTGTGCGCATCTAGGATTTGCCTGCTCTCGATCGACTGTTCCGGCCTGATCGATTCGATAAGTTCGCGCAAAGCGCCGCTAGCCGCGACCATGGCCGTCGCACTCGCGTTGGCCCGGTAGCCGTGCATCGCGCGTGCCAAGTCGTCAATGCTAGCGTCAAGGCCCTCGATCTTCGATGAAGCCACAGACTCGGCCCGAAGCAAGAGAACGGACAGTGCAGCAAGGTGGACTCCGTGTGCCTCGTCAAGACGAATGACTTCGCGGGTTGCGGCCTCAATATCAGTCGCAACTCTTGGACCCACCTTGACCTCTAGTAAGGCGATCTTTGGCGGCAAACTCACGGTGATTTGTGAGAGTTTTCGGTCATCGATGTTTCCACCACGGGTTGCCTGGCGCCAAGGAACTACCCTCGTCCTTGATGGTTCAATCGTGACCTTTTCGGGTTCCAGAAGGTGCTCGTCCATTAGTCGGCCTCTTTTCATGGCGATAACCAAGAACAGTTTACTCGATATTCCCGTTTATTTAACTTAAGCACGAATATGTAAACGTTTATTCCCGGTTAACGCGGGACCTCTTGAGTGCCGGGCGACTAAACTCGGGCAGGGTCACCTAGGAAGTTGGGTTCACGCGTACCAAAAAGGTGTCTTTGAACCCAACTTTCGACGGTATCGTGGGAATTGTGAGAGGGGTGGGGCGAGCGAGGCGAGGAGGAAGCGTGTCACGGGTTCGAATGTCTTTACTGTGTGCCGCAGCGCTGGCGGCCGGGTTACTCTCGCCGGCCATCGCGTCTGCATCAAACGTTTCTTCGAGTGCACCTTCTTCCGTCATGGCAGCTAAAGCCTCGAAGAAGAAGAAGCCAAAACTTCCGCCACCTACGGGCGGCTTTGACTACCAACTCAGTCGGGCCTATACGCCTCCCGCGGGCGTGAAGATCGTGGCACGCGACAGCACCGACAAGCCCCTCAAAGGCGCCTACAACATTTGCTACGTCAACGGTTTTCAGACCCAACCTGGCGAACTCAAGAGCTGGCCCAAGAAACTCCTGCTCACTAAGAACGGCAAGCTTTTCCGCGATCCGGGTTGGCCCGACGAGGTCCTGCTCAACACGTCCACGAAAGCCAAGCGCAAAGCGATCGCCAAGAAGCTCAAGCCAGCGATCAAGCGCTGCAAGACGCGCGGATTCCAAGCCGTCGAGTTCGACAACCTCGACTCGTGGACACGTTCAAGCGGCAAACTCAAGAAGAAGCACAATGTCGCGATGGCGAAGCTGCTCGTCAAAACAGCACACGGTTACGGGCTCGCCGCTGCCCAAAAGAACACTGCCGAGCTAGGCAAAGCCGGCAAGAAAACCATCAAGTTCGACTTCGCTGTGACGGAACAATGCATCCGGTATCGCGAATGCTCGGCCTACACGAAGGTGTATGGACGCTCACGAGTTTTCGATATTGAGTACGCGGGCGATCTGGATCTGACGTGGGCGCAAGCGTGCGCGCGCACCGATCGGCCTACGCGCGTGATCTTGCGCGACCGCGATCTGACTACGCCCGCAAGCGAGGATTACGTCTTCGACTCGTGCCCCATGAAGTGAGAAGCGTGGCTTGAAGCCTGCCACTTAGTGCACTGCACCAGATTCCACGAGGACCACTCCCACTGCGACGAGGCCGATTCCGATGCCCATCGTTAGGTTGAGCGGGTCCTTGAACAAGAGCCGCCCGAGTACTGCCGTGAGTGCGACCCCGAGTGCGACCCAGATTCCGTAGGCGACACTGAGCGCGAGCCCTTCGGCGAGGGCAACAGACATGAGCCCCAATGCGCCGAGATACCCTGCCGCCGTCAGCCCGTACCAATAGGGGTTTCCGAGTGCTGCCATTCGCAGGCTCAAGGTGCCGGCCACTTCCGCGACGATCGCCGCACCAAGTAGCGCCGCGACGAGGGCGCTCATGCGACGGACTCCTCAGCAGAAACAGACGAGTGCGGGCCCATCTCGATACACAACACACCCGCGATGATGACGCCGATGCCAAGCGCCATGAGCCAGGTGATCGGCTCATTGAACAAGATCATCGACATGATGGCGGTGAGCGCTACTCCGCATGCTCCCCACACGCCATAGGCGACTCCGATGCTGATGCCGAGTTGGAGCACTTGTGTGAGGAACACGAGCGCTGCGATGAACCCGGCGGCCACCACGACATACAGCCAGGGTCGATCGATGGCGCCGCGCAGTGACAGCGACCCGGTCACTTCGGAGCCGATCGCGAGGGCGAGGAACATCCACCCGCGGGCCCGGTTTGCTGGGGTGGCGGGCGCTGCGGAGCTCGGCTGCGCACTCATGCTTCGCCTCCCTTGGTGAGCAGGCCGAGAGCCAACTGATGCACCCGCTGCTTCTCAGAGTCGTTCATGGTTTCAATTCCGGCTGCTGTATTGATCCAGTACCCGTCAGCGAGCAAACGGGCCGCGATTTCGCCAGCAGGACGATATTGGTTGCCGACGGTTTCGCCGAGCCACGGCGCGAGGCGCTGTTGCCACTGTTCATAGAACGTTTCGCGCGTGCGGGCGTCGAGAAGCATGGCTAGGTCGCTGGGGTCGAATTGGGCGGTGAAAGCATGATCGACATAGGCACGCAAGTAGGCGCGCGGATCCGTGCCGATGCGCAACGATTCGAGCTCTGTTTCCCACGCGCTGAGCACGTATTCAACGACAGCTGCAACGAGCCCGCCTTTTGTGCCGAAGTGGTGCACGACCCCCGGCTTTGAGAGGCCGCCTTCACGTGCGACAGCATCGAGCGTCAGCGGCTCTCCGCGCCGCAAGACAGCAACGGCCGCCGCGAACAACTCTTCACGAGAACTCATGCAAGAAGGGTACCTACCATACGTTTGGTCGGACACTCTCGAGTCGCCTCACAATAGATTCATCGTTTCTACTGATCAGATCTGGCGCATTCTCTGACAACCGAGGCACAATGGCATCGGAAGGAGTTGGCATGATGGGACGCACATTCACGATCGAGATTTCTCGTGAAAACGGCATGATCTGGGGCGAGGTTGTAGAACTTCCAGGTGTATTCGCGTCTGCCGAAACGTGGGACGAATTGGGCGAAGCGATCACAGAAGCGATCAGCATGGCGCTTGAAGATGACTCAGGTCCTGCTTTCGCTTTCGCCCAGTTACCCTCGAAAACGTCACTGACCCCCACGAAAGCCGAACTCTCGTTCGCTTGATCCACCTAGGCGAACTCATAGGCCGCGACGCCTAGTTTCCGCGTATCTTTTTGAGGGCGGCCGTGCCGGCCACGTCTTCGATGTGTTGCGAAGAGCCCACCACGATCAGCAGATCGCGGGCCCGAGATAACCCCACATACAGCCGTTCGAGCGCCTGCTCGCGACCCATTTGTTCGTTGATCGCCAACACCACGACGGGCCGTTCGAGGCCTTTGAAGCCGGCCACGTGTCCGAAGAAGATGTCGTCGTTGCTCCAGAACGAGTCCCAATAGGCGTCGTGTTCTTCTTGAGTTTGGCCCGCGATCGCGTCGTCGTGCACGGGGTGGCGCCGGCCAGTGGTGAGCAGCGCAATGTCGCCGGGTTTCCAACCCTCGTCAATCAGCCCATCGATCAGGCCGTCGGCGGTTTCGACCGCGTCAACTGGTTCGCATTCAACGAAACGCACGTCTTGGCCGTCGAAACTGGCGCTCAAGAGTTTGCTGTCACCGAGGTTGTTGAACGTTTGCGAGATCTGGCGCGTGTTGCGGATGTTTTGTTTCAAATGGATCGGCACGAGCCCGTCGGGGGTTTCGCTTTCGCGGTCGAAGATCCGTTGACCCGAATCAGAGAACACATACAGGTGGCTGTCTTCGTGGGCGAGCACGGCCAAGGCAGTGGCCCACCATTCGGGCGCGAAGTCTTGGGCTTCGTCGATGATGAGCGCGTCGTAGCGAGCGTTCTCGGGTTGGGCGAGGGCGGCGGCTGCGATCGCTTGAGGCAACTCGTGCAGCCAATATCGTTCACCCGAGTTGTCGTCGAGGACGGGCGCGCCCCATTGTTCGCCGAGTTGATGGAACGTTCCCACAAAGTCGGGGCGTTCCTTGGAGGTGAAGGTCGCGACGCGCCGTTTCATCCATTCGGCGAGTCCACGCGAATAGCTGACGAGCGCTACGCGTAGACCTTGGCGGGTGAGGCGGCGAGCTTGTTCCACGGCGAGCCAGGTTTTGCCGGTGCCGGCCCCGCCGGTGATGTGTACGCGGGGCACGAGTTCGAGGACGTTCAGGATCATTGCCTGCTCGTGGGATAGGCGTTCGACGTGCTCGCTCATCGCTTCGGCTTGGATTTCGGGGGCAGTGAAGTCGCTCTTACGCGGGGCAAGGCGCGCGGACAGGGATTCGACAATGGCGGGCACGTCGCTGTAGTCGTCGAGGAGTCGGCGGTTTGATTCGAGGGTGAGCGGCAGGTTGCGTAGTTTGCTGGCGATGTCGAGCAGGTCGGTTTCGTCGATGATATGGGTGCGGTGCAGTTCGGGCGATTCGAACTCGAGTGGCATGGTGATGGACGGGAACACGACTGCGTGCGTCCAGCGGACGGGCTGGCGCGAACCCCACGCGGCCGATTCGTGCACCCATTGTTGAGCGACGTGCTTGTTGCCGACGACTTGCCCGACAGGGTCGATCATGTGGCTGCCTTTGACGCCACCTTGCCACCAATGCCCGTTGTCCCACCCGACTTTGCCGCCTTTGATTTCGAGCACGACCACACCCGAACCGGCGAACGCAACAATCAGGTCAACTTCGTAGTCGCGTTGGTTGTCGTTGAAGATCCGGTTCGCGATCAGGGCATCGCCGTCGCCGAGTTGATCACGCAACGCTTCCCACACGGTGCGCTCATACGTGTTGACGAACGCGGGCTCTTCAGGAAACAAGATCGGCATGGGGCCATCGTATTCGCGTTCGCCGTCACACATCGAAACTTGAAACTCGGCGAGCTTCCCGGAAAATGTCAGATTCTGCTGCCAGAATCTATCTATGCCCCGGTCAAACAGATTCAAGTTCCTTGATCTCTTCGCGGGGATCGGGGGTTTCCATGCCGCACTAGAACAGCTCGGCGGAGAACTCCAAATGGCTGTCGAGATCGATCCGCGTGCCAGGGAAACCTACAAACTCACTTGGG
>SSHC01000069.1 GCA_008017265.1 Aeromicrobium sp.
CGTGACGATGATGTAGATGGGCCACGGCACGCCCGACGGGAAGAGGGAGTTCTTGAAGAAGTTCTTCGGGCTCTTGCGGATGCCGGCGTAGATGAAGGTGACGTAGCTCACCAGAGCCAGCACCAGCGGCACACCGATGACGCTCGTGCCGGCGATGTTCATGAACGGGATGATTCCCGTGATGTTCATGAACAGGATCATGAAGAATCCGCGTAGGCCGTCTAAGCCGCCGAGTCTGTGTGAAACCCGCGTTTGATTGCGCGTTTCAGTGATTGTCATCGACCTTCGCTTTCGGCAGCACTCAAGTCGACTGGAGTTCCGACGTCGCGAAGATATCCATCCTGCTGAAATGCAAAAACTCGACTACCGTTGGCGAGCAGTTGTGGCATGATCTCGCGTTCCCAAGACAACGGTGTATTTTCGGCCAAATCAAGCAGAATGTCTGATCGAACTACATACGTGCCGGCATTGATCCAGGCGGGTTGCGGACGCTCAGGCTTCTCCACGAAGGAAACCACACGCGAATCATCCGCGAACTCAACGACCCCATACCGTCGAGCATCGTCGACGTGACGCACATGCAGGGCGACGTCCGCCCTATGGCGGTGATGATGGGCAACCTGCGCATGAACGTCATGGTCAGAAATGAGGTCTGCGTTGACCACGACAATATCTTCGTCCGGGCTAGTGAAGGTGCGTGCAGCGAGCACCATAGCGCCACCTGTTCCCAACGGTGACGGTTCGACCGAATAGGAAAAATGAACGCCCCACTGACTACCGTCGCCTAAAGCGTCGTCAAACTGCTCTGCGCGATAACCGGTGGAAATAATGACATCGGAAATTCCGGCCCGAGCGAGCTTTTCGATCGCGCGTTCAATCAACAATCGCCCGCCAACTTGCAGCAGCGGCTTGGGAGTTTCATCCGTGAGAGAGCCCATGCGCGTGCCGCGGCCACCAGCCAAAAGCACAGCTTTCACAGCGGGGCCTCCCCTTCGAAATTCAGTAGCTTGATGTCGTCTCGAACGAGACGCTCCCAAACTCTATCCCAACATCCCCACACGCCACGGAAAAGTTTTTGAGAAAACCTTTAGTCCGAAGGGACTATGGCTTGTAGAGTGCATTCCATGTTTGACGACAACGAATCTAACTCCGCTTCCGCCCTGTCCACGGGTGTCAAGGTAGCAGTACTCGCTGCCATTCCGTTCATTGCTTTAGGCGTATACTTTCTGATCGCACCCATCGCCGAACTACGCACCACAACGGGCGCCGTCTTTGGTTGTGGGTCTGCACTCAGTGCGCCTAGCGACAAGTTCGCTTCCAACATCTGCGGTGACCTCAACACCATGTACATGTACCGAGGCATCTTCTCGATCATCGCGGGCATCGGCATCGCGGGCTTGGGATTCTTCCTGTTCGGTTCGAACGCGAACGCCGGTTCGGGTTCGGGTTCGGGTTCGAGCACAAACTACGCCGAGCCAGCGCAAGAGCAATCTGCCAAGCGCGCCCGCACGTTCGACTGATCTATCACTTTTGCTACGAACTAGTTGAGGTCGGGCCGATGGCCCGGCCTCAACTGTCGTGAAGGAACACATTCCGCCATGTCTGCAACCACACCTGTCCTTGAAGGAGCACGCCCGCCATATCGTCCGGCATTGGATGGTCTGCGTGCTTTGGCGGTCGTCGGTGTCGTCGTCTTCCACCTGAATCCGCAATGGCTGCCGGGTGGCTGGTTTGGTGTCGACCTGTTTTTTGTTCTCTCCGGATTTCTCATCACGACACTCATCATTCGAGAACAAAACAAGACCGGACGAATCAACTTTCCGGCGTTTTGGCGGGCACGCATGCGAAGGCTTTTGCCCGCGCTCGTCACGACGCTGTTTGTCGTTGTACTCGCTGCTTGGTTCATTACCATCGATGCACGCCGCAGTTCTGTTTCCTATGACATCTTGGCGGCTCTCGGTTACGTTGCCAACTGGCGTTTTGTGCTGAGCGATGAAGGTTACTTCGCAGCTCTTCACTTGCCATCGCCAGTTCGGCACACCTGGTCCCTATCAATTGAGGAACAGTTCTATGTAATGTTCCCCCTGCTGATGACGCTACTTGCATCGGTGACAACCAAACGAGTTATTCATGGTTTTGTGTTGGTCGCCATCGCAGTGGCCTCAGCGGCCTTGATGATGTTTCTCTATGTGCCTGGTACTGACCCGGTGCGCGCCTATTTCGGCACTGACACCCGGGCATTCGAGTTGCTAATCGGCGCAATTGGCGCACTGTTCCTGCGCCATCAAGCTTTTTCAGGATTTGCAAAACGAACTGTTCTCATCCACGTACTCGCCTGGATTGGATTCGCGCTGGTATTAGTCGGGATGCTCTTCCTGCCTGAAGATAGCCCTATCCCGTATCGCGGTGGCCTCATCCTTTTGTGCCTTGCCTCACTCGCCATGATCCTGGCCGCAGCTAGTTCGCCTGAATCTGTCTTTAGTCGAGTCTTCGGGCTCGCCCTATTTCGTTGGATCGGGCTGATCAGTTATCCGTTGTATCTCTGGCATTGGCCAGTAATTGTCTTCACAAATACCGAACTAACTGGGCTTCGCGGCGTCTATCTGTCCGCTCTTCAAGCAACGCTCGCGGTGCTTCTAGCTTGGGCCACATACACGTTCATCGAAGGCCCAATCCGCGGTCGACGTCCGCTCTTTAGGGATCTCCCGCGCTTCAGTCGATGGTTCATCACAGCCACAATTCCGGTACTCGTGCTTGTCACCATTCTTTTCGGCAGATCGACACTCATGTTCACCGACGCAAACCCAACACCGGGGCACGCTGAGGTCGAAGCCCTTGACGTTTCTCCAACCAAGAAGCGCACTGCAATGGTGTTGGGCAACTCAATCCCCTACAGCTTGGCGAAATTCGTCCAACCTGACGCACATCCATACTTGACTCTCACCTCAAACACCAATATTGGATGTGAACCACTTCCAGGAAACAAGCTCACTGAGGGCAAAGAAGTATTCCCCGATGAGGCTTGTTACACCTGGCGCCAACAATGGCCAAAGATCATCACCGAAACCCAACCCGATGTCGTTGTGTACTTTGTCTCTCAGACGCTTGTCAGCGATCGAATAGTGGATGGCAAACGCCTGAAATTTGGTACCCGTGCACACGACCGGCTCATCGAAAAGGGCTTGGCCGAGATCAAGCGAACCTCGCTCAAAGCGGGGTCACGATTCTTTGCTATCTCTACCTTGGCGTGTCACAACATTCCAACCTTCGATGCCGAAGAGCTCGTCCGAATCAACGACGTTCGCAAGGTAAAGCACATCAACGAAGTCGCCACTAAGTGGGCCGAATCAAACGACGTTCGCGTCGTCGACACCTACTCGGCCCTTTGCCCGTCAGATTTGTACTCCCGCACAATCAATAGCGTGCCCCTATATGGAGATGGGCTGCACTTCACGACGGAGTCTGGCCCGATCTTCTGGGATTGGATGGCTCCTCAGCTGATCGCGTATCTCGAGGAAGTCGATGGCGCACCTGATGGTGCGGGAACTGACGCAGGCTAAGGTGACGGGGTGACCCGCCAAGACCTCACCCGATCGGGTGCACTTGTTGCCGTGGCGATGCTCCTGATGAGCGTGGTCACATATGCCTACAATTTGGTCGCCGCGCGGATTCTCATTCCCGCCGAGTTCGGTGCGCTCACCGCACTATTGAGCATCATCTTGATCGCCAATGTCGTTGCACTCGGTATCCAAGCCGCCATCGCTCGGCACATCGCGATTCATCCTGAACAAACGGACGCCATCACCAAGACAACATCTCGGGTGGCTGTAGCAATTTCTGTCATGATTGGCGCGGCGGTCGCCGCATCGACCGTCATCTTCACTCCCCTATTGAACCTGGATTCGCACCTTGCCGTGGTGTATTGCGGCGCCATGATGGTCCCGTTAACGATCATGGGCGCACAAGCAGGTGTGGCACAAGGATCGGGGAAATGGTGGCGACTATCGCTCTTATACCTCGGTTCAGGTTTTGGTCGCTTGTTCGGTGGCACTATCGGGATGCTTATCGATCCGACCGCGACTGGCGCCATGTTCGGCTTGGCTATCGGCGGTTGGCTTCCGGTTATCGCTGGGATTGGGCTGCTTCGCACTCCAGCGGAAACTGAAATGACTAGTCGGAAACCGCTCGTCGCTGAAACCTTTTCTGCTTCCTTGACGCTCTTCGCATACTTCACGCTGAGCAACCTCGATGCGCTCTTAGGCAGGTCGGTCTTTGACGCGCACGATAGCGGGCTGTATGCCGCCGGCCTCATCATGACGAAGTCCGCTCTTTTCCTTCCACAGTTCGTGAGCGTAGTGTTCTTCCCCATGTTGGCTAGAGATTCGGGTCAGCGAAGTCGATTGACTGCAGTTTCGCTCGTCGCAGGCTTCGGGGCCGTGGCAGTTGTTGGCGTCGCTTTACTACCTGATCTGGCCCTCGTATTAGTTGGTGGCGACAAGTACGCCGAGATAAGCGGCAAACTGTGGATTTTCGCCATGACTGGAACAGTCCTTGCGATCGTCTATGTGCTGGTGTTTGATGCACTAGCCCGTCGTGTCACCGGCGTAGCAGCCATGCTTTGGTTGACAACCACGATCATCGTCGGCCTCACCGTGTGGCTCCAGCCAGCAACGTGGCAACTTTCAGTTATCGTCTCGGCCACATCCGCCATGTGCGCACTTGCCTTACTGGTGATCCCCATTCTCCAAGCGAAAAGTCCTGAATCAACGCAGTCCCGCTAGATAGACGATCGCTCTGGGCAAGGCATTTATTGCGCACGATTCTGATCGATGAACTAATGCCCCGCCGCAAACCAGTTGGGTCCTTCGCCGACGGACACCGACAACGGAACGCTCAGATCGGCTGCCCCTTCCATTTCGCGTATGACGATATCTCGCACCAGCGAACGCTCATCTTCGACCACTTCCAGCACCAATTCATCGTGGACTTGAAGCAACAACCGCGACGAGCAACTCTCAGCTTCCAACGCGGATGCTACGTTCAACATGGCCACTTTGATGAGATCTGCAGCCGAGCCTTGGATGGGCGCATTGAGTGCCATCCGCTCGGCCATCTCCCGCCGCTGCCGATTGTCGCTTTGCAGGTCTGGGAGATATCTACGGCGACCCATGATCGTCTCGGTGAACCCCGTCTTGCGCGCGGTTTCAACCAGGCCCTGTAGGTACTCTTGAACCTTGCCGAAACGCTCGAAATAGGTGTCCATCAACCGTTGCGCTTCTGGCGGACTGATAGCCAGCTGCTGGCTTAGACCATAAGCACTGAGGCCGTAGGCCAAGCCATAATTCATCGCCTTAATACGGGATCGCAATTCGGAATCCACTTGAGTAGGGTCGCATTCGAAAACTTGAGCGGCCATCATCGTGTGGAAGTCCTCACCCGCCCGAAAAGCAGCGATTAAGTCTGCCTCTCCAGACATGTGGGCCATGATTCGCATTTCGATTTGCGAATAATCTGCGGTAAAGAGAACTGAATGTTCAACACCCGCGACAAACGCTTCACGAATACGCCGACCCGCCGGCGTCCGGATTGGGATGTTTTGAACATTCGGATCATTCGAACTCAAACGACCAGTCGCTGCGGTGGTCTGGGAAAAGGTCGTGTGGACTCGCGAATCATCACACACGGTCTTGCGCAGTGTTTCTACTGTTTGACGCAACTTGTTCGCATCGCGATGCTCGAGCAGATGTGCCAAGAACGGATGCTGTGTTTTCTCGAAAAGTTGTTGGAGTGCTTCCGCATCTGTTGTCCAACCGGTTTTAGTCTTCTTCGTCTTAGGCATGTCGAGTTCTTCAAACAGCACCGTTTGAAGCTGCTTGGGCGAACCAAGATTGACCTCGTGGCCGATGGCATCGTAGGCGGCCTGAGCGGCAGCCGTGACACGACTACCGAAATCCGATTCGAGTCCGTGCAACACGTCAAGGTCAACCGTGATCCCCGCGATCTCCATATTGCCCAGAACCTGAATAAGTGGCAGTTCGACCTCGTCATACAGTCGTCTCGCGTTTGTCTCAACAAGGCGGTCATCGAGCACTCTCGACAGTTCGAGTACCACATGCGCACGCTCCATGACGCGATCCATGTCGGCTTCGACGTCGAAACTCAATTGCAATTCTGATGTGTCGCCCGTGTCGATATCGCGCCCCAAATAGGCGCGCACGAGATCGGCTAATTCGTATGCCCGTTGGTCTGGGCGCAGCATGTAGGCGGCAATCGCAGTATCTGCTTGAAGGCCGCCCATTCGCCAGCCGTGTGCCGAAATTGCGAGCAAGGGCCCCTTGGCGTCGTGAACGACCTTGGCGATATCGCCGTCCGCCAGCCAAGCCCCCAAGGCGTTCTCACCTGCCGAGGTGAGCGTGGTGCAATCGATCCAGACGGCACCACCCTCGTAGGCGATGGCGACGGCGTCGAGCGTTCCACTCCCCCGACCCCACGAACCTGTGAATTCAATTCCCCAACGATCAGAATTGGTGTTCGCCAGCCACGTGGCGACACCATCAGGGCTAAGAGCGGCCTTCGAGATCTCCCGCGTCTCGACAACAGGTGCTGAGCCGGTCGTGGCGAACTGATCGTAGAGCCGTTCACGCAATGCAGAGAACTCCAAAGCATCGAAAACTTCGTCGATTTTGGACCGATCAAACTCGGGTACCAGTTGCGCGTCCTCGGGATGCAGTTTTATCGGCACGTCCCGAACGAGTGCGTTGAGTCGACGATTGCGTGCGACTGCTGGCACGTGCTCACGCAAGGAGTCGCCCACCTTCCCACCGATTTCGGCTTGATGTTCAAGGATCTGCGAGAGTCCCCCATAAAGGTTGATCCACTTAGCTGCAGTCTTCGGACCAACACCTGGCACACCAGGCAGGTTGTCGCTCTGTTCACCAACGAGAGCCGCGATATCGGGATACTGTTGCGGCCAAACTCCATACTTCTCTTTCACTGCCGCTGGAGTCATGCGTGCGAGGTTCGAAACCCCACGCATCGGATAGAGCACTGTGGTCTTTTCAGACACGAGTTGAAGCGCATCTCGATCCCCTGTGCAGATCAAGACCTCGAAGTCGGCCTCTTCCGCCTTGGTTGCCAACGTCGCAATTAAATCGTCAGCTTCAAACCCTTCAACTTGCACGTATTCAACATCAAGCGCCGACAGTACTTCCTTCATAAGTTCAACTTGTCCCTTGAACTCTGGCGGAGAAGCAGAACGGGTGGCTTTGTATTCGGGGTACTCATCTGTCCGGAAAGAATGCCGCGAAACATCAAACGCAACGACGACGTGCGTTGGAGCCTCATCACGCAAGACATTGATGAACATGGACGTGAAACCAAAAACCGCATTCGTGGCTTGGCCGGATTTCGTAGCGAAATTATCGAGCGGAAGAGCAAAGAATGCCCGGTAGGCAACAGAATGACCATCAATGAGTAAGAGCCGCTTCACCCCTGAAGCCTAATGCGTCAGGCGTTCGTGTCGGCGGAGTCCGAGGAACTCGCTGTGCGCCTACGAAGCGAACGGCGCACCGCCACCATCCGGCCGGTTTCTCGTGAGCCGCTCGACTTTGCTGCGAGGCGCGCATTCAAGCGGTCAATTGGCACGGCACGCAACACGGCAACCTGGTTAAAGCCGAGTTTGGTGAGATAGCGGTTCGGCCCTTTGGCCATCGCTGGGAGCGAAGCCACGACGACGCCACAACCCTCGGCTTCGGCAAGTGAGGCGACGGTTTTGAGCAGCGAGGCACCGACCGAACGCCGACGGAAGTCCGGATGCACCAAGAAGTCAGTAAGCAAAAGCACTTTAGGTTCGGCGATGATGGAAAACGTGACGACATCGGTTCCCGCGACACCGATGATCTGATCATCTATGAGCGCGACAAGCACGTGTCTGCCGTGTCGGTTCGCATTGAACTCGATGACACGGGCCGCTTCTTCAACTGAAGGATTCGCAACGCTTGCTGACGTGGGCGTGAGCTCTGGCTCTTCTCGAGATGTTTCGGCACGAATCGCTGACCACAAATTTACGAGTGCGGCAGCGTCGTCAACGGTTGCGGGTCGAACTTCAACTGAAGGTCGAACAAGCATGATGAACCAACTTCCCCACGACTAAACGCGCTACTGATCAAGTCCGAGAATTACAGACACGAATCGTCCATGTCCAAATGTAAGTGTAGTCCCGGACGGATCTATCGAAGAACAGAAACTCAGAACAGGAAATGTGTCAGAAATGTCTATTCGCTACAGTGGCACGAGACAATTTGAGCAGTGATCCAGATCTCATTGGTTTATGCTCAAGTGTTGCCACAGACAATCAGTGGCCGAACTTGATACGACAGGAGAACAGTGTGCGTTTACGTTTCGCAACACTCTTCGCTCTTGCCAGCGCCGTGCTCATCATGCTCGGTGTACCGGCGAGTGCCACCCCTGCAAGCCCCTCGCCTAGCCCCGCTGTCGCCGTTCCCACAGCGACAAGCGAGCCTGCACCAGTAACGGGACCTGCTATCCGGGTGCGACTCATAGACGAAGCCAAGAAGGACGCAGCAGGAGATCCTGTCCCCGTACCCGGCGTCACCGTTCGAGTCGCCGATACCGCTAGCGGTGACCCGATTGGCGAAGGCGTCAGTAACGATATGGGTGTTGCCGCCATCGCAATTCCCGGCCGCGGCGACTACACCGTCACGCTCGATACAAAAACGCTGCCTGCCGGCGTCAAACTGACCGGAACCAAGGAACTCAAAGTATCGGTCAAACTCGATATGGGTCAGAACGTCGCCTTTCCGTTAAATCGAGCTGAAGTGAAAACAACGGCGCGGTCCCAGCAACTCATTAACGCAACTGTCGGTGGGATCAAGTTCGGCCTGATTATGGCCCTGGCCGCGCTGGGCCTGTCACTGATCTTCGGCACTACCGGCCTCACGAATTTCGCCCACGGAGAACTCGTGGCGCTCGGCGCGATCGTCGCTTGGGCATTTAACGTCTTGCTTGGGATCCCGCTCGTCTTTGCGGCGGTGTTATCCGTGATCATTGGCGGACTCTTCGGTTGGATCCAAGACCGCGGATTGTGGCGCCCGCTCAGGCACCGAGGAACGGGTGTCATCGCGATGATGATCGTCTCAATCGGATTTGGCATCGCCTTGCGCAATATTTTCCAGTATTTGTTTGGCGCTTCAACGAAGCCTTACGCTGAATGGACGAGGCAGTCAAAAAGTACGTATCTCGGAGTCTTCAATCTGGCGGACAAAGAGATCGGCATTATTCTCGTGTCGATCTTGGTTATCGCCCTCACAACCTTCGCACTTGCAAAGTCCCGTCTCGGCAAAGCAATGCGTGCCGTCTCCGATAACCCGGCGCTCTCGGCGTCATCCGGTCTGCGCGTCGATGGCGTGATCAGCAACGTCTGGATTCTTGGCGCCGCGCTTTCAGCGCTATCTGGCGTATTGCTCGGCATCAACAGCCAAGTGAACTTCATGATGGGGTACCAGCTTTTGCTTCTCATTTTCGCCGCAGTTACCTTAGGCGGATTGGGCACCATCTGGGGCGCCATCATCGGCTCATTGATCATCGGAATCATGATGGAAGTTGGGCCCATGTTCGGCGTACCAACCTCCATCAAGGAAGTCGCCCCGATGGCAGTTCTCATCATCATTCTGCTGGTGCGGCCTCAAGGCATCCTCGGTAAAGCACAGCGAGTCGGATAGGACCAACTATGGACTTTGGAACAATTATCGACGCCGCTTTCTCGGCAGCTCTTGGACCCGAAGCAATCGTTTTTGCGCTCGCCGCGATTGGTTTGAACATCCACTTCGGCTACACCGGTTTGCTTAACTTTGGTCAAGCAGGATTCATGGCTGTCGGAGCCTACGGCCTCGCCGTGAGCGTTGTCACCTTTGGCCTTCCCTTCTGGTTGGGAATAACCATCGCGCTCATCGCCCCAATCGGTTTGGCACTCCTCCTCGGTATCCCCACTCTGCGATTGCGGGCTGACTATCTTGCGATCGTCACCATCGCTGCGGCAGAAATTCTCCGCTTGATCTTCGGCTCTGCCGAAATGGTGGATACGTTCGGTGGCTCAAACGGGCTCTCCGGATTTGCGCAGCCCTACCAGGACCTCAATCCATTTTCGAGCGGCCTCGATTTAGGGTTCGTCTCGTTCAGCCGTTCTGTATTGTGGTCAACCGTGGTCGGCTGGGCACTCGTTCTCCTGTGCGTCCTCATTACCTGGCTGCTCATGCGCAGCCCGTGGGGTCGAGTGTTGCGCTCAATTCGCGAAGACGAAGACGCAGTTCGTTCCCTCGGCAAGAATGTCTTCGCATACAAGATGCAGGCACTCATCTTGGGCGGTGTCTTCGGCGGCATCGCCGGCCTTTATCTAGCACTCAAGCAAGCATCAGTTGTACCGTCTGACTACTCGACAAACATCACGTTCTTTGCCTACACCGCGCTGCTTCTCGGCGGTGCGGCTCGGGTGTGGGGCCCAGTAATAGGCGCCATGATTTTCTGGTTCTTGATGTCCGGCATTTCCGCCATTCTTGGACAACTCACGAACGGGCCGGATCCGCTCCTGCCCACCTGGGTACTCACGTCAACCGAAGTCAGTTTGGTGCGTTTTGTGCTCGTCGGTATCGGTCTAATGCTGCTCATGGTCTTTAGACCACAAGGGATTTTTGGAGATCGAAGGGAGATAGCGATCGATGCCCGCTAACACCACCGGCACGACCTCAGCCTTTGAGGGTGTTGCCCACGAGCCAGGTGCTGCTAAAAACGACCCGATTGTCATCGGGGACAACATCGTCCGCACATTCGGCGGACTCAAAGCAGTTGACGTCGCTCACGTCGAGATTCAACGCGGCGCCATTACCGCGCTCATTGGCCCCAACGGAGCAGGCAAGACGACTCTTTTCAACTTGCTCACCGGATTCGATGTTCCCGATGACGGAACCTGGAGTTTCAACGGCACTCCCCTACAGCGCAAGGCCGCCTTTAAGGTCGCACGTCTAGGCATGGTCCGCACCTTCCAACTCACGAAAGTTCTGGCAAAACTCACGGTCATCGAGAACATGCGCTTGGGCGCAACCGGCCAAGTCGGCGAGAACTTCTTCGCGGCTCTATTAAAGCCACTATGGGCGAAGCAAGAAGACGACATCACCGCGCGTGCCGACGAACTACTGAAACGGTTCAAACTCGATGCAAAGCGTGAAGACTTCGCTGGAAGTATGTCCGGCGGTCAACGCAAGTTGCTTGAAATGGCACGTGCTTTGATGGCAGATCCTGAACTGATCATGTTGGACGAGCCAATGGCTGGCGTTAATCCCGCTCTCAAACAGTCGCTGCTGGGCCACGTAAAGTCGCTTCGCGATGAAGGCCGAACCGTGTTGTTCGTTGAGCACGACATGGACATGGTGCGCGATATTTCCGATTGGGTCATCGTCATGGCGCAAGGGCAAATCGTGGCCGAAGGATCTCCTGAATCCGTCATGAAAGACCCGCGCGTGATCGATGCCTACTTGGGTGCACACCACGACGTGGATCTGGACGAAGTTGAAGAGTCCCCCGAGCATTTAGAACTCCATGGAGAAACACATGACTGAAGCAACTGCTCCCAGCACTCCCGAAACCGAGCGCGAAAAGCATCAAGCGAATGCGCTAGGCGCCGTCGTTCGAGCAGATAACCTCGTTGCCGGCTACCTGCCGGGCGTCAATATCTTGAACGGTGCAGATCTCTATTGCCAACAAGGCGAACTCGTCGGGATTATCGGCCCCAATGGTGCCGGAAAGTCGACATTGCTCAAAGCACTTTTCGGACTCGTCAAAATCCACAGCGGAACTGTGCTGCTAAAGGACGAGGAAATCACCAACCAACGTGCCGATGTTCTTGTCTCCAAGGGTATTGGTTTTGTGCCTCAAACTGAGAACGTCTTTCCTAGCCTCACCATCGAAGAGAATCTGGAGATGGGCTGCTATCAAGCCCCCAAAATGTTCAAGGAACGTTTCGACTTCGTGACTGATTTGTTCCCGACACTTGCAACTCGGCGCAAACAACGCGCCGGGAACCTCTCTGGTGGCGAACGCCAAATGGTGGCCATGGGTCGAGCACTCATGATGGATCCGGCCGTCTTGCTCCTCGATGAGCCATCTGCCGGCCTCTCCCCCGTCATGCAGGATGAAGTGTTCGTCCAAACCCGCAAGATCAACCGAGCAGGAGTCTCGATCATCATGGTCGAGCAAAATGCTCGACGCTGCCTTCAGATCGCCGACCGCGCTTATGTCTTGGACCAAGGCACAACCGCATATAGCGGCACCGGTCGTGATTTGGCTAACGACTCCAAGGTGATCGAGTTGTATCTCGGTACGCTCGGCCAAGAATCTGGGGAGTAAAAAGCTCCGACCTTCGAACTAACCGGTGCGCGTTGCTTTCATGGACGCGTACCGGTTTGCTTTCTCGACCAAATAACTGATTGTCCAGTCTGCACTTCGCTCGCGAACTACATATCGCAGTATCCATCGATACCAATAAGAAACGTGTGGCCCCGGAAGCACCGGGGCCACACGCTTTGGATGAACTGACCTAGATCAGATCTTGCCGCTGATGAACTTCACAGCCTTGTTGGTGTTGTCCTTGCCGTAGAGGTAGATACCGATCGAGGCCTCTGTGGGGCTACCCAAATCGCTGAACGCGATGGGACCAGAGAGTCCGTCATAGTCGATGTCTTCGCCCTTTTCGAGCAAGTCAGCACATTCCTTGAAACCGGTGCACTTCGTACCGCCCTGACTGATGCCAGGGAGCTCGAGAGCAATCGCTTCACCCGACTCGTTCTTGGCGGCAACAGCAGCCAACGCCGTCAGGATCGTTGCATCGTATGCTTCGGCCGCATAGGTGAAGTCGTTCAACTTCGGATCAACTTCCAACAAACGCTTCTGGAAGCCGTCTGGGGCCGCCACGCCGGGAACCGTGCCCTTGACGCCTTCGACCATTCCTTCAGGAAGCGGAGTGCCGCCGTCCTTGCTGTAGTTGGCGGTGTTGCCATCCACAAAGTAGGCAGGAAGATCCTTCGGGCCGATACCTTCAGCAACGAGTGCCGGTACGATCTTGAGGGTCTCATCGAAAGCGATGAGAACAAGTGCGTCTGGCTTTGCCGCAGCTACCTTGCTGATTTCAGTATCGAAGTTCTTGGCTTCTTCGCTGTACAGAGTCTTTACTGCGACTTTCGAACCGGCCTCTTCGAGACCCTTTTCAACTTGCTCAGCGAGTACCTGGCCGTACGAGTCTTGGCGAGCCATGATCGCTACGTTCTTGCGTCCGTCTTCGATCAACAAGTTCGCCAAGACCGCACCCTGAAGCACGTCTGATGGAGCTGTACGGAAGTACAAGTCGGGCTTGTCATATGGCTTTTCGTCGAAGGCGGTCGACGTGTTGGCTGGCGAAATCATGACAGTTCCAGCTTCGAGAATCTTGTCAATAACCGTCAACGACACACCGGAGGAGGCGGCACCAACAATGACGTCTGCCTTCGCCTTCAGCAACTTGTCGGTCTCTGCAGGGGCGATCGCGGACTTCGCGTCACCAGAGTCTGCATCAACGTGGCGGACAGGCTTACCAAGAACGCCACCGGCGTCATTGATTTCCTTCACAGCGAGGTTAACGCCGGCTATTTCCGGAGGACCGAGGAATGCCAAACTACCGGTCTGAGGCAGCAACGAACCTACGACAAACTCGCCGTCGCCCTTGGCGACGTCTTCTGCCTTATTCTCTTCCTTTTCACCGCTGCCACAGGCAGCGAGAACCAAGGCGCCGGCGCAGGCAACTGCCGCGAGCCGGAAACCCGTCTTGGATTGCTTCATGAATCCTCCGTATCATCACTCAAGTGCCCACCATGGGCAGCTGAACTTTATTGCGCTAACTTACCGTGTCATTGATGTGACGTGGGACACAATTGATGAAAATTGAGGCTTCTTAACGAAACTGTAACCAAGCAGATACTTAGGTACCCGAAGTAAAGCCCTTCTCAACGATCGTTTGCGCTACGTCGCGCATCCCGATGCGCAAATCCATTGCGGTGCGTTGAATCCACTTGAACGACTCGGCTTCGCTCAAACCCAGTTGTTCTTGAATCAGCGACTTGGCACGCTCAACCACCTTGCGGGTGGCCAACTGATCTCGCACATCGTCAACTTCCGCCGCGAGCGCATGAATTTCAGCGAACCTGGCCCGAGCTAATTCGATGGCAGGTACGAGATCGTGCGGACCAAAGGGTTTGACGACATAGGCCATCGCACCTGCATCTCTAGCGCGCTCAATCAACTCGCGCTGGCTGAACGCCGTCAGCATCACAATCGGGGCGATACGTTCCGAAGCGATAACTGTCGCTGCGGCAATGCCGTCAACGCGTGGCATCTTGATATCCATCACGATCAAGTCAGGTTGGTGCTCACGAGCCAAGTCAATCGCTTCTTGACCATCGGCGGCCTGCGCCACGACATCGTATCCTTCTTCAGCAAGAATCTCGGCCAGGTCCATTCGGATCAGCGCTTCGTCTTCGGCGATCAGGACTCGTGGAGCAAGGGGTGCATGTTCAAGTGAATTGGTCACCCCGTAAGGTTATCTGGCACTCACTTTTGCCGAGGTGGCGGAATGGTAGACGCGATGGTCTCAAAAACCATTGTCTGAAAGGGCGTGCGGGTTCGAGTCCCGCTCTCGGCACTATAAACGCAAGAACCGGAGGAAGAAATTCCTCCGGTTCTTGCGTTTTGATCCTCTATGCAGGCCAACTCTAATTTTCCAAGTCCTCCGCATATCCCGGCGCGGTAGCCGAGATCGCAGCACCAAGTCTGTGCAAACGCAGTGCGTTGGTGGAACCAGGGATACCCGGAGGTGAACCGGCCACAATCACGACTTTGCTTCCTTCTTCCAAGGTGCCCATCCCTGTTAGCGCCTTATCGACTTGTACCACCATCGCATCCGTGTGTTTGACAGCTTCCACCAAGAAGGTCTGCACTCCCCACGTCAATGCAAGTTGATTACGAACCGATTCATACGGTGACAAAGCAATAATTGGGATGTGCGTCCGGTAACGGGCAATCCGTCGCGCCGAATCCCCTGTTGTGGTGAATGCAACGAGCAACTCTGCCTCAGCGGCCACGGCAACATCGGCCGCTGCACGACAGATGATTCCCTTATGAGTCTTGGGTTTCCACGTAAACTCAGCCATGCGCGGAAGTCCGTGATCTTCTGTCGATTCCACGATTCGCGCCATAATCTTGACCGTATCTACGGGATAGCGGCCAACACTGGTTTCACCGGAAAGCATGACCGCGTCGGCCCCGTCGAGCACAGCATTAGCGACATCGGACGCCTCGGCACGAGTGGGTCGCGGCGCTGAAATCATCGACTCGAGCATCTGCGTCGCCACAATGACAGGCTTTGCATTCTTGCGGGCTTTCTCGATAATTGCTTTTTGCACGAGCGGAACATCCTCAAGTGGCAATTCGACGCCCAAGTCACCACGGGCAACCATTAAGCCATCGAACGCGTCGATGATTTCGTCAATGTGTTCAATCGCTTGCGGCTTCTCGATCTTGGCGATGACGGGGAGGCGGATACCCTCCTCATCCATGATGCGATGGACACCAATGATGTCGTCAGGATCGCGGACGAACGAGAGTGCCACAAAGTCAACCCCCGAGCGAAGTGCCCAACGCAAATCGTCGATGTCTTTCTCACTCAAGGCAGGAACGGCCACGTGAGCGCCCGGCAAGTTGATGCCCTTGTGATTGCTGACGCGGCCGCCTATTTCGACCAGGGTAATCACATCTGTCAGGTTGACTTCGATGGCACGCAAACGCACGTTTCCATCATCGATAAGTAGTGGGTCGCCAGCGGCAACATCCTGCGTCAGCCCCTTGTAAGTCGTGGAGGCCCGCTGCGCATCACCGAGAACGTCCTCGACAGTGATGGTAAAACGATCGCCCTCTTTAAGGATGTGCTCCCCTTCAGAGAAATTTCCCAGACGAATCTTGGGCCCCTGAAGGTCGGCGAGTACCGCGATCGCCCTGCCTGTTTCTTGAGCGGCGTGGCGCACGTGTGCGAGTGCTTCAGACGCCTGCTCGTGCGTGCCATGGCTGAGATTGATGCGCGCGACATCCATGCCGGCGTGAACGAGTTCGAGTATTCGTTCGTAGCTACTTGTTGCTGGACCGAGGGTACATACGATCTTCGCTCTACGCATGCCTCTAGCCTAGTCCCTCCGGCATACAAAAGGGCACCCGGACAACGCCCGGATGCCCTTTTGGAATTAGCCCAGAGAAATCGGCCGGTCGGTGGGCTTCACCACGGACGGTAGCCGTGATTCACCCATGAGATAGCGATCCACGGCGGCAGCCGCAGCGCGGCCCTCGGCGATGGCCCAAACGATAAGCGATTGGCCGCGTCCGGCGTCTCCGGCCACGAATACGCCCTCAACATCGCTCGCCCAATCGTCAGATCGGACAACGTTTCCGCGCTCGTCGAAACTCACGCCAATTTGGTCGAGGAAGCCCTCTTGTTCCGGGCCAACAAAGCCCATCGCCAAGAACACCAAGTCGGCTGGGAGTTCACGTTCGGTGCCAGGCACCGCAACAGGCGCACCCGTTTCAAAGGAAACATCGGCAACCTTCAACGCACGCACGCGTCCGTCCTCGTGCTTCAGGAACTCGAGCGTTGACGCCTGGTTGATGGTCTCGCCACCTTCTTCGTGTGCCGAAGCGATGCGTTTAATCACCGGATACATGGGCCACGGCTGATTGGCAGGACGATCTACTCCAGGTTGCGGCATGATTTCAAGGCTCGTGACCGAAGCCGCGCCTTGACGAATTGCCGTTCCCAGACAGTCAGCGCCGGTATCGCCGCCGCCGATGATGATCACGTGCTTTCCGGCAGCATCGATCGCGCCTTCGACCGGTCGTCCAACAGCAGCTCGGTTTGCTTGTGGAAGGTATGTCATCGCCTGATGAATGCCATCGGCGTCCGCTCCGGGCACAGGCAAGGTGCGAGCGATAGTGGAACCTGTGGCGATAACGACGGCGTCGTTCCGCGCGACGAGGTCCTTACCGAGGACATCGTGGCCAATAGAAACACCGGTGCGGAACACCGTGCCTTCTGCCTTCATTTGATCGAGTCGTCGATCCAGAATGGACTTCTCCATCTTGAACTCGGGAATACCGAACCTCATAAGTCCGCCGGGTTCCTCGTCTCGTTCATAGACCGCAACCGTGTGGCCAGCGCGAGTCAACTGCTGTGCGGCAGCGAGGCCCGCAGGGCCTGAGCCAACGACCGCAACCGTCTTACCGGTGAACCATTCAGGCTTCTGGGGTTCTACATTGCCATCGAGCCAGGCACGTTCAGCAATCGAAACTTCGACGTTCTTGATCGTGACCGCATCCGAACCAATACCGACCACGCAGGCCGTCTCACATGGCGCCGGACACAGCCGTCCAGTGAACTCTGGGAAGTTGTTCGTCGCGTGCAGCCGGTCTGCAGCATCAGTCCACTCCCCTGTGCGAACGAGGTTGTTCCATTCAGGAATCAGGTTGCCCAAAGGGCACCCTTGATGACAGAACGGAATACCGCAGTCCATGCAACGTCCGGCTTGCTCGGTAATGATCGGCAACAGTGCACGTCCAATACCGCCTGGATAGACTTCATTCCAGTCGTTGACTCGCTCTGCAACGGGACGGCGTTGTGCAACTTCGCGTTGACTCTTAAGGAATCCGCGTGGATCAGCCATGTGCTGCCACCTCCATGATGTGGTCCGTGATTTGTTCGTCGGTTAGCCCCTTTGCTTGACCGTCGAGTCGGGCTTGTTCAACTGCCCACAAATCCTTGGGGCGAACGTGAGTGAAACGAGTGAGTGCAGCAGGCCAGTCAGCCAAAAGTTCGGCAGCAATGAGCGAACCAGTCTGCTCAGCGTGGTCTTGCACGAGTCCGCGCAAGAGTTCAGCTTCGCTGTCTCCCACGGCAATCAAGTCGACCATGTCCGGGTTGACTCGCTCTTTCGCAGCATCGAGCATGAACGCGGCACCGCCGCTCATGCCTGCGGCCGCGTTTCGGCCGATAGGTCCGAGAATGACAGCGACGCCACCGGTCATGTATTCGAGCGCGTGATCCCCGGTCCCTTCGACCACAGCCGAGGCACCCGAGTTGCGCACGCAGAAGCGCTCGCCGACGCGGCCTCGGACGTGAATCCGGCCCGAGGTGGCACCGTATCCGATCACGTTTCCGGCGATAATCTGCGTCGATGCTTCAACTACGCTCGAATCGTGAGGTCGGACCACAACAGTTCCGCCAGAAAGGCCCTTTCCGACGTGGTCGTTCGCTTCACCCACAAGGGTCAACTTGACGCCTTGTGGCAAGAACGCACCAAACGACTGACCTGCCGCACCAGTCAACGTGAAGTCGATCGTGTCCTTCGGCAATGGATCGAGCCCGTGAACTTTGGTCACCGCATTGCCGAGCATCGTGCCGACTGTCCGGTTGACGTTCTTGATCAAGAAAGACGCGGCCACGCTTTCACGACGCAGCAACGCGGGCGCAGCCGCAACCATGAGTTGCTGATCGAGTGCGTCGTCCAAACCATGATCTTGGTTCTGGCGATGTTTGATCGCACCCGTTCCATGCGGAACATAAAGGATGGGCGACAAGTCAAGTTTGTCGCCTGCTTCGCCTGCCTGGACGTCGCGCGTGTTGAGCAAGTCAACGCGGCCGATGGCCTCATCAATCGAGCGAAGTCCCAAACTCGCGAGCAATTCGCGAACTTCCTGCGCAATGTACTCGAAGAAGCGCACCACGTACTCGGCCTTGCCAGTGAATCGCGCACGCAACTCTTTGTTTTGTGTCGCAACACCAACGGGGCATGTGTCTAGGTGGCAAACGCGCATCATCACGCACCCACTGACCACGAGTGGAGCAGTGGCAAAACCGAACTCCTCAGCACCAAGCAAAGCCGCGACAACTACGTCGCGGCCGGTCTTCAACTGGCCGTCACACTGCACCACGACACGATCTCGCAGCCCGTTGAGCAACAGAGTTTGTTGCGTTTCAGCAAGTCCGAGTTCCCACGGTCCACCTGCGTGTTTGAGCGATGTCAGCGGGGCCGCACCTGTTCCTCCGTCGTGTCCCGAAATGAGCACCACGTCTGCTTTTGCCTTGACAACGCCGGCCGCAACAGTACCCACACCCTCTTGCGCCACGAGCTTGACATGGACTCGCGCCTGCGGGTTCGCGTTCTTAAGATCGTGAATCAGTTGCTTGAGGTCCTCGATCGAATAGATGTCGTGGTGAGGCGGCGGCGAGATCAAGCCCACGCCAGGTGTGGCGTGGCGAGTCTTCGCAATCCATGGGTAGACCTTTGAACCCGGGAGTTGCCCACCCTCACCCGGCTTGGCACCTTGAGCCATCTTGATTTGGATGTCATCGGCGTTGGTGAGGTAGTCGCTCGTCACCCCAAATCGGCCAGAAGCAACTTGCTTGATTGAGGAGCGCCGGTCCGGATCCCGCAGGCGTTCTGGGTCTTCACCGCCTTCACCTGTATTCGAACGAGCGCCGAGTTTATTCATCGCAATCGCGAGAACCTCGTGCGCTTCTTGGCTAATCGAACCGTAAGACATTGCGCCCGTTGAAAAGCGTTTGACAATCTCAGAGATCGGTTCGACTTCGTCGATACTGATCGGACGTGCATCGGCGAACTCCAAAAGACCACGAAGTGTCATGAGTCTGCGGCTCTGGTCGTTAACGCGGCTCGTGTATTGACCGAACAATTGGTAGTCGCCAGTGCGGGTCGAATGCTGCAGGCGGAATACCGTGTGTGGATCGAATAAGTGCTCAGATCCCTGACGACGCCATTGGTACTCACCGCCAACCTCGAGTTCGCGCGGACCGCTGTTGCCGCTGACTGGATACGCAGTGCGGTGCCAGTAGGAGCTCGCCTTCGCGATTTCGTCGATCCCGATACCGCCGAGTCGCGTACGGGTTCCGGTAAACCAACGATCCACGAGCTCTTCGGACAATCCAAGGCATTCAAAAAGCTGGGCGCCCGTGTACGAGGAGACGGTCGACACACCCATCTTGCTCATGACTTTCAACACACCTTTGCCGAGTGCCTTGACCAGGTTGGCGCTCGCTTTGCCTGGCGAAACTTCTTCGATAATGCCCCGATGAACAAGATCTTCGGCGGTTTCGAGCGCGAGATATGGATTTACCACGGTCGCACCAAAACCGACCAACAGCGCAATGTGATGCACTTCGCGAGCGTCACCGGACTCGACCACGATGGATGCTTGCGCGCGCAGGCGCTCCCGAACCATGTGATGATGTACAGCCGCTGTCAGCAAGAGCGACGGAATGGGCGCCAGTTCACTGTTCGAGTGACGATCCGAAAGAACGATAATGCGCGCCCCGTCGGCCACTGCCTGCGACACTTCCGAGCAGATCTCGTCGATACGTGCTTCCAGACCTGCGCCGCCCGAACGGCGTTCGTAGAGACCGGAAATGATGTATGTCGCGAGTTGCGGCATTTCGCCATGCGCGTTCGCCAAACGCAACCGAGCAAAGTCGTCGTTGTCCATGACAGGAAAGGGCAGCTGCAAGACCCGGCACGACTCGGGACTAGGCGACAAGAGGTTCGATTCTGCGCCCACGGTTGCACCCAGCGAGGTCACGAGTTCCTCGCGAATCGCATCGAGAGGCGGGTTCGTCACTTGGGCAAAGTGCTGCACGAAGTAGTCGTAAATGGGTCGCGGGCCTGAACCAAGCGCGGCAATGGGCGTGTCCGTACCCATGGAGCCGATTGCTTCGGTTCCTGTCGCGGCCATCGGCGTGACAATGCGATCGACTTCTTCTTGCGTCCAGCCAAATACCTGCTGCCGACGCAAGACTGACGCGTGGCTACTCACATGAGGTTCAGGGGTCGGCAGGTCCGAGAAGCGCATGAACCCCTCGTCGAGCCACTCCTGGTATGGGTGCTCGGCCGACAATTGATCCTTAAGTTCCGCATCACCAATGATCCGGTGTTGAGTCAAATCGGCAACGAACATGCGACCGGGCTCAACGCGTCCGCGTTCGACGATCGTGGCCGGATCAAGATCGAGCACACCGACTTCAGACGCCAAGACGACGAGTCCGTCGTCCGTCACCCAATAGCGTGCCGGACGCAAACCGTTGCGGTCGAGCGTCGCTCCGATGATGGATCCGTCGGTAAAGCAGACAGCTGCCGGGCCGTCCCACGGTTCCATGACAGTTGAGTTGAACTCGGCGAATGCTCGATGCTCGGCCGACAACGTGTTGTCGTTTTCCCATGCGGGTGGGATCACGAGACTAACCGCGTGTGGGAGGCTTCGACCACCCAAATGCAGGAGTTCAAGCACTTCGTCGAGCGAAGCGGTGTCGCTGCCATCGGGGTCACAGATGGGGAAGAGTCGCGAAATATCGCCGGGCAAGATATCGCTTTGTAGCAGCGACTCGCGTGCTCGCATCCAGTTACGGTTACCGCGTGCCGTGTTGATCTCGCCGTTGTGCGCGATGTATCGGAATGGATGCGCGAGTGGCCAACTTGGGAACGTGTTGGTGGAGAAACGACTGTGTACGATGCCCAACGCCGAGGCCATGAGTGGGCTATTGAGGTCGTCAAAGAACAACGGAAGTTGTTCTGTTGTGAGCATGCCCTTGTAGACGAGGGTGCGTGACGACAAGGATGCGAAGTGGACGCCTGCTTCGTGACGAGCGCGCTTGTGCACCGCATACACGAGCCGGTCGAGTTCTAGGCCAGCTGCCTGTTGATCGCTGGTTGTCACGAAGAACAATTCCATTTGTGGCCTGTGTGCAGCAGATCCCGCACCCAAGATTTCAGGATGCACGGGCACTTCGCGCCAGCCTAGTACCCGCAAGCCTTCTTCGTGGGCAATGTCTTCGATGGTCTGCTTTGCGCCATGTTGTTGACGTTGCGGCAAGAACGCCATGCCGACTGCATAGTGGCCTACCTTGGGCAACTCAAATCGCACCGAGTCAGCGAGGAATTCGTGCGGAACTTGGATCAGAATGCCGGCGCCATCGCCGGTTTCTTCTTCGGCGCCCACAGCACCACGATGGTCAAGATTTGCAAGTGCTGTGAGAGCGTGGTCGACGATCTTTCGGCTTGGTTTGCCCGAAAGATCCGCGACGAAGGCAACGCCACAGGCGTCGTGCTCGAACTCTGGGTTGTATAGACCTTGAGCGTCAGGAAGATAAGACACAGGAGGAACCTCGAAAATGTCGTGTGGTGTTAACCAAGGACGACATTGGCCTCAGCGCATTATCGCCAAGCCTACACGGTTCGCCCACCCGAAAGCGAACTGACATGCCGCACAGTCGGGAACGACGCTATTCGTCGATGCCGCAGCTTGGCGCTGCCTCGAGCGGTGCCGGCACACTGAAACTCGGCAGACCTAGTGCTACTGGCGTTTGCACGCTGGTTTGTCCTTGCCTGGCAGCCCACGCGTCTCCAGCGCTCGTGCGCCGAACTGATAGCACTTCACCATCAGCCACGAGATGAAACGGTGCCGCATTCGTGACTTGTACGGTGACCACGTCACCCGGCCGCACGTCGAGGCCTTCCCCAGCGAAATGGACGAGCCGGTTATCTCCTGCACGCCCGGTCAGTCGGTGATTCTGCTCGTCTTTACGCCCTCCACCACGAGAAGCGCTGTGGTCTGAAACCAGCAACTCAAGTGTTTGCCCAACAAGATTCTTGTTCTCTTGCCAGGAGATCTCTTTCGTTAACTCTGCTAGACGTTCGTAGCGTTCCTGAACGACTTCGCGAGGAACCTGTTCTTCGAGCTCGGCTGCAGGCGTGCCCGGTCGTGGCGAGTACTGGAACGTATAACAAGCACTAAACCGGGCTTTGGCAACCACGTCCAAGGTCGCTTGGAAGTCTTCCTCGGTCTCCCCCGGGAAACCAACGATAATATCGGTCGTGATCGCCGCATCTGGCATGACAGCGCGTACTCGTTCAAGTATGCCGAGATACTTTTCGGTTCGATAAGAACGACGCATAGCCTTCAAGATCGAATCAGATCCCGATTGCAATGGCATATGTAGTTGCGGCATGACATTGGGAGTTTCGGCCATCGCCTCGATGACATCGTCTGTGAAGTCTTTGGGATGGGGACTGGTGAAACGAACCCGTTCGAGCCCCTCGATTTGCCCACAAGCACGCAGTAATTTCGAGAACGCTTCTCGGTCACCAAATTCAACGCCATAGCTGTTAACGTTTTGGCCCAAGAGCGTAATTTCGACTACGCCATCTGCTACGAGTGCCTCAATCTCGGCCAGGATTTCACCGGGGCGGCGGTCTCGTTCTTTACCCCTCAATGACGGCACGATGCAAAAAGTACACGTGTTGTTGCAGCCCACGCTGATAGACACCCAAGCAGCAAAAACAGAATCGCGCTTCGTTGGAAGTGTCGATGGAAAGACCTCAAGTGCGTCCAAGATTTCAATTTGGGACTCGGCTTCAATCCGCGCACGCTCCAACAACACGGGAAGCGAACCGACGTTATGGGTCCCAAACACGACATCGACATACGGGGCTTTAGCGAGGATGGTTTCTTTGTCTTTCTGCGCCAAACAACCACCGACAGCAATTTGCATCCCCGGGTTTACCGCCTTGACGCTCGCGATTCGCCCCAAGTTCCCATAGAGCTTGTTATCAGCGTTCTCGCGCACCGCACACGTGTTGAACACAACGAGATCGGGTTGCACATCCCCGTCCGCTTGAACGAAACCCGCGGTGTGCAGCAGTCCAGAAATTCGCTCACTATCGTGAACGTTCATTTGACACCCATAGGTGTGGATTTCGTACGTCTTAGCCATAACCGTTCAAGGATACGTGGTGCGGCCTTAGCGAAGCGTGAGCCTTAGTTCTTCGGGGTAACCCACAAACGAATGACACCTTGAACGACCACGGTTCCGTCGGCTCGCTTTGCTTCAACGGTGATGGGAACATCTGGCGCTCCATCCCAATCGGCCTGTGTCGAACTCGCGGTACAAATGATGTCGCTGTCGGACTTGGCAAGATACTCGACGTCCATGCCTTTGGGTAGCCATCTGTGGGTTGACGGGACTGTCGCTTCAGCGACAAGACCCATGGCAGCCTCAAGACCGTTGCACACTGCGATGGCATGGACCGTGCCGATGTGGTTCAACACTGCCTTTCGCTTCGGAATCCGCACTTGCGCATGGTGGGGTTCCATCACCATCACGTCTGGCTTGATCGTGGCAAAGTACGGAGCCTTGTGAGCAAAAAAGTAGGAGAACGCCTTACTGCCCATAGGCAAGGCTGTCATCTGCTTGTAGATGCTGAGTGTCGAAACCATGCACACCAGACTAGGAACACGCGCTAGGACTAGTTACGGCGCCTCAACGGTTGCGTCACCAAAAGCAAGACGCTCGAACTCGAAATCTGCATCGAGTTCGTGTGCGACGACCTCAAAACTCACGTGAGCCGGATAGCCTTTGCGCAACAGAAAGGCGGTGAGGCGCCTCTTTTGCACGCTTGGCTCTAGGCGAGCAACGCTCCGCATTCGCTTACGAACCAACTCGTGAGCTCTCGCGCGTTCGGCGTCGGTATCGATGGAGTCGAGCGCCATCGCAATCGTGCTTTCCGAAATACCCTTGGCTTTGAGTTCGCGAGCGAGCGCGCTTCTCGCGAGCCCTTTGCCACGCTGCCTTTGGTCGACCCAAGCAAACGCGAATCGTTGATCGTCGAGCAGACCTTGCTGCTGAAGCTGCGCCAAGACGACTTCAATAACCTCAGCAGGCACTCGCCTCTTTTCGAGTGCCTGCTGAAGTTCGAGTGTGCTTCTGTCGCGCTCAGCCAAACGATCAAACGCGATTCTTGTAGCGAAGACTCGCGCTTGATCGGGAGACATCTCCTCGGGAGTTGACATTAGAACTCTGCAGCAGAGAGATCCTCGCCAACGACTGGAGCGGCGTTCGGATCAACACCGATACCCAAACCGTCCTTGATCTTCTTCTCAATCTCAGCGGCGAGATCAGGGTTGTCACGAAGGAACTGGCGAGCGTTCTCTTTGCCTTGCCCGTACGTAATGTCGACCTCGGCGTGCTTGAAGGGCGGTGCGGGCTTGTTCTTGCCGACCTTGACGCGGGTACGGTTACCGCCCATGTCATCGCCGTCCTTAAGCGTTGCGATACGCCGCGCAGCGAGTCGAG
>SSHC01000062.1 GCA_008017265.1 Aeromicrobium sp.
CACTTGCATGGGGTGCAAGGGGTCGAGTGTTCGAATCACTCCGTCCCGACCAAAAAACCCTAGAAAATCCAGTCACTTAGCGGTGGCTGGATTTTTTTATGCCTGATGGTTTTTGGTTCTCTCTGATTTTTGCCCCACTTTTTGCCCCACCGCTGAAAGTGGCAAGCCTAGAGGGGAGATAAGGCTGTCATCCTATCTGCTCCTGCAGAGCAGGTCGGCTCGACTAAGAGGCTTAGAGGCTTCTCTCGGCCAGATGCAGTCTCTGATGCTTGGCCAATCAAAAAACGACTCTTGGTGCATCTAAGAAACCTGGGGTGATTAAGAACCCCCGGTCGTTGGTATGATCTTGCCGTTTTTACCCAAACTTCGGTGAATTCGCGGTCGATGGTTAGCGTGGTTTCAATCGGTCTGCTCCCGAACAAGTTTTAGCTATTTAAGGGGGCGCTGCCTGGAACGGCCGGCCATATGGTTTGCGCTATGCGGGCACTACCCAATGAGGTCTTATGAGCACAGGTGATCTTCAGCTGCGCTCGGTCAGCCAGCTAATGACCGAGTCGTTCTTCATCCCCGCATACCAGCGTGGCTATCGCTGGACCTCTCGCCAAGTCACTGAGTTGCTTAACGATGTAGCCGCTTTCACAGAAAGGAAAAGGCCGGTTCAGGGTGAGTTCTACTGCTTGCAGCCAATCGTCGTTACACAACGTAACGGCCACTGGGAACTCATTGATGGGCAGCAACGGCTTACCACGATCTATTTGATCCTCTCCTATTTCAACAACCGCTTGGTAGCCGACGAGCGCAAGACTCTGTTCGCACTCAACTACGAGACTCGTGAGAACAGCGCGAGCTATCTGCGCTCCCTTGACGAAGAGCTACATGATAAGAACATCGATTATTTCCATATCTGGCAGGCGTACCAAGCCATTCGCGAGTGGTTCAAGACTAGGAGCAACCGGCTGAACTATATCGAGGCCGCCTTTCTGAATGAGGTCAGAGTCATCTGGTACGAGATTGACCAGACCGTCGAGCCGATTGATGTATTCACGCGCCTGAATGTTGGAAAAATCCCGCTCACGAACGCAGAGCTTGTTAAGGCCCTGTTCTTGCGAGGCGGCAATTTCGACGGCGAGGGACTGCGTGCTAGGCATTTGCAGCAGTTGAGGATTGCTCAGGACTGGGATGAGATCGAACGACGCTTGCAGGAAGAGGCTTTTTGGTACTTCTTGGCCAATCGACAACAAGAAGCGAATCGGATTGACCTAGTCCTTGGATTACGAGCCGACGAACTACAGCAGGTTGCCAATCACTGGGATACCAACAGCCTGTTCCTTGCATTCAACGCTCATCTAACTGAAAAACAGGATGCGGTTGCAAGCGAATGGGACGCAGTCAAACGAGTGTTTCTGCAGCTCGACGAGTGGTTCAGGGATCGGTTCTTGTATCACATTGTTGGCTTCCTACTCAGCCAAGACGTCAAAGTGGCACAAATACGTGACCTCGCCCGAAGCTCTGTTTCCAAGACAGCTTTTCGAGCGGCACTCAAGGCAGAAGTGTTCAAGCTGGTTTTTGGGAAGTCTCGAAGCATCGCGGGTGAAAACGATTTAGCCCGGTTCGTTGAAGACCACGTTGCGCAGCTGGACTATGAGTCGCATCGTGAGTCTATCCGCCGTCTGCTCCTGCTGTTCAACATCGCTTCGTTACTGGAACTCGGCGACAGTGGACCGCGATTCCCTTTCGACCACTTCAAAAAAGATCAGTGGGACTTGGAACATATTCGTTCGATAAAGTCCGACATGCCTCAGCGTGTTGACGCCCAAAAAGCCTGGCTCGGACAGGCTGTCGAGTACTTCTCCGAGCCTGAGTTGGCTGCGGTAGGCCGTGCAACCTCCACATCCGAGGCTGAGTTGGCTGAACGCTTGCGGACGCTGCGTGACAGGGAGCCCTTCGACGCTGTCGCATTTGAAACTGCGTTCAACGACGTCATAGATCGCTACGATCCGGGATCAGATATTGAAGTCGACAACAGCATTGGTAACTTGACACTACTCGACGCTGGTACGAACAGAAGCTACGGGAACGCTATCTTCCCTCACAAACGACGCAAACTCATCGCGCTTGACAAGGCGGGACGCTTCGTTCCGCCTTGTACAAAAAACGCCTTCCTGAAGTACTACAGCACCAAGATCGACGAAATGCTGGTCTGGAGTCGAGTGGATGCGAGGGAGCACCAGCACGCACTCAGCAGTTCGCTGGTGCTTTTTTTTACATATGACGGAGCATGTGTATGAGCGAGGCACGGCAACACTCATTCGCGACGCTCTTCTCCAGCGTCGATGCCATTGAAATCCCTATCATCCAACGTGACTACGCCCAAGGCCGCAAGCAGTCCAAGGACGTTTTGGATAGTTTTCTGACAACGTTGTGGGAAGCATTGAACAGTGAGCACGAGTGTGGGCTTGATCTCGACTTCATCTATGGGACATTCGAGGACGGCGCAGGCAGGGTGCTCTCGCTACTTGATGGCCAGCAGCGCCTAACAACTCTGTTCCTCCTGCACTGGTACATCGCGATGTGCGAAGAACAACTGGAAGATTTCAGGGGGCGTTGGACAAAAGGTGGAAGGTCTAGGTTCACCTACGCTACGCGGCCTAGCTCTGCTGAGTTCTTTGATGCGCTTGCAAACGCCGTCATTGTGCCCCCAGCGGACGGAAAGCCGTGGGGCGGCAAACTCTCTGCACACTTGGTCGACAGCAATTGGTTCTTCCTGTCGTGGCGCAGCGATCCTACTGTCGCGGCTTGTCTGACCACGCTCAACTCCATTGCCCAGAAGTTTGGTGTAACCCAAGGCATGTATGCACGACTCGTGGATGAGCAGCAGCCCAAGATTACTTTCCACTTTCTCGACTTGGAGCGCTTTGGCCTAACCGATGACCTATACATCAAAATGAATGCCCGGGGCAAACCGCTCACGCCCTTCGAGAACTTTAAGGCATGGCTTGTCAGGAGTGTGGCGCCAGAGCCTTGGGCCGGGAGATTCGATCTAGCAATGGATCAGAAGTGGATGGATCTTTTCTGGCGTCTTGCCTCCCAGAAGAAGGGCTTAGCCATTGGGCAAGCGGTTGACGAGCTTTACCTGCGTTTCATGTACGTGATGGCATTCTTCGACTCCTGTAATCGAATCGAGCGTGCTCATGGCGCATCAAGATCGACGATCGAATGGATCATGAAATTGCGCCAAGCTCGGGGCTATATCCCGCTGCGAGAATTCGAGACCCAAGGGGCATTCAACCCATCGAGTGCGCAAGTCGTCTCGGTGGTATTAGACCACTTCTGCGACACCGCCTCGACGTCAGATCTGAAAACGCTGGAGAAAGCACTGGCACCTAACAGCGATTATCTCGATCTAATCAGGCTGTTCTGCGTGGTTGCCTGGGTGGACAGTCCCGCGGTGAAGTCGGGCTCGCCGGGACTGGAAATAGAGCGGTCTAGATGGGACCGTATTACTTCAAACCTTCTCGCCAACCACCGTGTCGACGATATCTACATAGCCATTCTTGCTGTCAAAGGGGTACAGACTCTAGCTTCTCACATCGGAAATTTGTACCAATCGCTCTCCAAGGCGAACGAGCCTCCCGCCGGGTTCAGTGGCGAGCAGGCAAAAGAAGAGGCACTCAAGGCGCGACTGATTGTTGAAGATCCGACACGGGAAGCCACGTTCGTTGAAGCGGAGGCACATCCATACCTGCAAGGAAAGATCGGGTTCTTGCTTGACTTCAGCACTCCATCCGACGGGCCACTTGACCTTGACACATTCGTCCGCTACTCGAAGCGAGCTAGAGCTGTCCTCGATGAGAGCGTGCGCGCCTCCACAGATCATCTTCTTGAGCGTGCCTTCTTGTCCATGGATGACTACCTGATTGGACGCGGATCGTCCAAGTTCTCTTTCTGCAAGCCCGATGCTGGTACCTATCGTGACAGATCAGAGAACTGGTTGAGGGTAATCGGCCGGCGCGAGTTCCAGAGTCTTCTCGATCGCATCGAAGGCGATGTCAATGCTTCGCTGCATCAAATCATTGGGGCTGCAGACTGTACCGATTGGCGGAGATATGTCGTCGCTGAGCCGCAGCTTATTGACTATTGTGGGGAACGTCTCATACATCGTAGCGAGTCAGGTGACATCTATTTGTTGTCACGCAAGCGCCTTTCCGGGTACCACGCGGAGCTAAGAAGTTACGCCCTATTCCTTGCGCTGAAACGTTCGAAAGATGCACTGCCCGGAATGACTTACTACTACTCTGAAACCTATGACGACACCCTGCCCGCACTTGTGCTTCAAGGTACCCAGGAGTTGAGAGTCAGCTATGGTGATGGCGCTTGGCTGTGCATTGGCCCAACTGGGCAGGCACCGTTTCCTGAACTCTTGCTGAAGTTCATGGCCGAGCACCACTTCATCGTGGCGAGAGACTAAACTAGAGACTCTCTGGGCGATGAGCTGAGGGCTCTGCCGGACACACGGGCAGAGGGTGGCCCCTTTTAGCTTTGTGTCGGACTAGGTGGAGTTTTTTATTTTTCTGAAGGTTGCTAATTTTCTAGGGGCTGGCCAAGATCGGGCTCTGATGTGAGTAGTACAAGGACGACACTAAATGAGCTTGCTGACACCTTTTGGGCCTCTCCGAGATATTCCCCTAGCAGGCCGTTGAAAAACTCGGCTTCAACTGCCCCAACCCGTCCGGTTTGGCGCTTTTTCAAGCGCTTTGGCCTAACGGAGGCCACACAAGGCCTGACTTCAGGCCTTTTTGACAGGTTTCAGCACCACGTTCACGCCTTTCGGCGTTTTTTGGGCGTAACTCGCCCTATACATGCGATCCTCGCCACCAACCCGACAGGCTACCCAGTCGGATCAGGTTGTAGACCGAGAAACCCAGCAATAACTGAGCACTCAGCTTGGCGCGACCGATCAGCTTGGTCTTGCGCAGGCCGCCAACCGTCTTCAGCCAGCCAAAACCTTCTTCGATCCGCTTGCGGATCTTCTGGCTGGCGGCATACCCCGGATGCCGCGTGGTGCGCCCATCGATGGCGCTGCCCTTGCGCTTCTGCGCCACATGCGGTGTCACTTTCAGCTCGCGCGCCCTCTGCACGAAACGCTTCTGGTCGTAATTCTTGTCTGCACCTACCGTGCTGCCCGGCTTGGCCGTGCGCTCCAGCATCTCCAGCGCCGCCTCTACCTCGGCACGTCCATTGAACTCGGTGCATTCCACATCCACGATCAGACCGTTGCGGTGCTCCATCATCGTGTGGGCCATGTGCGCCAGACGACTGGCATCGCCATTGCTCTTGCGCGCCAGCCGGGCCTCGGGATCGCTGGTCGATTGGTGGGTCGCGTTGCTGCGCTTCTCGCCCTTGAAGTCGGCATCGGGGTTGCGCGTGCCATCCTCCGGTGGGTCGCCGCCATCCTTCTTGATAAAGGACTTGTGCGAGGCCCAGGCGTCGATCAGCGTGCCATCGACGCTGAAATGCTCGTTGCTGGCGTACTCGGACCATGCGGCCAGCGACTTGATGCGCTGGAAGAACAGCCGCGCTACATCCTGGTTGAACAAGCGGTCACGGTTCTGGCTGAAGGTCGAGTGATCCCACATGCGCTCGTCCATCGACAAGCCGACGAACCAGCGAAACAGCAGGTTGAAATCAATCTGCTCGACCAACTGCCGCTCGGAGCGAATGGTGTAAATCACCTGCAGCAACGAGGCGCGCAGCAGCCGCTCCGGCGCAATCGAGGCCCGTCCCAGGGTGGAGTACAGCCCGTCGAAGTCCCGATCCATCGAAGCCAGAACGGTATCGACCAGGCCTCGCAGGGGACGCAGCGGGTGATCGTTCGGGATGCGCTGCTCCAGCGTCGTATAACTGAACAGCTCGTTTTGTTTGAGGTCGAGTCCACGCATCGGCTTGGGCTGGCTTCGGCAGAAGAGGATGGCCGCCATTTTGCCAGAGCCACGCGGGCTCTGGCTTTTTTCAACGGCCTGCTAGGCAGCCACTCTGCTATGTCGACAGCCGGCCTAATAAATTAGCACCGCCCATTTACAGCGATAGCTGCACCTGTGATTGCACTAGCCTCCTGAGAGGCTAAAAATACG
>SSHC01000094.1 GCA_008017265.1 Aeromicrobium sp.
GACTGAATGATCGCCTCGGTGCGAACGATCTCGCGCTCATCGAAATTCTCGAGCTGATCCTTCATCTTGCCCATGCCCGGCAGCATGCCCATCATCTTCTTGATCGAGCCAGCGCCTCGCAGCTGCTGCATCTGCTTCAAGAAGTCGTCAAGCGTGAACGACTCGGTCGCGATCTTCTCGGCGAGCTTGCGCGCCTCTTCTTCGTCGAAGGTGCTCTGCGCCTGCTCGATCAAGGTGAGAATGTCGCCCAGGTCGAGAATACGGCTCGCCATTCGGTCGGGGTAGAAGGGCTCAAAGTCGCCGAGACCTTCGCCAGTTGAAGCGAAAAGGATCGGCCTGCCCGTTGTGCCACGAATAGAAAGGGCGGCGCCACCGCGCTGATCACCGTCAAGTTTCGTCAGCACGACACCGGTGAAGTCGACTCCCTCTTGGAAGGCCTTCGCCGTCGCGACCGCGTCTTGACCGATGAGCGAATCGATCACGAAGAGCACCTCGTCGGGGTTCGTCGCCTTGCGAATATCGCTCGCTTGCTTCATCATCTCGGCGTCGACGCCGAGGCGCCCAGCAGTATCGATGATGACGAAATCGTGCTGCTTCGCTTTCGCCTCCGCAACGCCAGCACGCGCAACCTTCACGGGGTCGCCGACGCCGTTGCCGGGTTCGGGGGCGAAGAACGTGGCACCGGCCTGCTCGGCGACCACGCCAAGCTGGGTGACCGCGTTCGGGCGCTGCAGGTCACACGCGACGAGCAGTGGAGTGTGCCCCTGGTCTTTGAGCCACTTTGCAAGTTTGCCAGCGAGGGTCGTCTTGCCTGCACCCTGCAAACCGGCCAACATGATGACGGTCGGCGGCTGCTTCGCGAACTGCAGTCGACGCTGCTCGCCACCAAGAATCTGCACGAGCTCGTCGTTGACGATCTGCACGACCTGCTGTGCGGGGTTCAGCGCCTTGTTGACTTCGTCGCCGAGCGCACGGTCGCGCACCTTAGCGGTGAAGCCTTTCACCACATCGAGCGAAACGTCTGCTTCGAGCAGGGCGCGACGAATCTCACGCACGGTGCCGTCAACGTCTGCTGCAGAGAGCTTGCCCTTCGAGCGCAGGTTCTTGAAGGTGTCGGTGAGCCGCTGCGAGAGGTTTCCGAAAGTAGCCATAGTGAGAACAGCCTACCGCGCGATCGTGGGGCGTCCGGCAGAATCGGCGAAACGGGGGCGGTGGATCCCGGAGCCGCCTGCGGGATCCACGTAAAACCGGGTAGCTTCTCGAATACGCACCAAACTAGGTAACACTGTGTTACATTAATGTCATGACTCATCACCTCCCCTCGCAAGCAGCTCCGACACTGCTTATCGGATCGACCGGGCCACTCGGGCGCGCCCTGCTCACCGAAGCCGCAGAAACAGACGTTCCCATTCGCGCGTTTGCGCGAAACCCCGCGGCGCTCAGCTCTCTCAGCATCGATGCGGTGCGGGGCGACGTGCGCGATCGCGACAGCTTGACGGCTGCGCTCGAGGGCATCTCGCAGGTCATCTGCGTGCTCGGCTCACGCCCAGGCAAGAACGACACGCACCTGCTCGAAGAAGGAACACGAAATCTCCTTGCGGCAATGGGCGATGCTGGGGCACCTCGGCTCATCGTAGTCACCGGAATGGGGGCCGGTTCGAGCCGCGGGCACGGCCCGTTCTGGTACGACGCACTCGTCAGACCCACCATTCTGCGAGGCGTGTACGCCGACAAAGAAGCGCAAGAACGCCTCGTTATGGCATCAGAGCTGAACTGGACGATCGTGCGACCCGCAGTGCTCAGTGAAAAGCCGCACATGCGCACCGTCATCGCGAAGGGCGAGCTCGCGCCGCGCGAGAAGATGGGGGCGCTCACTCGCGACGACGTCGCGCGCTTTCTTCTCTCAGAACTCGCGGAACCCGAGTTCACCCGGCAGATCGCGCACGTATACACGGAGAAGACCCGGTGAGTGGCGGCGCGTTTCCTACCCTGCGCCTGCGCCCGCGGGATCCGGCTGAGCGCCATCGCACGTCCACTCCCCTAGAGCTGCTGTTCGACCTCGTGTTCGTGGTGGCCGTGTCGCTGTCGTCCCAGGCTTTGCATCACGCCGAGGCCGAGAACCACCTCCTACAAGGGGCAGGCGGCTACCTCGCAGTATTCTTCGCCATCTGGTGGGCATGGATGAACTTCACCTGGTTCGCGACTAGCTTCGATCCCGACAGCTGGCTCTACCGAATCTCCACCTTCGTGCAGATGGCTGGTGCGCTCGTCATCGCAGCTGGATCAGGCCCAGCACTGGCGCACGGCGACATCACCTGGTTCGTCGTCGGCTATGTGATCATGCGGCTTGTCGCGATCCCGCAATGGATCCAAGTGGCGGTTCAAGAGCCGCGCTACCGAAAGACAGCGATCCGCTACGTGGGCGGCATCGCTATCGCACAGGCACTCTGGCTCATTGCGCTCGTCACAAAAGTCTCCGAGATCAGCCTGTGGCTCTTGGTGCCGATCATCCTGTTGGAACTGTGCGTGCCAGCATTCGCCGAGCGAGCCACCCCGACACCGTGGAACGCTCACCACATCACCGAGAGGTTCAGCCTGTTCACCCTGATCCTGCTCGGCGAGTCGATCCTCGCCTCCGCGAACGCGGTAATCCACGCCATCGAAGAGAGCCGCAACCCGGCGGCGCTCGTGGGCGTCGCTTTCGCAGCCCTCACCATCGTCGCGAGCATGTGGTGGCTCTACTTCGCGAAGCCCATGCACCACTACCTCGCAGGAAACCTGCGTCGAGCGATGACCTTCGGATACGTTCACTTTCTCGTTTTCGCGGCTGCCGGAGCATTCTCCGCTGGCATCGAGGCAACAGTCGACGCGCTCGAGGGCCACACCGCACTCTCCCCCATCGCGGCGCGCGCCACCCTTGCGATCCCAGTCGCAGTGTTCTCGCTCGCCGTCTGGTGGCTCGCGGTGCGCACCGCGCTTCGCCCCGCATCGAACCTGCTGATCCTCGCGCTCATCGCCCTCATGCTCGCAAGCATGCTCACCTCGTTCTCGATTGCCCTCATCGCAATCTGCGCTGCAGCTATCGTCATCGTCGCGCAGACCTCAGGGCCACGATCGCCCGCCGCCCCAGCGCCGTCGCCCGCCACCCCAGCGCCGTCGCCCCACGCAGAACGGTCGCCCCTAGCATGACCGTCGACCCTCGCATCGCTCGCACACGCATCGACGTGTTCGCCGCGACGAGAACGCTGCTCGCCACTGACGGCGCAATGAGCCTGACCTTCAGCACCATTGCGCAGGCAGCCGGCATTGCGCGCAAAACCCTCTATGCGCACTGGGAGTCTCCAGCACACCTGCTCGCAGAGTTTCTTGCCGACGGCCATTCGGAGCCGCTCATGGGCCTCGAACACGCAAGCGAGGCCGAACGAGTTCAGGCGTTCCGAGAAGACATCGCCGCTGGCCTGAGCGATCCAGCTACCCGCGCCGCCATCACGTATCTCATGGCGGCTGCCGACGCTCACCCGCACGCCGCCGACGCGCTCGCCGCGCTCACCCGCACGCGCGCGCAACAGCTCGGTGAACTCCTCGGCCGCGCGAGTGACGTCTCCGACCTTGCCGAGGTGGCCGGCCCAGTATTTTTCACCAGGCTCGTCGCCGGCACCGACCCTTCTACGCCCACCACAATCAGAAAGGCACTCCCATGACCACTACCACCGAACTGCTCACCCGCTACTACGCACTCTTCACCGCGGCGAACCCCTCAGCTGAGCTGCTGCTTGGCGTCACCGCTCCCGACTGGCGCAACTTCGGCAGCCCAGGCGAAGACGCCGACGCCGCGGCTTTCGCGGGCAACGTCGCCGCTCTCCGTGCCATGGTGCCCGATCTGAAGTGGGAAGTTACGCAGATCATCGATGCCGGCAACACGATCACTGTGATTGGACAAGGATCAGGCACACCCGCAGGGTCGCTGTTCGGCACACCGACGTCGGGCTCATTCACCATCATCAGTATCGACGTTCACGAGATCGCTGACGGCCTAATCCAGAGGACCCGTCATATCGAGGACTGGGCCAGCGCGCTCAGGCAGGCCGTGTGACCTCCGCACGAAACTGGCTTACTCCATCGCGGGAGCGCTGGCACGGTAAACGTGCAGCGCCTCGCGATGCACGGTAAACTTGCAGCTCCTCGCGCTCAGCCGCTAACCGACCAACTGCTGCGCGAAGACGTGCGGGGTGAAACCCGTAAGATCGCCAATGCCCTCGCCTTGGCCGATGAGTTTGATGGGCAACCCTGTCTTTTGCTGCACCGCGAGCACAAAACCGCCCTTGGCCGAGCCGTCGAGCTTGGTCAGCACCAGGCCGGTGACCCCTGCATGCTCGATGAACGCCTCGGCCTGGGCAAGGCCGTTCTGCCCGGTGGTGGCGTCGAGCACCAGCAACACCTCAGCAATCGGTGCCTGCTTCTCAATGACCCGTCGCACCTTCGTGAGCTCATCCATGAGACCGCCCTTGGTCTGCAAGCGACCGGCGGTGTCTACGATCGCAATGTCATAATTCTCCTCTTTGGCACGCTGAACCGTCTGAAACGCGACCGCCGCGGGGTCTTGGCCCTGCTGCTGCGGTTTCACAATGTCGGCACCGGCCCGGGTTGCCCAGGTTGAGAGCTGTTCTACCGCCGCCGCGCGAAACGTGTCGGCAGCTCCCACGAGCACTCGCTTATCGAAACTGCGCAGATAGTTCGCGAATTTACCGATCGTTGTGGTCTTGCCCACACCGTTCACCCCGACGACGAGGATCACTGCCGGTCGTTCCGAGAGCGTCAGTGTCGGGTCGAAGGCTGCGAGCTTCTCTTCGAGCAGCTCGCGCAGCATGCGCTTCAGCTCCTTCACCTCGGTGACACGGTGCCGATCAACGTCTTCGCGAAGCCGGCCCAGAATGGAATCAGTGAGATCTGGCCCGAAGTCAGCGCCCAACAGCGCTGTCTCGAGCTCATCCCACGTATCTTCAGAAATAGGTTCGCTGCCACCGCCGAAAACGTTTCGGAATACATTGGACAACGACCAGGAACGCTCAGCCATGCTTCCAAGTGTATGGGGTAGAGAGATCGCAGATCAGAGCGCTTCGCCCCAATATCTTGAACCACCGTCTAGAACCTCAAGAAATGATCATGGTTTGGTCACGAACCGTGAGCAAATCGTCAATATTGGCACATCTCGCTCTCAGACTCCGCTACGATCAAGACGTTCAAGCGCCGGGGCAATGTGGCACCCGGGCGAAAATTCTGGAGGTACCGTGACCCGTACAACGGCCATAACGGTAAGCACCAAACGCCCACTCGGCGTCGCTTTACTACTTACTTTGCTACTCGCCCTCTTCCTGGGCGTGTTCACCGCCTCGCCCGCTCACGCGGTCGAGTGTGTGCCAGACGCGGCCACCGGCTGCGTGCAAGGCGTCATCAAGACCGGTGCAGGCGACCCCGCAGCCGGCATCAAGCTGACCCTCAAGGGCGACGGCGAATCCCAGAGTGTCGAGACCGACGCAGAGGGCCGCTGGGCGTTCGCGATCACTGCGGCCGGCACCTACTCCGTCTCTGTAGAGAAGAGTTCGCTCCCAGAGGGACAATTCTTCAAGAGTGCAGATACCCGCGAGGTCGAAGCCCAGCTCAACAGCCAAGCGAGCGCACTGTTTCCCCTCACCGATAATGAGGCTGAGGCCTCGGGGGGCGAAACCTCAACCACCGGCAAGGGTGAGGCCGCCTCAAGCAGCTCCGCCGACTCATTCAGCTGGCCGAGGTTCTGGCAGCAATTCGTTTCCGGCATCAGAATGGGTTTGCTCATCTCGCTCGCCTCACTCGGCCTCTCGCTCATCTTCGGCACCACCGGGCTCTCCAACTTTGCCCACGGCGAGATGGTGACTCTCGGCGGCCTGCTCGCGGCGCTCTTCATGGGGCTCACCGGCAACCTCTGGATTGCCGGCCTGCTCGCTGTGGTCGCGTCGGCAGCGTTCGGCTGGGCGCAAGACAAGGTGCTCTGGAAGCCGCTGCGAAAGAGGCGCCTCAGCCTCATGCAGCTCATGATCGTCTCAATTGGTCTCTCGATCACGATGCAATACCTGTTCCAGTTCTTCTGGGGTTCGGGTGTGATCCGCATCGACAAGTCGACTCCCGCAACATGGACGTTCTTCGGGGTTACCCTTACAGTGCAGTCGTACATCGCGATGGGCATCTCACTGCTCGCGATCATCGGAGTAGGTCTCGGCCTCATGTACACCCGATTTGGTCGCGCCACCCGAGCGATCAGCGACAACCCAGCACTCGCGCGGGCTTCGGGCATCGATGTGGATCGCGTGATCAATATCGTGTGGATCATCGGCGCAGGCCTCGCAGGCCTCGCAGGCGTCTTCCTCGGCCTCGTCTTCAACGGCCTCAACTGGTTCACCGGCGGTCAACTGCTGCTGATGTTCTTCGCCGCGGTAACACTCGGTGGCCTCGGCACTGCGTTCGGCGCATTCATCGGCTCGATGCTGATCGGCATGATGGTTGAGCTCACCAATATCTGGCTTCCGGGCGACCTGAAGTATGCAACCGCGCTGCTTCTCCTTATTCTCATCCTGCTCGTCAGACCGCAGGGCATCTTTGGCCGCAAAGAGCGGATCGGCTAGGAGCACATCATGAATTTCTGGTTCGAACTGTTGCAGAATATTCTGCAGATCGCTATCTCTCCGACCACCGCTGCATTTGTGCTCGCGGCGATCGGCCTCAACGTGCACTTCGGCTTCACCGGCCTCATGAACATGGGTCAGGCAGGCTTCATGCTTGTTGGCGCATACGGCTTCGGCGTTTCGGTGTCGTACTTTGGTCTCGGCTTTTGGGCAGCAATCGCAGTTGCTGTCGGCGCCGCCGTGGTCTTTGCAATCATCCTTGGTATTCCCACTCTGAAGCTGCGAGGTGACTATCTTGCGATCGTCACCATTGCGGCGGCCGAGGTCATCCGCATGGTGGTCAAGCTTGCAGTGCTGCAAGATATTACCGGTGGCCCAAGCGGGATCCCGGGAAACAAGTACCGCCCGGTCTTCACCGAGCTTTCCCCTCTGCCCGACGGCAAGACCACGATTCTCGGCATCACTTACGCAAATACCGGCGTCGATGACTGGTGGACAAGGATCGTCGCGTGGGGGCTCGTGGCACTCTTCCTGCTGATCACCTGGCTCCTCATCCGCAGCCCATGGGGTCGTGTGCTGAAGGGCATCCGCGAAGACGAAGATGCCGTCCGCAGCCTCGGAAAGAGCTCCTACGCCTACAAGCTGCAAGCACTGATCCTCGGCGGCATCATGGGCGCCTTCGGTGGCGTCGTCATGGCACTGCCGGCAGCAATGCAGCCTGACTCAATGGGACGCCCGATGACCTTCAACCTCTGGATGATCGTGCTGCTCGGTGGCGCCGCAACGATCTTCGGCCCGCTGCTCGGCAGCATCCTGTTCTTCGTTGTGCGACTGCTTCTCACGAGCCTCGCCGGCGAGTTCATCCCGTCTTCGCTGCTGAACACGCAGCAGACAGAGCAGCTGGCGTGGGTGCTCATTGGCCTCGCGCTGATCCTGCTCGTGGTATTTAGACCGCAAGGTGTGCTCGGTAACAAGAAGGAGCTGTCGTTCAATGTCTGATGCAGCAGTCCGCAGCAATGCCCACATCGAGGGCTACCCCTACGACCGCGAGGCGCTGCGCGCCGAGCTTCGCACACTCGACCAGGTGCCAGGCGTCGCAAAGCGCGACCCGATCCTCACTGTCGATCGCATCGAGCGCCGTTTCGGCGGTATGACCGCGGTCAACGTGGCACACCTTGAGGTGCCGCGCGGCGCAATCACCGCGCTTATCGGCCCGAACGGTGCCGGCAAGACCACGTTCTTCAACCTGATCACCGGCTTCGATCAGCCTTCGAATGGGCAGAAGCTCATCGGTGGTGGCGATGCACGGTGGTCGTTCAACGGAAAGGATCTGCGCCGTACCGGCGCCTCGCAGGCCGCACGCGCAGGCATGGTGCGCACCTTTCAGCTGACCAAAGCGCTCTCGCGCATGACGGTACTCGAGAACATGCTGATCGGTGCGAACAACCAGCCCGGCGAGAACATCTTCGTCGGACTGATCCCGCCGCTGTGGAAGGCACGTGAGCGAGAGAACGTGGAGCGAGCGAAAGACTTGCTCGCCCGGTTCAAACTCGATGCCAAGATCAACGACATGGCAGGTGATCTCTCCGGCGGTCAAAAGAAGCTGCTCGAGATGGCCCGTGCGCTCATGTCGAACCCCGCAATGATCATGCTCGACGAGCCCATGGCCGGCGTGAACCCTGCCCTCACGCAGAGTCTGCTTGATCACATTCAGGCGCTGCGCGACGATGGAACCACAGTGCTGTTCGTCGAGCACGACATGCACATGGTGCGTCATATCAGCGACTGGGTCGTAGTTATGGCTCAGGGCGAGGTGATCGCTGAGGGTCTGCCCGAGGAGGTCATGACGAGCCAAGCGGTGGTCGACGCGTACCTCGGGGCGCATCACGATAAAGACCTGGGTGATGACGACGCGCTCAACACAGGATTCATGCGTGCGATCGCAACTGAAATCGCCGACGAAGTCGAGGAGGAGACTCGATGAACGACAAGAAGCTTGTAGTACAGGCAGACAACCTCACGGCCGGGTACCTGCCTGGAATCAACATTCTGAACGGCTGCACCCTCGAGGCCTACCAGGGCGAGCTCATCGGCATCATTGGCCCCAACGGCGCCGGCAAGTCGACTCTGCTGAAGGCGCTCTTCGGTCTGGTGAACATCCGAGACGGGGCCGTGAGGCTCGACGGCGAAGACGTCACGAACCTGCATACGAATCAGCTGGTGCGCAAGGGTGTCGGTTTCGTGCCGCAGACCAACAACGTCTTCCCCTCACTGTCGATCGAAGAGAACCTGCAGATGGGCCTCTTTTTGAAGCCGAAGGAGTTCACGAGCAGGGTGGCCGAGATGTGGGATCTGTTTCCCATGCTCGCCGACCGCCGCAAGCAGCGCGCCGGCTCCCTCTCGGGAGGCGAGCGCCAATCAGTCGCCATGGCGCGAGCGCTCATGATGGACCCGAAAGTACTGCTGCTTGATGAGCCTTCGGCCGGCCTCTCCCCCGTGCGACAAGACGAAACGTTCATTCGTACGAGGCAGATTAATAAGACGGGCGTCACGATCGTCATGGTCGAGCAGAACGCACGCCGCTGCCTGCAGATCTGTGACCGCGCGTATGTGCTCGACCAGGGCCGCAATGCCTACGAAGGTCCAGGCCGCGAGCTTGCAAACGATCCAAAGGTGATCGAGCTTTACCTTGGCACCCTCGCCGCAGACGTCGAGGCGGCGCACTCGGACGAGGCGCCGGGCAATGGCACGCAGAACACGGAGAACGCATCGGCGTAGTCTCCAAGAGGGGGGCGCTCACAGCGCCCCCCTTGCTGTGCCCAGCAGCCTCAGGCACACCCGGCCGCCTCAGGCCGCCTCAGCAGCAAAAGCACAAAACAGCGGATAACGCACAGAGTCTTGGGAGATCTTTGTGCGTTATCCGCTGCATTGTGCGGTTACCCCCAGCCCGCGGAGCAAGCCAGAGACCCAGCCCGGGGCCCGTGAGCCAAACCGAGAGGCACGAGACCAGGCACAAGGGGCACCGGGGCACACGCACACCCACGCAAAAGCACACAGGCACACGCAAAAGGGGCCGGTGAAGACACCGACCCCTTTTGTGTGTGAACGAAACCTACTTGGTCTCGCCCTCAACGGCCTTCTGGAAGACCGGGTTGTTCGTTGCGTCGTACTTGTAGATGCCGATGAAAGCCGACGAAGGATCGTTGTTGTCGTTCAGCGGGCCGGTGCCTGCCTTGCCGACGTAGTGGATGTCCTTCTTGTCGTCGAGCAGCGCCTTGCAATCCTTGTAGGTGTTGCACTCCTCACCACCGTCAGCACCCGAGACCGCGTGCAGCTGAGCCTTGATCGACTCCGAGTCGGTCGCTCCAGCCTTCTCAGCGGCAAGAGCCACCAGCGTCACGAGGTCGTAGGCCTCGGGAGCGTAAGTGTAGCTCTCAAGCGCCCCACCGAACTTCGCGGTGTAGATCTCGTCGAGCTGCTTCTTGAAGTCGTCATTGGCCTGTGCGCCAGGAATCGATCCCTGAGCACCCTCGAGGGTACCCGCGGGGAACTCGTCACCGTAGCCGTTGGTGTTGCCATCGACCAGGTAGAAGTTCGCGAGGTCGAGACCCTGGTTCACTGACTCAGGAACGATCTGCTTCAGCTGATCGTAGGTGACCACGACAATTGCCTCGGCACCCGAATCCTTCACAGCGGTAACCTCAGCAGCAAACGAGGTCTGCTCGGTCGGGAACTCGTTGCCCTCGCCCTTGCCACCGTAGACCACCTCAGCGCCAGCGGCTTCGACGGTCTCCTGGATCACGTCGCGCAGGCCAAGACCATACGGATCGTTGAAGGTCAGGAAAGCGACCTTGGTCTTGCCGTCTGCGATCACCTGGTTGCCGAGCGCGTCGCCCTGCACGGTGTCTGGCGGAGCGGTGCGGAAGTAGTTCGGGTTGATGCCGCTGAGGTCTGCCGAGGTGTTCGATGGCGAGCCCATCAGAACGCCGGCTTCAGCGATCTTGTCTACGACGTGAGCGCTACGACCCGAACCCATTGCGCCGAGCACGAACGAGGCGCCGCTCTTGATTACGTCGTCGGCACCCTTCTCTACTACGGTCAGGTCGGTTGCGTCGCCCTCATTGCCTTCTGCGACGATCGTGACATCCTGGCCGAGCACGCCGCCCGCACCGTTGATGTCTTCGAGCGCCTGCGCCACACCGGCCTGCACCGGGGGCATCAGGAAGCCGAGCGAACCCGTCTGCGGCAGTAGCGTCGCAATCTTCAGCGCATCGGTCGAACCGCCGCCGTCCTCGGTCTTGGGCTCCTCAGCGCTCGTCGAGCAGCTTGAGAGCACAAGCGCCGCAGCTGCGGCCAGTGCGAGTGCACCGGTGGCTCGTTTGGAAATCATCTTCATCGATGACACCTTTCTATGTGTCGGGTAACCGCCATGTTTGCGGTACTGCTCCTGAGAATACTCAGGTTCTGGGGGTCAATGCGGCATTTTGCGGTGAGTTGTTAGCGTCTCGTGACCTGACAAGCGTTTTCGAGGCGAGTCTGCACTCAGATGCGAGGATCGCGGCAGCCTCTGAGTAGCCCGCCCGAACAGCCCGCGCGCTGCCGGGTAGACCGGCGGCGACTAGTCCTCGCGACCGATCCGCTGCCCCACGACTGCAGAAATTCCGTCTTGTCTCATCGACACACCGTAGAGGGCGTCGGCGATCTCCATAGTGCGCTTCTGGTGCGTGATGACGATCAGCTGCGAGTTTTCGCGCAGCGTCTCGAACACCTGCAGGAGCCGCCCTAGGTTTGCGTCGTCAAGCGCAGCCTCGACCTCGTCCATGATGTAGAAGGGGCTCGGGCGGGCATGAAAAATCGCGATAAGCCAGGCAACGGCCGCGAGCGAACGCTCGCCACCGCTCAGTAGCGACAGCCGTTCAACCTTCTTGCCCGCCGGCTTCACTGCCATCTCGATGCCGGTGTTGAGAATGTCGTCGGGGTTGGTAAGTTCGACGTGCCCTGAACCTCCGGGGAAAAGGATCGGAAACACCTCTGCGAATGCGGCCTGCGTGTCGGCGAATGCCTCAGCGAAAATGCCCTGCATCTTCTCGTCGAGGTCGGCGATGATCGTGAGCAGATCGGCGCGGGTCTTGGTGAGATCTTGCAACTGCTCTGCCAGAAAGCCGTGACGCTGCTCAAGCGCGGCGAATTCCTCAAGCGCGAGCGGGTTGATTCGACCGAGCTCAGCCAGACGTTTCTCGGCTCGCGCGAGCCGCTGCTGCTGTTCGGCGCGCACGAAGGGACGAAACTGCGCGGAGTCCGACGCATCGCGTTCGACAGTGTTTCGTCCTGGTGCCACCGCGCCAGGATCGGGTTCGTCCTCCCCCGCCTCTTCGACCAGCCCAAGCTCTGCGGCAAGC
>SSHC01000051.1 GCA_008017265.1 Aeromicrobium sp.
ACGCGGACGTCGTCATGGACGATATCGGGCCCGACTATGTGCCCTCGGTTGACAACATTCGGGCGAAGTTTGATGCGCGCCGGGCAGCCGGCACGAGCCTCGGCAAACTGCTGCGTCGGCTCATGGGGTTCGAGGCGAAGATGCGCCAGTATCGAGACGGCGCGGTTTTCGTGCGGCATGTCACCGATCAGGTCGGCGCTGAGGGGTTCTCGGCCGTGTGGGCTGAAGCTGACCATGTTCCGTCTGCTGCGGAAATCCTCGAACCGGACTTGTGGATCAAGCGGGTTCACGGCTGATGGTCGTCCCGGATCAGCGGTTGCTCGCCGCGCGGCGTCTCGTGAGTGAGGCGCTCGCTGGCGAGACAGAGGTCGTCATCGCAGTGTCGGGCGGGGCCGATTCACTCGCGCTCGCTGCCTGTGTGGCGTACTACGCCCAACGCAACGAGGTTTCTGCGAAAGCCGTAATCGTCGATCACCAATTGCAGGACGGTTCGGGCGTGGTCGCCGAACGCGCCGCCGACATTGTGCGCGGCTTGGGTTTGTCGGCACTTGTCGTGCAGGTGTCTGTCGGCGAGCAGGGCGGTCCTGAAGCAGCGGCCCGCACGGCTAGATACGCAGCCTTGGAATCTGTGGCGGGGCCCGGTGTGCCGGTCTTACTCGCGCACACCCGCGATGACCAGGCCGAGACTGTCCTGTTGGGGCTTGGCCGCGGTTCGGGAGCACGATCGCTCTGGGGAATGCGTGCGGTGGACGGCCGCTGGCGACGGCCGTTCCTCGGTCTCGACCGCTCAGATACTGAGCACGTGTGCCGGGCTGAAGGAATCGAATGGTGGGCCGATCCGCACAATATAGATCCTCGTTTTCGGCGCGTGCGTCTGCGAAACGAAGTCCTCCCACTGCTTGATGAGGTGTTAGGTGGCGGTGTGCGCGGTGCGCTCGCCCGCACCGCCGAACAGTTGTTTGCTGATAGTGAAGCGCTCGACCAGATCGCAGCCGAGTCGCTGACGTACGACACCGTCCAACTCGCGAGCCTCGTGCCGGCGGTGCGTTCTCGAGTCATGCGTCTGCTCGCTCTCGACGCAGGCGCACTCGCGGGTGAACTCACCGCCAAACACATCAGCGAGATGGACCGACTCGTGACCGATTGGCGGGGTCAGGCGCGAATTGAACTGCCGGGGCACGTGAGCGTGCAACGGTTGCAGAACCGCCTCGTGTTCGGTGTAACCCCTTCGCGCAGACGCGATCAGTGAGTCCGCTTCCGCACGGCGCGGACAACTGTGGCAATCTGTCTTGGTGGAAGCCGCGCACCTCGAGAACGATCTCGACCCCGAAAAGACCACGATTTCTGAAGCAGAAATCCATGCCAAACTCGCCGAGATCGCTCGTCGCATCGAAGCCGATTACGAAGGTCAAGACCTGCTCCTCGTAGGTGTGCTCAAGGGCGCACTCATGGTGATGGCGGATTTGTCGCGCGAAATCAACCGACACGTCGAGATCGACTGGATGGCGATTTCCTCCTACGCGGGCACCAAATCGTCGGGTGTTGTGCGCATCCTTAAAGACCTCGATACCGATCTCGAAGGTCGCCACGTTCTCATCGTCGAAGACATCATCGACACGGGACTCACGTTGTCGTGGCTCGTCAAGAACTTGAAGTCTCGTGGCCCGGCCTCGGTTGAAATTGCGACGCTGTTGCGCAAGCCCGATGCGCTCGAAATGGCCGTCGACGTCAAATATGTTGGTTTCGATATCCCAAATTCCTTTGTTGTTGGCTACGGATTGGACTTCAATGAGGAGTACCGGAATTTGCGTGGCATTGGCACACTGGCAGAACACAAATACTCCTGAGTAAGGGATTTCCACAGCGCATGAATGTTTCTCGTTTCATCAAGAGCCCATGGTTTTGGATCCTGTTGCTGACCGCGGCCGGACTCGGCTATCTCACCTTCGCTAGTTCGGGCGATGGGTTCCGTGAAGTTGAAACTGCCAAGATGGTGCAGCATCTCGACAACGGCGACATCAAGGAAGTCACGTTTGTTGAGGGCGACCAAGAGATTCAAGCGACGCTGAAAAAAGACGGCGATAAGGCCGAAGAAAAGATCAAGGCCACGTGGATCGGCGATCAAGGCCACGAACTTGCCGTAAAGGCGCAAGAACTTGTTGACGACAAGAAGATGAGTTCCTACAACGTCAAGGTCCCGCAAGACAGCGTGCTGGGCGCGGTGCTCTTGAGCATCCTGCCGTTCGCGATTTTCTTGTTGATCTTCCTGTGGTTCATGAACTCGATGCAGGGCGGTGGCGGAAAGGTCATGCAGTTCTCGAAGTCCCGCGCGAAACTCATGAGCAAAGACACGCCACAGACCACGTTCGCTGACGTAGCCGGCTGTGAAGAAGCGCTCGAAGAACTCGCCGAAATTAAAGAGTTCTTGGCAGAACCCGCCAAGTTCCAGGCCGTTGGTGCCAAGATCCCCAAGGGTGTCCTCTTGTACGGCCCGCCCGGAACCGGTAAGACGCTCTTGGCACGCGCTGTCGCTGGTGAAGCCGGTGTGCCGTTCTATTCGATTTCCGGATCTGACTTTGTCGAAATGTTCGTTGGCGTTGGCGCGAGTCGCGTCCGCGACTTGTTCGAACAAGCGAAAGCCAACGCACCCGCGATCGTCTTTATCGACGAAATCGATGCGGTCGGTCGCCATCGTGGCACCGGCATGGGTGGCGGACATGACGAACGCGAACAGACACTGAACCAGTTGCTCGTCGAAATGGACGGCTTCGACGTGCGCGGCGGAGTCATTCTGATTGCGGCCACCAACCGCCCCGACGTGCTCGACCCCGCCCTCTTGCGCCCGGGCCGATTCGACCGCCAAATCGGCGTCGAGGCACCTGACCTCGCTGGTCGTACCGCGATCCTCACCGTCCATGCCAAGGGCAAGCCGATGGCTGCGGATGTCGACTTAAGCGCAGTCGCGCGGCGTACCCCCGGGTTCAGCGGCGCCGACTTGGCGAACGTGCTTAACGAGGCTGCCCTGTTGACCGCGCGCCTCAACAAGCACGAAATCGACAATCCGGCGCTTGACGAAGCGATCGATCGCGTCATCAGTGGGCCGCAAAAGCGCACGAGGCTCATGAACGAGCACGAACGTCTCGTCACGGCGTATCACGAAGGCGGCCACGCGCTCGTCGCGGCCGCGCTGCCACAGTCGGATCCAGTGCACAAGATCACGATCCTGCCCCGCGGACGCGCTTTGGGGTACACGATGGTGCTTCCTGACGAAGACAAGTACTCGCAAACGCGCGCCGAACTGCTCGACAAACTCGCCTACATGTTGGGTGGTCGTGCTGCGGAAGAACTCGTGTTCCACGACCCAACGACCGGCGCTGGCAACGACATCGAAAAGGCCACGAACCTGGCACGAGCGATGGTCACGCAATACGGCATGTCGGAGAAGATTGGTGCAGTGCGGCTCGGTGAAGATCACTCACAGCCCTTCCTCGGGCGTGATCTTGGTTCGAGTCGCAACTATTCGGAATCTGTTGCCGCAACGGTCGACGCTGAAGTGTCTGAGTTGATCGTCACCGCGCACCAAGAAGCCTTCGACATTTTGCACGAGAACCGTGATGTATTGGATGCGCTTGTTGTGGAACTGATGGAGAAGGAAACCCTCGACAAGGCGCAAGTCGCAGCAATCTTCGAGCCGCTGCGCCGTCGCCAGGTTCGTCCGGCGTGGACCGGATCGGATACGCGTGTTCCTTCGACTGTTCCGCCCGTCGTCATTGAACCGAAGGTCGTTGAGGAAACTGAGCCAGCCACCGTGGCTGAGCCAGCAGAACCCACTGAGCCAGCAGAACCCACTGAGCCAGCAGAACCAGTTGCGCCGGTTGACCACACAGAACCAGTTGCCACTGAATCTCCTGAGCCGGACGGTTCGGGCCCGGAGCCAACCCCGTGAGCATCGACAAGCCGCGCGTCGAAGCAGCCGTTCGAGAGTTGCTCATCGCAATTGGCGAAGACCCTGACCGCAGTGGTCTCGTTGATACGCCCGCGCGCGTGGCGCGATCGTATGCCGAGATTCTTGGCGGATACGAGCAGTCGGCTGATGAAGTTTTGTCTGCGGTTTTCGATGTGGGGCACCAGGAACTCATCGTCGTCAAAGACATCGAGTTTTGGTCGCTGTGTGAACACCACATGGTGCCGTTCTTCGGCAAAGCGCACGTTGGCTACATTCCTGGGCCAGACGGCCACGTGACCGGATTGTCCAAGCTCGCTCGGCTCGTCGATGTGTACGCCCGTCGCTTGCAAGTCCAAGAGCGCTTAACCACGGAGATAGCCGATTCGCTTGAATCGCATTTGTCGGCGAGCGGCGTGATCGTGGTGATTGAAGGCGAACATCAATGTATGTCGATGCGAGGCGTGCGCAAGACCGGTGCCCGAACCATTACGAGTGCTGTTCGTGGGCATTTGCTGAGTCCGGCTACCCGCGCTGAAGCCATGGGCCTGATTCTGGGCTGACGCTCATGACTCGAATTGACTTGACCACCCGGGCGGCAGGGCACTGTCAGGTGATGGGTGTCGTCAACGTGACTCCGGATTCTTTTTCTGACGGCGGGCAGTGGTTGTCTCCTGACGCCGCGATCGCGCATGGACTTGAGTTGATTTCGCAGGGAGCTTCGATCGTTGACGTCGGGGGAGAGTCGACTCGCCCGGGGGCGACGCGAGTGGGTCTCGATGAAGAACTGCGACGAGTCATCCCGGTGGTGGAGGGTTTGGCCAGCGCAGGTGCTGCAGTATCGGTTGACACGATGTGGGCAGCGACGGCACGAGCTGCGCTCGATGCAGGGGCCGCGATGGTCAACGATGTTTCTGGTGGCCGAGCCGATCCGGACATGCTTGGCCTTGTTGCCGAAGCGGATGTCCCGTTTGTTGTGATGCACTGGCGTGCGCATTCGGCCCGGATGCAAAACCACACCGATTACGCCGACGTTGTCGCCGACGTGTTGAGTGAAATTCGTACCCAAATCGACGTCGCGATCGCCGCCGGTGTGCGCGAGGAGCAGATCGTGATCGATCCGGGCTTGGGCTTTAGCAAGACAGGAGACCAGAACTGGGAATTGCTCGCGCAGTTGCCGCAACTGACGGCTTTGGGATTCCCCGTGTTGGTTGCGGCCAGCCGGAAGGGCTTTCTTGGGGCGCTTTTGGCGAACGATGGCGTTCCTCGCCCCGTTGGCCAACGCGATGCGGCCACGGCCGCGATTTCGCTGCTGAGCGAGCAAGCTGGAGCCTGGTGTGTACGTGTTCATGATGTGCTTTCGACAGTCGATGCCTTGGCTGTTTCGGCGCGCGTGTCCGAGGCTCACGACGCACTTCTGCCACACCCGTCACGCAATGCCGAAAATGAGGTCTCGTCATGAGTTGTCCAGAAGGTCTAGACCGTATCGATTTGACGGGATTGCGGGTTCGCGGCAATCACGGAGTTTTCGATCACGAACGCCGCGACGGACAGGTATTCGTGATCGATGTGAGCCTCGGATTAGATCTAGAAATCGCTGCAAAATCAGATAATTTGGCCGACACGGTTCACTATGGCGAACTGGCTAATACGGTCCACGGGATCGTCTCAGGCGAGCCAGTAGACCTCATCGAGACCTTGGTTCTTCGTATAGTGGAGGCATGCCTCTCGCTTGATCGCGTAGGCTGGACGAGCGTGACGGTACATAAGCCGGAAGCACCGATTGAGGTGGCGTTTTCAGACGTCGCCGTAACTATGGAGCGGAGCAAGAAGTGACTGAAACTCCTACCCCCTACGAACTCGACGCAGACACCATGACGGGCGGCATGCGCCCTATCCGCCAAGCTGTGCTGTCGATTGGGTCAAATCTCGGTGACCGGATTGGCCGTCTACAGGGCGCAGTAGCAGCACTTGAAGACACGCCAGAAGTGACCGTCGTAGCGGTTTCTTCGGTGTATGAGACAGAACCAGTCGGCGGTCCAGAGGGTGCAGGGAAGTTCCTCAACGCCGTCATTTTGATTGACACGACGCTCACCGTACACACGCTGCTCGACCGTGCGTTTGCGATCGAAGCTGCGTTCGGTCGCACCCGAAACAATCCGGGCGACCCGCGCACCCTCGACGTCGACC
>SSHC01000050.1 GCA_008017265.1 Aeromicrobium sp.
CCCGAAGACCTCGGCAAATTGCTCGATTCAGCCGCGACTGGCGCAGCCCTCACCCTGGGTTCACGCTGGGTTCCGGGCGGCAGCGTCGTGAACTGGCCGAAACGACGCGAATGGTTGTCACGCGGCGCGTCTTTGTACGCGCGCACGCTGTTGGGTCTCAAGGTCAAAGACACAACGGCCGGATTCCGCGCATTTCAACGAGAAACACTAGAAACGATTGATCTCGATGCTGTGGTCTCCCAGGGATACTGTTTCCAGATCGACATGACCCGCCATGTCACCGCAGCGGGTCTCGATGTGAAAGAAGTCCCGATTACATTCGTCGAACGTATTCATGGGCAGTCGAAAATGAATTTCGACATCATGCGCGAAGCACTCGTCAAAGTTGCAGTCTGGGGCGTGGAACGCGTCACCGGCCGCGGCCTGAAGTATCCGTCGTGACAAAAACGACCTGTCGTCTAACTCCTATAGCGGGATAGACGACAGGTCGGTTGAAGACAAGCCTTCTGGTTTACTTCTTCTTGGATTTGCGATGCAAGTGGGGTGGACCAATTTCGCCGCCGCGCAGCATCGATACGCGTTCTTTGAGGATGTCTTCGAGTTCGGGCACTGTACGGCGTTCTAGGAGCATGTCCCAGTGACTGCGCACGGGCTTTTCTTCCTTGACTTCTTCGTCTCCACCATCGACCCAGCGGCCGATCTTTCCCGATTTCGGGTGTTCCCACTCCAACGGCACGTCTGCCTCAGTAGACATCGTGACAACGAAGCGTTCACCGTCTTCGCAAACGTATTCGATTTCTTGGCGTGGGGCCATTTCAACGCCGCGTTCGTCCTCGAAACTCTGTCCGCCGAGACGTGCTCCACGCAATGCGCGTTCTGCCATGGTTAAACCCCTTCAGTAATACCTAACCAAGTAAACGTATCTCATGGTCAAAAGATTCCCGGCTAGTGTCGCACTGTGAGGCGCGCAGTTACTTCACGATGCACGCAATATCGTTCTTGTAGGGATTGAACGTGTATTGCCATGAACTGATGGTTGTCCCGTTATAGTCCTGCATTATTGAGCCCTTTGTAACTTTCTTGACCTTGTACTTGTACCTCGTACCGACCGGATAGGCATACAGCGTTTGGCCACTCTTGATTCGTGCCGAGCATCCCGTCGTCAATGTCACGCTTGTCTGCTGGCTGATCCCTAATTCAGCAGCGACAGTCTTAATCGGAATTTTCAGTGCGACCCCGAAACTTCGAGTAGCGGTCTTCCCCTTAGTGATCGTGCACGTAATCGGCACTTTCCCTTGTGCACGACAGCTAGCAAGCGCTTTCGACTTATTCACGTATGACGTCTTTTTCGAAACATGAATGAGTGTGTATTTCTCATAAAACTGTGGTCGAGAAGGATGCTGCGCTACGTCACTTCCTATTAGTGGCGACACCATCAGAACGCACAATAATGACACGAGAAAGTTCACATTTCCCCCTCAATGAGCATGATTCCGCTGTTCAGCTCAGCGGCTCAAGGCTTCCGTTTCTCTGCAGATGATCTTCAGCACTGGGATCAATTCTAAGCAATAAAACCAGCCCAATCGCCAAAACGACCATAATGCCTAGGATTCCCCAATTGTCTCCGCCGCCGATGAATACGAACATGCCAAACAATGTAGGTGCCATGAACGAAACGGCTCGACCGGTCATTGCATAGAGCCCAAAATTTTGCCCTTCGTGTCCGCTATGTGTGACTCGCGAAAGGTAGCTTCGTGATGCAGATTGGGCCGGGCCTACGAACAAGCACAACATTAATCCGAAAATCCAAAAAACTAACTTTCCAGATCCGAAAAAGATTGGAATTGCAACCAAGAGCAGTGCTACGAGCGATCCCATAACCACACGCCGTGATCCAATCCGATCGTCCAGCCAACCCCCTGCAAATGCGCCTAAGGCAGCTGCAATATTTGCTGCAACACCGAAGTAAATTACATCAGCCGGACTCAAACCAAAGACCGTGCCAGCAATGATCGCGCCGAACGTAAACACACCCGACAACCCGTCCCTGTAGAAAGCACTCGCGATGAGAAACTTGAGCGTTTCTCGATCTTGCGCCCACATGGTTTTAAGTTCGGCCCACAATTCGCGGTAGGCGTCCGGAATTGACGTCTTCTTTCCGGCTTCACCCTGTACAGGTGGGATTTCGGGAACAAAAATGAACAAGGGCAGCGCAAACACTCCGAACCATGCAGCCGCGAGAAGTGTAATGGCGCGGATATTGATGCTGTCCTCAGTTGGAAGGTTAAGCAGACCGCGAGTATCACCATCACCTTGAATGAACCCAAAAAGACAAAGCAATAGCAAGGCAATTCCGCCAACATAGCCAAGGGCCCAACCGAAACCTGAGACTTTGCCGACTTGCTTCGGTCCAGCGACTTGACTGAGCATCGCAAAGTATGGAACTTGGGAAAGTTCGAAGAGAACAGATCCAACAGCGACTAAGAGAAGTCCGAGCCAAAGATATTGGTATTGATCCTTCACAAAAAACATCGCCGCGGTAATAACGACGATCGCGAAGGTCAATATGAATAAGCTTCGTTTCCGATTGCCATGATTGTCGGTCTGTCGACCAGTCAATGGCGCAACGATCGCGATGCACAATCCAGAAGCGCCAAGAGCCCATCCCAACCAAGAACTGGCTGACACTGGGCCCGGAAGATCGCGCCCAACGACTTCGACAAGGTATTTATTAAATACGAACGTGATGATGACAGCGTTGAATGCTGCTGATCCCCAATCCCACATTCCCCAAGCCCAGACCGCCTTTCGGTTTTGTGCTTCACCTGGAATTCCCGTGGCGTGAGTGGTCATGTTGGTTCCTTCCACTGACCGCGTTCGATCAGGACGTCTTTGAGGTGGTCAGTGCGGTCGGTAATGATGCCGTCGACGCCGAGATCCAGTAGCCGATGCATTTCACCGGGATCATCAATGGTCCAGACGTGTACGTGCTTGCCGTGCGAGTGCGCCTTGTCGATGAATCGACGAGTTACGACTTTGACGCCCTTGTGCCGAACCGGAACTTGAAAGACGAGTGGCGCATCGGGAACCTCACGGCCAATCACCATTCTCGCGGCTTCCCGAGTCGATGCTGATGTAAGCAAACCCGCACCGAGTTTGCGCACATGGGCAAGTCGCGTGTGATCGAATGAAGCCAGACACACCTTTTCCACAGCTTCGCGTTCCCGGAGCACAGCAATCGTTGGCGCGACAGCATCATCGGACTTGATATCGACATTGAAATAGACATCGGGAAATGCTTCGAGAAGTGCATCGAACGCGACGATTTGTTCAGCCGAGCCGAGCAAGAGCGACTCGAGTTCATGAGAGTCAATCTCGGCGATCGCGCGCGGGTCGCCAGATAGTCGATCGAGCCGCTCGTCATGGCAAGCCACGGCAACTCCATCGGCTGTAGCACGAACATCGGTTTCGAAATACCGATAGCCAAGTTCATACGCGTGCTGGAATGCCGCGATCGAGTTCTCGATACCGAGATTCGGGGCAACCTTCGCTCCACCGCGATGCGCAAATGGCAACGGCATGGTCGAGTCAAAATACGATGCAAGCCCCACAAGCATCAACTTAGAGCATGTCCGCCCTCAATGTGATGCAGGCCACCCGATTCTTTTCAAATCAGATATCACGGAAAAGTTCAATCTCCGCACCCAATGCGTTGAGTCGTAGCGCGAGATCTTCATATCCACGTTGAATCACGTAAATATTGCGCAAGACAGACTCGCCCTTCGCGGCGAGCATGGCAATCAACACGACCACTGCCGGGCGAAGCGCCGGGGGACACACGAGTTCGGCACCGCTCCAGTGCGTTGGGCCTTCAATCAGGACTCGGTGCGGGTCGAGAAGCGTCACGCGCCCGCCGAGTTTGTTGAGTTCCGTGAGATAAATCGCGCGGTTCTCATACACCCAATCGTGGAGCGTTGTTTGCCCTTGCGCAGTCGCTGCGATAACCGCAAAAAAGGGCAAATTATCGATGTTGAGCCCAGGGAACGGCATTGGATGGATCTTGTCGATAGGGGCGTGCAGCTGGGATACGTGCGTCGTAATGTCGACGAGGCGGGTATGCCCATTCTCCGCTAGGTACTCTGGCGAACGGTCATAAACGAAACCCATTTCTTCAAGCAGCGCCAACTCGATTTCCATGAATTCAATCGGGACGCGCGTCACCGTGATTTCCGATTCAGTCACGATCGCGGCTGTAATCAAGCTCATCGCCTCGATTGGATCTTCGCTCGGCGCATAGTCCACATCGCAAGAAATGTTGGGCACACCAGTCACAGTCAGCGTCGTGGTGCCGATCCCTTCAATGCCGACTCCGAGCTTCTGTAGGTAGAAGCAGAGGTCCTGAACCATGTAGTTGGGGCTCGCATTACGGATGATCGTCACGCCTTCATTACGGGCGGCCGCAAGAAGCGCATTCTCGGTGACGGTATCGCCACGTTCGGTCAACACGATCGGACGGGCGGGGGAGACCGCCGCATCAACTGACGCTTGGTAACTGCCCTCGGTCGCCACCACGGTAAGCCCAAAGGGTCGCAGTGCCACCATATGCGGCTCAACCGTTCGAGTTCCAAGATCACAACCACCCGCGTAGGGCAACTCGAAACTGCCGAACCTGTGCATGAGCGGACCGAGGAACATAATGATGCTACGAGTGCGCCGAGCAGCATCGGCGTCGATATTGCTCAAGTCGAGAACATCAGGCACCACAATCTCGAGATCGTTATCGTCGTCAAGCCAGGTGGTCTTGACGCCAATCGATTCGAGCACTTCGAGTAGTCGGTTGACTTCCTCAATTCGCGCTACTTTGCGTAAGACTGTCGTGCCGTTGTTGAGAAGAGCACCACACAAGAGCGCCACGCCCGCGTTTTTGCTTGACTTAACGTCGATCGAACCCGAAAGCTTGCGCCCGCCAACGACACGCAGGTGACTCGGCCCGCGGTTGCCGCTCGGCGCAACAGTCAAAAACTCCGAATCAAGGGCGCTGCCGAGTCGCGAAAGCATGTCAAGAGTGAGGTTTTGTTGCCCTTTTTCGATCCTGTTGATCGCGCTTTGGCTCGTGCCCAATTGGGCCGCCAATTGCGCTTGAGTGAGACCACTATCTTGACGCGCATCACGAATCACGGCACCGATTCGGGCGAGGTAATTTGACTGCTCAACCATGAGTTTGAGTCTATCTCACATATGAGATAAACCAAGCATCACTGGGCCGCGTTTTCCTCATTTGGCACGATCTCGAGGTGGCCTTTAGCCGAGATTTTCCTCAAATCTTCGACATTTCCATGCGTCGCGATTTGTCCGTAATAAATGTCATACGCCTCTTCAGTGATCGCCGCGTCGTGAATGGGAAACACGATCGGCGCGCCCACTGCTTGCACAAATTCCACGGTCTCGCTGATTTTGGCCCAGGGTGCGGTGAGGGGGAGTGCCAAGACGTGCACGCCTTCCGGTCGATGCTCGTAGGTGTCACCGGGGTGAAAAAATACGGGGGAGCCGGGGGCGGTGATCGTGACTCCAACGTTTCCAACTTGGGGGATCATCGGCAAGATGGGCGCGTGCATCCGGCCGACACCGGTGATCGTAGCGCCGTCGACCGAATACGTGACTCCGGCAGCGTTTTCTTGCCAACCGGGGAGTCCTACGTGTGTTTGAGTTTCAGCGATCAATAGTGCATCGGGGTTCATCGCCGCAAGCACATCAATGCGTGTTCGGTCAATATGGTCTGGGTGCTGGTGCGTCACCACAATGGCCGACAAGTCGGTCAAACGAAATGCTGCTTGGTCAGTGAAAATGCCCGGATCGATCAGGATTCTTGCGTCTGCGACTTCTACCAACACGCATGAGTGCCCAAAACGAGTGATCAACATGGTCCTATCGTGCCACGATGAGGGTTATGGACATGCAGAGCTCGCAGACAGGCTGGAAAAACCCCTTTGTGCTGGCAGTGGGAACTGCAGTCATTTCGTGTGGCGCGCTCGGGATCGCAATCGTCAATGAACTACTCGGTCCCGACATCGGCGAGGCATCAGACTTCTGCGAAGCGCTCCGAGACGGGTTTATCAACCAGCCCGCCAACACCTGGTCGAACTTGGGTTTCGTGTTCGCCGGTTTGACGATTGGCTGGCTGGCTCGACATCAGCGTCATAGGATGGACGGACTCGTTGGCTTTTATGCCTGCGTCGTCGTCTTGCTTGGCCCGGCGAGTGCAGCGATGCACGCGACGGGAACGGCCGTGGGTAAGTCGCTAGATCTCACCAGCATGTTCCTGATCAGTAGTTTCGCGGCTGCGTATGCGCTCAAACGCTGGTACTCGTTTTCCCGCGGCGCGTTCTTCGTCACCTTTGGCGTATTGCTTGTCGTAAGCGAATTGGCCTTTTTCCTCGGTGGCGATGTGCCGATCGTTTTGCATGCCGGCAACGCTATTTTTGCGGTGTTGCTCGTCGTGGCGCTTGTCGTCGAAGTGCGCTTGTGGCGACGTCATCGAAATGATCTCGTTGCCAAGGCAGGTTTGCTGGCCGTTGGTTCGCTTGTGCTCGCATTCACCATTTGGCTGTTTGACCAGGGCTGGTTGTGCGATCCGCATAGTTTGGCTCAAGGTCACGCCATGTGGCACATACTCTGTGCTGTTGCGGCATTTTGGCTGTCACGCCTATATATCGAGGCCGAATACGCGGAATCTCAATAATTCCGTATTTGTCCGATAATGTACATTATGTCATTTCTAAATATCTAGGCCCTGCCCCGAGAGTGGCTACTTAAGCAGTCAACTCTCCATATTCCTGCGCTGCCCCACTGAACCAGTTCGATCATCACTCACGCAGTGCAGAGCGACCGCTAGAACTTCGCAACCGTCAACCTCAAGTTCAACCTCAACGAGAATCAAATGACAATGGTGTGGTTTCGGGCCGAGTCCGATTCTTTTTCTTCGTACTTGTCATACTGCAGCCGTAGACTTGGCGCATGGTTCGAATCATCAGTGATCAAAGCCCGCGCCCCATACAAATGATGTTTGCGTGGTTCTTCACGATCCTTACCGCTGGCTACATGTTGCCGTGGGCGATCGCTGCAACGCGCGGCAAAGCTAACACCGGCGCGATCTTCTGGATCACGCTGCTCTTGGGATGGTCAGTCATCGGTTGGATCGTGGCACTCGTGATGTCACTGTCGAGCCACCAGGCCGTCGCAATCATCGAGTAAGTTCCCCTATCTCAACAACTCAGCGATGCGCATTTTGTTCACACGAACACAACACTCGCAAGCGAAACTATGACGGTCGAGAAAATCTCACCAATTCCGAGTGCTTTCGGCGACGGAGTAAACCTCGGTACGACAGCGGCTCGGAGCGCGAGAACTGCGAAAACGAGCCCCATCCACGGTGAGATGATCGCCGCTGCGATCGCAGCCGCAATGTGAAAAATGACGCTCCACCAAAAGAACCGCGGATTGTTTCGCTCTCTAATCACAGTCTTGACGTAGAAGATGGTGCCCGCAAAGTACAAGAACTGAATTGCTGCCAAAAGCCACGCGCGGGTCATATCCTCGCCACCACCGGCAACGAAGGCCACCACCGTCATGAGTGCAGAACCGACGAGCGTAGCGAGGCCCGCCTCCAAATCTCGCTCACGGCGTTGGGCAGCAGCCCACAAACCGACTGCCAGTGCCGGAAGAAACGCGGGTGCCCACACGATTAACTCGGGCTTCAAAGCCACGACCAATAACCCAAGAAGCGTCGAACTCACGAGGTAGGCGCGCACAGGTGGCCAATAGCGCGGTTTGCGCCGGGATTTGAGCCAAAGAGATGCGGCAAAAAACAGGAAATACCCGCTCAACCAGAAAGCCAATAGCGGCAGGTGAATCCATTGCACTCCCCCTGCAATCGCACCGACGAGCAGCGGTGCGATAACCATCGCCCACGCTCCATGCTGATTGGGAACCCAACCAGGACTCTTCTTTCGCCGCTTCGTGGCCTGCACTTTATTGGCCTGCACTTTCGTAGCCATACATCCACAATATCGACTGACAATTCCGTGAAAAATATCGGGTTAGCCAAACCTAACTTCTCCGCGATTCCCCGCGCCCACATTTACTCAAAGGGCGTAGGGTCACCGGCACCGATGCGCATCACTTCGGGATAACCTTCGGTGAAATCAACGACCGTGGTCGGTTGTGGAATCTGCTCTTCACCCGTCTCAATTACCGCGTCAATTCGGCCATCGAGTGCGTCCGCGATGAGCCACGCTTCAGTCATCGCCTCCACCTCATCCGGCAAAATCAACGTGCTCGAAAGCAGCGGCTCCCCCAGGGCTTCAACGATGGCCAGCGCCACTTTGTTGTCCGGAATGCGTACACCAACAGTTTTCTTCTTAGCCTGCAAGAGACGGCGTGGAACTTCTTTCGTAGCCGGCAAAATGAACGTATACGCGCCCGGCGTAGCCGACTTAATCGCACGAAATACGGCATTGTCGACATGAACAACTTGGCCCAACTGGGCGAAGTCACGACAAACGAGCGTGAAGTGGTGCTTGTCGTCAAGTCGGCGAATGGCTTTGATCCGATCAAGCGCTTCGGCATTTCCCAACTTCGCACCCAGCGCGTAGCCCGAGTCAGTCGGGTACGCGATCAGCCCGCCTTCGTCGAGCAGCTTTTTCGTTTGCTCGAGCGCGCGTGGCTGGGGATCAACTGGGTGGATATCAATGAAGCGAACCATGACTTGAGGCTAGAGGCGTGCACGCCAACGCACAAGTACCGACTTCTCTGCCATACGTCCACCGCGACGAGCGCGCGTGTCCAGCATGAGGACAGCCACCACGTGTGCTGCCAGTTTTTCTATTCTGGACAACGTCAAATGCGCTTGACCAATCATGGAGGTATCGATGACGACGCAGTCTCTCGCCGAGCGTCGCGAAAAGTTCGCGCGCCATGAAGCTGCCCGCGCCGAACACCACCGTGCACGCACCGACTTGCTGAGTCGTCCGAAACGCTCGGCCACGGAACTTCAAGCAATCGCAATTGACGCAGAAGACCGCTTCTCCCCCAATGCATCCGCCGATGAAGTGCTTGCTTGGGTCGCCGCCGAGTTCGGCTATCGAGCAACCGTCGCGTGCTCGATGGCCGATGTAGTTGTGCCCCATGTTGTCGCGCAGCACTTGCCGTGGGTTGACACGCTCTTTTTGGAAACTGGCTATCACTTCCCCGAAACAATCGGAACTCGTGACGCAACCGAAGCGAGCCTCGAACTCACCATCGTCGATGTCTTGCCAACCCAAACAGTTGCCGAACAAGACGCAGAATACGGGGAAAAACTCTACGAACGCGACCCTGCACTCTGCTGCCAATTGCGTAAAGTCGAGCCGCTCACCCGCACTCTCGCGCTCTACGAAGCGTGGATCACAGGCGTACGCCGCGACGAATCTCCCGAACGTGCCAATACTCCGATCGTGACGTGGGATGAGAAGAACCAACTCGTCAAAGTCAATCCACTCGTTGATTGGTCGTTCGATGATCTCGGCGAATATTCGGCACGCCATCACCTCGTCACGAACCCGCTGATCGAAGACGGATATCCCTCAATCGGCTGCGCCCCCTGTACCCGCCGAGTTGCACCCGGCGAAGACCCCCGTTCCGGCCGATGGGCCGGATTCTCCAAGACAGAATGCGGACTCCACACATGACCACGACGATCGACGAACGAACCGAATTGAGCCACTTGCGCTGGCTCGAAGCCGAGGCAATCCACATCATTCGTGAGGTGGTTGGCGAATTCGACCGACCTGGCCTGCTCTTTTCCGGCGGCAAGGATTCCGTTGTCATGTTGCATCTGGCGACGAAGGCTTTCTGGCCCGGCCGTGTCCCGTTCCCTGTTCTGCACGTAGACACGGGCCACAATTTCCCCGAAGTTCTCGATTTCCGCGACGAATCTGTCGCCCGTCTCGGGCTAGATTTGCGCGTCTCGGCCGTCGAAGATTACCTCGCCGACGGTCGGTTGAAAGAACGCGCCGACGGGACTCGAAACCAATTGCAAACCCAACCCCTACTCGATGGCATCGAACTCAACAAGTTCGACGCAGTGTTCGGTGGTGGGCGGCGCGACGAAGATAAAGCTCGAGCAAAAGAACGTGTTTATAGCTTGCGCGATGCTTTCGGACAATGGAACCCACGCAATCAGCGCCCCGAGCTGTGGGATTTGTACAACGGTCGCCATCGGCCAGGCGAGCACGTTCGCGTGTTCCCTTTGAGTAACTGGACCGAACTGGACATCTGGCGGTACATCGAGGCCGAGAATATCGCCATCCCGTCGTTGTATTACGCACACGAACGCGAAGTGTTCGAGCGTGACGGCATGCTCGTTGCCGTCGGACCGTACTCACAACCCACTGAATCGGAAACGGTTCGGACCGAACGGGTACGCTACCGCACCGTCGGCGATATGTCCTGCACTGGCGCTGTCGCGAGTGATGCCGACACAATCGAGAAAGTCGTTGCAGAAGTGGCCGTGTCACGTATCACCGAACGCGGTGCGACGCGCGCTGACGATCGCTTCTCTGAAGCTGCCATGGAAGACCGTAAGAAGCAAGGATATTTCTGATATGACAAGCCTTTTGAGACTCGCCACAGCGGGTTCTGTTGACGACGGCAAGTCCACCCTTGTGGGTCGCCTCTTGTTCGATTCGAAGTCGATTCTCGCCGACCAATTCGACGCTGTCGAGCGGGTAAGCCGCGACCGTGGATTAGAAACGACCGATCTCGCGCTCGTGACTGATGGACTGCGTTCCGAACGCGAGCAAGGCATCACGATCGACGTTGCTTACCGATACTTCGCTACTGAAAAGCGGACGTTCATCCTTGCTGATTGCCCCGGACACGTCCAGTACACGCGAAACACCGTCACGGGTTCCAGCACTGCAGACGTGCTTGTTGTTCTTGTCGACATCCGCAATGGCATTCAAGAGCAAACTCGGCGGCACTTGGCCGTCGCGAGCCTGCTTCGGGTCCCCCACGTTTTCGTGACCGTCAACAAGATTGACCTTCTCGACTATGACGAAGCTGCCTACAACAACGTTGCGCGCGAAATCCATGCGGTCGCCGACACGCTCGGTCTTGAAGACGTGACGACGATTCCAGTCTCAGCATTACGCGGGGACAACGTGGTAGAGCGATCGAGTGCAACGCCCTGGTACGACGGCCCAAGTCTGTTGGAATTGCTCGAGACGTTGCCGCTGGATCGCGCGGAATCGCGACTCCCCCTGCATTTCCCAGTGCAACTCGTGATCCGGCCCCAAAGTTCAGCAGCACCCGAGTTCCATGACTATCGCGCCTACGCTGGTCGAATCTCGGCGGGATCGGCTCGCGTCGGTGATGACGTTGTTGTGTTGCCGTCCGGTCATAGATCCACGATCGTGGGCATCGACCTTGCTGGCGAGGGCTTGACTGAAGCGCACATCGCACAGTCGGTTTCGATTCGCCTCGCCGATGACATCGACATTTCGCGTGGTGACGTCATTGTGGCGGCAGAGTCAGCACTTGCCTTGCGAGACAGCGCCACAGCAACCCTCGCTTGGCTGGCCGACACTCCCCTCGCCACCGGTTCGCGGGTTTTGGTGAAGCACGGAACCAAATCCGTGTTGGCAATCGTGACGGAAGTTATCGGCAAACTCGATCTCGACACCGGTGATCTCGTCCCCGCCAACACGCTGACGTTGAATGACATTGGCGAGGTCGCCTTGCGTTTCGCCGAACCACTCCCCCTTGAGGACTATTCCTCGTCTCGCGCCAATGGCGCCTTCTTGCTTATTGACGGACAAGAAGGCACAACGCTCGCCGCTGGCATGGCACACGCAGTCCCTGTGACCGTGTGACATGACAGAAATTTTTCCGGTCTCGCTTGTACTTCAGGGTCTTGACGTCCTCGTTGTTGGTGGTGGTCGAGTGGCGGAACGTCGCGTTCGTTCATTTCTCGACGCGAACGCACACGTCACCGTCATCGCGCCCGAGATCAGCTCTTGGTTGACCGTCCGCGCCGAGGCAAAAGAGCTTCGTTGGATTGCGCGCGGCTATGAGCCTGGCGACATCACCGGGTTTTGGCTCGTGCAAGCAGCTACCGACAGCCCCCACGTGAACAGCGAGGTAGCCAAGGCGGCCCACGAAGCCCGTGTTTTCTGTTTCACCGGCGGAGATCCGGCGAACTCAACCGCATGGCGTCCCGCGATCACACACTTCAAAGGACACGCGATCGCGGTGAGCGGCGGCGGAAGTGCGCGTGAAGCCATCGCCACGCGAAATGAGTTGGCCCAACTTGTTCGGACCCACGAAGAACTCACCTAACCCGACGTGCGCGGAACGGGAGCGTTAGATTCAGATCGCTTCGGGTGTGTTCACACTGGACGCTGCACGCGCCCGACCGGTTTTCACTAGCCACGCCAGCCCAATAATCGGCAACAAGAGTGGCACATATCCATAACCTGCGCCGAACCGCGACCACACCGTCTCATCCCCTAAAAGGTCTGGATTCAACACGGTAAGTAGCCCAACCACGAGTACGCCGGCCGCCTCAAATCCCACGGCAATCCAAGCCAACTGACGGCGATCCGTCGCCAGCGCCCACGTTGCCACGATGTAGACCACTCCTGAAAGTGCCGACAATCCATAGGCCATGGGTGCCACCTCAAATTTGGATAGCAATTGATACGCAGACCTAGCTGTTGCTGAAATCGCGAACACCGCATAAATCGCAACCAACACGCGTCCAAAGCCAGTTTGAGTTTCAGCCATGTCCCTGCCAAATCTGCATGAGTCGAATTGAAAGTACCGCCACGGTGAGCATCGCGATCGAGACGACTCCGGTCCCCCAGCGGGTCTTGTCGCCGATTCCCCAGATGACTGCCGCAGGCGCAATGATCAACGTTGTCACGTAGTAGGACCAGAAGAGAATCGGATCGCCTTGGTTGCCACCGACAATCAGAGCCCCTACTCCGGCCACGATGAGAAGTACTTCGGTAGCAGCAACGCCATAAAAGAGCGGATTGCTAAACCGAAATCCTTTGAAAGAATGCCAAAGCGCATACAGTGCAACTGCTGTAGCGACGACGGCAATTACATAGGCAACGAACGGGGTCATAACATCTTTGAGTCTCCCATGCGCAACTCCATCAATCCGACTGCCCCTCAATGTGACCAGCATTAAGACACAAAGCCTCGAAACGTGACACTATCGGTGTCATAATCGAACGGTGACCTCGACACTCGCACTCATTGCACCGGCGCTCGCTGTTGGTTCATGGTTTTACGGACCACTTCAAGATTCATTTCTCGAACATGGTTGGGATGTTGAGGTCCTGCCGCGGCGCGGATTCGAAGCCCATCAGCCCAAGGCCAAGCCGGGTCATGACTGGTCGTACGCCGACGAAGCGCAGGTAATCATCGACGCGATAGCGAGAGCGCGCGCCGAAGATCCGAATCGACAGATCGTGATCGTTGGTCACAGCTTGGGCGGACAACTCGGCGCAGCCGTGCAACTTGGCGATCAGCCCGCCGACGGCCTCGTCACGATTGGTACCTCAGCTCCTCACTATCGGCTCTACGGCTTTCGCGCGGTCGGCTTGCTTGCGATGGCGCTTGCTGTCCGCCCGGCAGCGCGAATAGCCGGTTACCTTCATAAGCCGTTCTTTGGTGCGCCCGGACCGAAAACGATGATGACTGAATGGGCAAACATGATCCTCACTGGTGAAATGCCCTACGACCTCTCGGAAAAGATCGCTCGTCCAGCGCTTTCAGTGCACCTAGAAGGCGACTCGTTCTCGGTTTACCACGCGGTCCGCGAGTTCGAAATCAAGAACTTTGAGGCCGACTCACTCACGCGATGGACCTACCGAAAAGATGCAGTCCCCGAAGGTGGCAACACCCATCACGTTCAGTGGGTTCGCAAACCGGAACCCGTCGTCAAGTACATCGTTGACTGGTGGGCCGCCCAAAGCACTCCCCTTGCCGAGGTTTAACCCTCGGCAAGTTCGCTCAACGGCGGGCAGGAGCAGATGAGGTTTCTGTCTCCGTGCGCTTGGTCGATGCGCGCTACTGGCGGCCAGTATTTGTCTGCCGTGCTGCCGCTGGGGAACACACCGTCAGCAACCGTGTACGCGTGCGACCATCCGAGCAATTGCGCTGCCGGATGCGGAGCATTCGTTAGCGGATTGTCGTCGCTTGGCCACTCCCCTGCTGCTACCTTGTCGATTTCGGCGCGGATCGAGATCATCGCGTCGCAGAAGCGATCCAGCTCGGCCAAGTCTTCCGACTCAGTCGGTTCGACCATGAGGGTTCCTGCCACCGGGAAACTCATCGTCGGGGCATGGAAACCGTAATCAATCAGTCGCTTCGCGACATCGTCTACGCTGACACCAGTTTCCTTGGACAGACTCCGCAAATCGAGGATGCACTCGTGCGCTACGAGTCCTGAATCCCCTGTGTACAAGACAGGGAAATGGTCGGCTAGTCGAGCGGCAACATAGTTCGCTGACAGTACCGCCACCGATGTAGCTTGCGTGAGCCCGGCAGCGCCCATCAAGGCCACGTAGGCAAACGGGATGGCCAAGATGCCAGCCGAACCATAGGGCGCAGCACTGATAGTGCCAAGGTCGCCGCGTAGCTCGGGGTTCGGATGGAACGGGTGCTTCGGCAGGAACGGCTTGAGGTGTTCTGCAACGGCCACCGGGCCGACACCCGGACCACCGCCACCGTGAGGAATGCAGAACGTCTTGTGCAAGTTCAAGTGCGACACGTCGCCACCAAACGCACCTGGACGGGCGTGACCAAGAAGCGCGTTGAGGTTGGCGCCATCGACATACACCTGTCCACCAGCGGCGTGAACGATTTCGCACAACTCGGTGATGCCTTCTTCGTAGACGCCGTGGGTAGACGGGTACGTCACCATGACCGCGGCAAGATCATCAGCGTGCGCATCGCATTGCGCGCGCAAGTCGTCAAGGTCGACTTCACCTGAATCGGTGGCTTTCACAATCACGACACGCATGCCCGCCATGACCGCAGACGCAGCGTTCGTTCCGTGTGCGGAACTCGGAATCAGGCACACATTGCGGTGTCCTTCGCCCCTGCTCTTTTGGTATTCGACGATGGCGTGCAAGCCTGCAAACTCCCCTTGGGAACCAGCATTGGGTTGAACTGATACCGCTGCATACCCAGTTACTGTCGCGAGCCAGGTCTCAAGTGTCTCGATCAGTTCGATGAATCCACGCGCGTCGTCAGCAGGAACAAACGGGTGCAGTTCTGCGAAACCGGGCCAACTGATGGGCTCCATTTCGGTGGTTGCATTGAGTTTCATCGTGCACGAACCCAAGGGGATCATGCCGCGGTCGAGTGCGTAGTCTCGATCGCTCAATTTCTTGAGGTAACGCAACATTTGCGTCTCGCTGTGATGAGAGTTGAACACGGGGTGAGTCAGGATCTCGTCGGTGCGGACGAACGCATCATTGAGGCTAGTTCCTGCCTCAGCCAGCGGTCCGTCTACTCCTAGTGCCTTGAGCACAGCACCGAGATGCGCTTCGCTGGTTGCTTCAGAAACCGAAATCTGGACATGGTCATCGTCCGCGAGCCAGATATGAATACCTTCCGCACGCGCAGCCGCCTGCACCTGCGCAGCACGACCTGGCACCGAAACGCGAACCGTGTCGAAAACGTTGTCAGTCTCAACAGCGAATCCGGCCGCCTCGACCGTGGCAAGCAAACGCGCAGTTTTGGACTGAACGTCCAAGGCAATCGCTCGCAAGCCTGCCGGACCGTGATAGACCGCATACATCGAGGCTGCCACAGCCAACAACACTTGTGCGGTGCAGATATTCGATGTGGCCTTCTCACGTCGAATGTGCTGCTCTCGCGTTTGCAGCGCAAGGCGCAGAGCCGGCGCACCTGCCGAGTCCACGGAAACTCCAACCAGTCGACCTGGCAAATGGCGCTCCAAGCCTTCGCGAACGGACATGAAGCCAGCATGAGGCCCACCGAAGAACATCGGCACACCAAATCGTTGACTCGAACCAACCACGACGTCAGCACCCAGCGAGCCCGGTGACTTAACGATGACCAAGGCCAACGGATCTGACACGACGGTCGCCAACCCACCGAGCGTGTGCGTCTGCTCGATCAGTGGCGCGACATCAACGAGTTGGCCAGCGGCGGTCTGTTGCGCGATGATCGCCCCTGCGATCGGCCCCTCGATCGCATCGAAACCACCGGCAAGCAAGTCAGCCTCGATGACTTCGATGTTGGTTGCCGCCGCACGTGTGCGAATGACTGAGAGGGTTTGCGGCAAAAGCCGCGCATCAATAACGATCGGAAGTTCGGCCTTGCCACGTACCGCGCGCCGCATCAACGTCATCGCCTCCGCAGCGGCGGTCCCTTCATCGAGCAAAGAGGAGTTCGCCGTTGGTAAGCCGGTCAAATCGGCGACCATCGTCTGGAAATTCAGCAATGCTTCGAGGCGACCTTGAGAAATCTCAGGCTGGTAGGGCGTATACGCGGTGTACCAGGACGGATCCTCAAGCACGTTTCGCCGAATGACGCCCGGAGTCAAAGTCGGGTGGTATCCCAAGCCGATCATGGAGACACCGGGGTTGTTGCGATCAGCAAGGCCACGTAGCTGGGCGAGCACCTCATGCTCGGCTTGAGCGGCCGGCAAGTCTAGGGCGACATCGTCACGAATCCCGGCCGGAACGGCTGCGGACATCAATGCATCCAGTGACGAATAGCCTAAGCGGGCCAACATGAAATCTTGGTCGGCCGAACGAGGTCCGATATGACGATCGACAAAAGTGGAGAGTTCGTAGGACATGCAATCTCTGCTTTCAGGGGTGGACGACAATGCGCACCTCCCCCTCTGTCAAGACTCAGCCGAGCCGCTTCAGAGATGCCTCGTGCCTACAGTCCTGGTGCCTGAGAGGTTCCGGGGAGGAATTGCCCCTTCGGCGTCATATCCGGAAGGTATGAACTCTCCCGTAAGCGTCGACAGCAGAACTAGCGTATCAGCGATCTACGGTGGGATCGCTCGCGGCGGATGTGAAGGGACCTAGTTAGCCTTGCGCGCGCGGCGCTCAGCGAGTTCGTCAGCCACAGCTGCGATCGGTTCGGCCCGTTCGCTTGGAAGCTCAAGGAGAGTGCCTTCAATTTCTTTCCAGACGCCTCCGATCGCAATACCGAATACGCCTTGGCCGCCTTGAAGCAAATCGATGACTTCAGATGCGGACCGGCATTCGTAAACGCTGGCCCCATCACTCATGAGCGTGACTTGAGTGAGGTCGTCCGTGCCGCGTTCGCGCAGATGATCGATTGCAGTACGGATTTGCTGAAGAGACACGCCAGCTTCGAGCAGGCGCTTAATGATCTTCAGCAGGAGAACATCTTTAAAGGAATAGAGCCGTGACGTACCTGAGCCAGTAGCTGTGCGAACTGTTGGCTCGACGAGACCCGTGCGAGTCCAGTAGTCAAGCTGGCGATAGGTGATTCCAGCAGCCGCACAGGCGGTGGGACCACGGAAACCCGCATCTTCAGGCAGGGGCGAGACATCGTCGCTAAAAAGCAGACCTTGATCTCCGGCTTGCGCTAGCGCCTCTGCCGTCTCATCACGGGGTTCAATCATGATGGGCCCTCCTGTTGGGCAAGTTGTCGTCACTAATAGAAAACCACATTCGAGGGGCTTTCGCGTACCCTCAAGTTTGACCTGAGGGTACGGGTTTGTTGGTGAAGCTAGAAATTTCGGCGTGTCGAAAAGTTTCAAGTAAAACTTGAAGGCTTTCCTCAAGCAAAATCACCAGGTTCGATATTGTCTAGGAACTCGCGGAATTGCGCGACTTCTTCGTCTTCCTCTTGAGTTTGTTCAAAGCCCGCAGTATCCAACACCCCTTCGTCGCACCACACCTCAACCTGCGCGCGCAAAGCGAGGGCAATCGCATCGGATGGACGAGCATCAACAACGACGCCTGACTCAAAGTGCAACTCGGCAAAGAAAACGCCATCCTCAACACGCACGATCGAAACGTGATCCAGTGTCTCACCAACAGCGTCAAGCACCGAGATCATCAATTCGTGCGTCAGAGGCCGGACAGTCGGCGTGCCCTGATGCGCGAATGCAATCGCCGAAGCCTCGATCGCCCCCACCCAGATCGGCACGAGACGGTCCCCGTCCACATCCTTCAACAAAACGAGCGGCTGATTGGAGGGGGCCTCAACTCGAACACCCAGAATCTCCATGAGTCGCATGGTTCAGCCCCGCAAACCAGATCGCACAAGGACCGTATGAAGTCGAACCGACAACGCACCGAGTTCGGCGAATGCTTGAGCGCCCTCGGGGTTTTGCCTGGCCGCATGGGGAACGACTTGGTCAATCAGGCCGATTTCCCGATCCGCCGCGGTACGGAACCCACGCAAATGCCGTGGCTCGAGACCGAGACGAGCCAATTCCCCTGCCAATGACGCCACAACGAGCGCATCTGCATCAAAGAACTTCTGCTGGGGACGCACCCGAATGAGCCCGAACTCTTCAAGTTGTGAAAGTAGGGCCTCATCGATGGCTGCCGCGTCAAGTAACTCATCACGCGTCATCCGAGTAGCGCCTGAACCCTCACGCATCGTCGCCTCGGATGGCAATCCATCTTCGGCCAATGCCACCGTAGGCACTCGCAACGTGGCGCCTTGGTCGGTGTCTGGCACAACTCCGCGATCCATTTCGTCGAGAACCTGACGAATATGGCTCAGCGGCCAAAACCGTTCTTTTTGCATCCGCAAAACAAACCGCAGGCGCTCAACGTCGCCATACGTGAACTTTCGGTACCCCGACTGAGTACGCTCAGGCTCGATAAGGCCCTGTTCGTTGTAATAGCGAATCTGGCTCAACGAAACCTCAGGGAACTCTTCTTTGAGTTCGGCGAGCACTTGACCAATCCCCAGTCGAGCAGAACGTGGATCAACTGCGCTCATGTGGCCGATCCCGAGCCCTGTTGAACCGAGCCGGCGAAGTAAACCAAGCGATACTTTCCGAAACGCACCTCGTCGCCCCCGGTCAGTAAGACGTCGGTATCAATTCGATCGCGATTGACGTAGGTGCCGTTCAAACTGCCCAAGTCAGTCACCCGGTAACCATCTGCTGACCGAGTGAAGGTGGCGTGGCGTCGCGACACCGAAATGTCATCGAGAAAGATATCGCTCGAGGGATGACGACCGACTGAAACGGAGTCTTGATCAAGCAGGAACCGCGCCCCGGCCTCGGGCCCACGTTGAACCAGCAGCATGGCGCTACCGACGTTCAAATGCTCAATAACTGACAGATCGGTGCTCGACAACTCTTCAGTATCAGCGTCAATCGCTGGAATGAAGTTGGTCTCTTCCGATTGGTCCGAGGTCGACATCGCGAACAACTCCTCAGGTTTAAAGTTCGGGTTTACCTTGAGTCAAACCTAGCACCGGTCGCACAAGTCGCGCACCGAGTTATGCCGACTTAGCTCATCATGACCAGCCGACTAGTTGGCCTCAGCTCTGGACGATCTTGGCGTACGCCGCAGAATCAAGCAAACCGTCGGTTGCGCTTTCGCCAGCGAGTCGGATTTTCACAATCCAGCCCTCACCATATGGATCTGAATTGATGACTTCGGGCGCACCGTCAAGGGAATCGTTCACCGCAATGACCGAACCGTCGACCGGACAGAAGATATCCGAGACTGATTTTGTGGATTCGAGTTCGCCAATCACGCTTCCCGCTGAAACGTCGTCACCCACAGCAGGCAAGTCAACATAAACGATGTCACCCAACTGCTCTTGCGCGAAGTCGGTGATTCCGACGACGGCGATATCGTCTTCAACGCGAATCCATTCGTGTTCTTCGCTGTACATCAGGTCTTCAGGAATCACTGCTTCTCCTAGGTGTCTTGAGTGTCGTCACTTCGCAGGACGAGCGTACTGGCCTTCGAGTTCGTCCGCCAATGCGGTTATGGAAATCGATTCTCGCTTGTTGACCTCAACTGTGCCACCTCGAGCGCTGACTCTGTCGGCCAACCCGCCGCGAAAAGTGACGGCCTTTTGAAGCGTGTGTGGGTCGCCAATGACTTCGATAACGTAAGGCGGTTGCAAGATTCGGCCCGCAACTCGAACGCCTTCGTCATCGTCGGCGAACCAGGTATGCGCAACAACACGCGCAACACCGTTAATGACTATCGCTTCTGCGCCGGCATCACGCATCTCCTGCACAGCGTCCAACAAGACGGATGCCGTGATCGCTTGCGCTGGTGCCGTAATGGTGATTTGTACGCCTGGCCCGACGGCCCCGGCCGAACCCGCGAGAATCGCGAGCGCATCCGCACGCTGTCGGGCGGCCTTTTCTGCTTTCGCGGTATTTGATGTGTCTGCTTTCAACTCGTCACGAGTGGCTGAAAGTTCCTCGATCTGTTCGGCAAGACGCTGATTGGACGCATCAATCGACTTCAACATTTCTGCGAGCTCGGCACCACGTAGCGTATCGAAGTCTTGCGAACTGTCGTCTTGGCTCACTTGAACCGTGATGGCAAAGGCCAACACGCCAACCAAGAGCCCCGCGATCACCGAAAGCGTTCTCTTATCGAGCTCGCGTCGCGGGCGCTTCGCACCGACCGAGGGTTCCACGTCGTTTGCTCCTGCTTGCGGATCTTCGGCGCTAACAGGTGATCCATCTGACTCATCGCCTTGCGGCTCGCCAGATGTGATCACCACCTTTGTCATTTCGACGTCCGTCGTATCCGGCGTCTCTTGGGAGTTTTCCTCAGGCATGCAAATACCTCCGTCGGATCGCAGCTGCGTTAGCGAAGATTCGAATACCCAAGACAACAATGACGCCTGTCGACAACTGCGCACCGACACCTAACTGGTCACCTAGGTAGACCATGAATGCTGCTATGAGAACGTTCGAGAGAAATGAGATCACAAAGACGCGATCATCGAATCGTTCCTCGCTCAGAGCCCGCAGTGCGCCCACCACTGCGTCAAGAGCAGCGATGATGGCAATAGGAACGTACGGCTGCAGGCCCAAAGGGATTGCCGGTTGGAATACGAGTCCGAGAACAATTCCGACAACCAAACCAACGATGGGGATCATGACCCACCTCTCTTTTGCGGACTAGCGTGCCTAATTTTGAGTCTCTTTGCCGGAGCCGCTGGCAATTGAACGTTGTCTCGGCGTTCGATCGTCCATCGGATCCCTGACATCTGGGAACGATTCTCCAAGTATCGCCCTGATGGGCTAACCCGAAACTGCCGTTCGAGCGACGATTGCGATCCAATCGCCTGAATAACTATAGGTTCGGGGATCGAGTTGAAGTTCACGGTGATGCCCTCGCCTGCCGCGCGGATTGCTGAGGTTGCGGTGAGTCGATTTCCACCCACATCGATCGCTTCGGCACCAGACATCCATAAGCCATTCACCACCAACTGCACATCAAGGTCGGAGATGACGCCATCGCCGGAATTACCGGGCGCCGATCGCAACTCGATCACGATTCCGTCGCCATCAACGGCTACTGCCCCTGCATTCAGTTCATCACGCGCGGTTGCTCGCGTCGGGGTTACTGCCCCGTTCGACAGTGACTGGACCTCGACTTGCAATGCCTCCAACCGAGTTTGGCGCGAGTCCAAAATTTCTCGGCGAGCTTGAATGTTGTCGATGAGCGCTTGTCGTTCGAGCTCGGTCGCGGGCCGGTCATTGCGCGACTGCACAGTGACAACCGTGATGGAAAACCCCAAAAGGAGTATGGCCAGGAACGTGAAGGTTCGAGATGCTGGCGAGGGCTCGCTCTCTCGATCGACGTCGTAATACGCGTTGTCCATGGCTGAGTCAGCCAATTGTTCAAGTAACGATTCTGCTTCACGCCCGGGACCGGCATACACGGCCGATGCCCTCGGCTTCTGGGGCGGTTGCGTCATGAACGACCAACCTTAGGCATCGTCTTGACCACGTGGCGAAGTTGCAGGAAGTAGAGGATGCCGGCCCACCAATACAGGGCAACGCCCCACACCGTGAATGCCCAGCCGAACACGCGGGCCAGGTTCGCCACCGCCGTGTACCCATCGCCAAGCAACAGCAGCGGGAACGCGTACAGCAGAACAGCCGTGGCGGCTTTACCCAAGAAATGAACCGGCAGCGAACTGAAACCGCGGGTACGCAATATTGGCACGAGCGCCACCACGATCACATCGCGGGAGACGAGCAAGACGGCAAGCCACCACGGAATCACGTCACGGAGAGTCAAACCGATGACCGCAGCCAGAATGAATAGCCGATCAGCAATGGGGTCGAGCAACGCGCCTAATGCGGTTACCTGCCCCGTGCTACGAGCGATCTTTCCGTCAAGGTAGTCAGTAATCCCCGAAACGATGAGTACGACAATCGCTAGTTCGTCGTGCTGTGGACCCAGCACGAGCCACAAGAAGAGAGGGACCATTCCTATGCGAGCGAAACTCAGCATATTGGGCACGGTCAGTACCGTACTGCGCTTGCCGTGTCGTGGCGTGGGTGCGTGGCGTGCCCGCTCGCGCTCTTTGCGCGGTTGATCTGGCATCCGACTGGGGGTCGCTGACTGACGCGTACTCGTGGACGCGCCGAGTTCGTCTAGTGCCGCGTTTGCGTCTACCTGAGTTGTGGGCTCGGCAAGGTCGCTTGGCAAACGCGGGTCACGCCTACGCCTGCTGCCTACTTTTTTGTCCGGTTCCACACCGATGATCTTAGCCAACGTGCCGCAACATTCAGGGTGTCTCTTGATTCTGTTTCAAAAACTGACAGACTGGGACGTAGACACAACACAATAATCCGGGATTTCTTACCAAATCCCACCAACGCATTGGAGGAAGCGTGGCTGACTACACACTGCCAGATCTGCCCTATGACTACGGCGCACTCGATCCGCACATTTCGGGCAAGATCATGGAGCTTCACCACAGCAAACATCATCAGGCTTATGTTGCCGGCGTCAATCTCGCGTTGGAGAAGCTTGAAGAAGCACGCGCCACCGAAAACTTCGGCACGATCAACATGCTGGAAAAGAACCTCGCGTTCAACCTCGGCGGGCACATCAATCACTCGATCTTCTGGAAGAACCTCTCTCCAGAAGGTGGAGACAAGCCGACCGGCGAACTGGCGGCTGCTATCGACGAAGCATTCGGCTCGTTTGACTTGTTCCGCGCTCAGTTCGAAGCGACTGCCTTGGGCATTCAGGGCTCGGGTTGGGCCATTCTTGCTTGGGACACCTTGGGACAGAAGCTTCTCACGGTTCAGTTGTATGACCAACAAGCCAATATTCCAGCAACGCTTATCCCCATCCTCCAGTTGGATATGTGGGAGCACGCGTTCTACCTCGACTACCTCAACGTCAAGGGCGATTACGCAAAGGCATTCTGGAACATCGCAAACTGGGCCGACGCGCAATTGCGTTTCGCAGCGGCTACCGCTGGTGGTCAGATCATTTTCTGAGCGAACACGCTAGAACAACGCACGAGTGGTGGCGGCCCGATTCGGGCCGCCACCACTCGTCTTTTTAACCCCACACGGTCCTCAGAGTGACTGAGGCAAACTGCGGTCACACAATCACTTCACGATCAGGCGTGATCAGGAGCGCGGCTGGGAATTGTTCTTTTTACTCAGCGCTTTCAAATACTCGTTGTACTTCTCAAGATCTGCGTCGTTATCTCGGTCAGCGGCACGGTCTTTCCTTCGCGCCTCTCGCATATCTGATTTCACCCATTGAGCAAAAATCGCCAACACGACAATGAGCATGGGGATTTCTCCCATTGCCCACGAGACACTCGCTCCAAAGTGCTGATCGGCCAAGAAATCGCGTGCGTATGGCCGCTCTAGCAACGTGAAATAGTCCTCCCCCACAATCAGGAACGAAGACATGAGCGCGACCGAAAAGAATGCGTGAAAAGGCAACGCAACCATTAACACGAGCATGCGCATGATTGGCGGCAACTGCCGTGGCGACGGATCAACGCCCACGACAACGTAATAGAACAAGAAGCCCGACAACAAGAAATGGAACTCCATGAAAGCGTGCCCGATGTGGTTCATCATCAGGAATGTGAAGATGTCCGTGAAATAGACCGCGAACAAGCTACCGATGAAGATCGACCCCGCGACCGCCGGATGTGTATAGAACTTAGAGACTCCCGAATGCAGAAAATCGTTGAGCAACTTTCTCGGGGAGATTTCACCTGGCACGCGTGGCCCCGGCAAGGTGCGCAAAGCAAGTGTCATGGGGGCACCCAGTACCAAGAAGATGGGAGCAATCATTGCCAACATCATGTGGGAAATCATGTGCAAGGAGAACATCACCGAGGAATAGGCGCCCAGTCCCCCGAAGGTGGCCCACGCGATGATGAGAAGGCCAAAGAACCAAGACAACGTGCGTCCCCATGACCAAGCATCGCCACGTTTGCGTAGTTTCACAACTCCATATCCGTAGAGAACAGAGCCGAGCCCGACAACTAACATTCCGAAGCCGTTCGGTTCCCAGCCCCACAAGACACGCGCCCAGGTGGGTTCTGGCGGCATCGGGCCGCTCAAGAGAACTTCGGCTTGACCTACGTAAACTTCATCTCCCCCTGGTAGCGGCGTACGCGAAAGTACGGCCGCGATTGCAACCGTAGAAACCATCACAAACACCTCAAGGAGTGCGATCTTGACGAACCCCTGGCCATTATTGACGAGGCGTTTGCGCTGGGCGTAGCCGAAGAGTCCGAGCACAATGAGCGCACTCGCTTTGAGCGACAGCATGAAGCCGTACTGGCTAAAGAGATAGTCGAACTGGGTGATTCGCACCAAACCACTCACGACACCCGAAATCGCGATGATGACGAAACACCAGGTCGCCAGTGCCGAGTATCGGACCAGACCCGCGTCGAGTCGTTTACTCCCACGAAGCCCAACCCACGTCAAACCGATAAGACCACCAACCCACATGATCGTCGCCACGAGGTGGAGGAGCAAACTCGAGATCGCCAACATGTGCGGACCAGATGAGGCCGAATGGCCGGTGAGAGCAACCGGGGCAATCGCTCCTATCGCCAAACCAAAGCTGATGGCAGCGTGGATCGGGTTAAGACTCCAACTCGTCCACATCGCCACGACGAGTACGAGCCCGATTTGAATAGCAAGGGCTTTGCCTTGGGAGAATTCAACAAGGAAGTACCAGACTTGAGCCGGCGAAACGTTCCACATGGGCAGACCGTTGATATCGGCTACGGTGGCCAGCAAAATGATGATCGAGCAGACTAGCCACACCCAGGCGAATCGCGAGGCGAGCCGGACTGCTTGCACCGAAAGCCCTTCGAGTTTGCCCGAATTTGGCAGCAGGAAAACGGCAACCATCAGGAAGCCAACCGTTGCCATGGCACACAATTGAGCAATCACATCGAATACGGGCAGGCCCCGAGTTACGAAGGGGCCCGGATTCGGTAGTCCTGGCAAGGGGGTTTGGATATCACCCAAGATGACCCATGAGAGAGCAAGCGTAACGAAGACAGCCCACGCGATTGCGGCCGCCGCTATTTGGCTAGAACGCGACATCATGAATCAGCGTCATCGTTTCCTGTCGCGAACTTCGAGCGCATTAATGCTGCACTGACGATGGCTACAATCAGAATAAGCGAACCCCACACCCACGGGGACTTCAGGAACGAGGCGAATCCGCCCGGAGCGCCTGCTTCGTCGTCAGAATCACTTGGTGTCTCGGTTGCGGGAGCCGTTGCCGAAACAATGGGAGAAGGTGTTGCGTTCGTGGAAGATTCGGGAGAATCGACCGTAAAAGTGGTGGTTCCCTTAATTGGATGGCCATCTGCCGAGACCACACGATAGGCGACTACGTAATCCCCTGGCAGAATCTTGGCGCCGGATTTCGCGGTCACAACTAGTTTTTCTTCAGCCAGAGCGTACGACCACGATTCGTCTAGCTCACCATCGCGAGTAACGCTCGCGAAGCCTGGTTCTTTCAGTACTTCACTGAAACTCAACACAACCTCAGTAGGCCCTGGCGAGACATGGGAGCCGTCAGCGGGTTCAACACCGGTTAGGCCAGCGTGCGCGAAAGCGCCCGGCGCAATCGCCACAGCAGTCAGCAAGGACGCAAACAACAGAATCATGAGGCGCGTAATTCGCTTGATCACGTTTTCTCCCATTCAGGGTTTAAGTGCACTCTAAGCCTAACGGCCCGTGCGAATCCTCCTGAGGCTGCTCAACACAATGGGGTCACGGACTAAATCCGCGACACCATCATGTTCAGTGTGTGAGCGCTCAGGCTTGAGCGTCCAGATCTGCAGCAACTCGACGATGAGCTTCCCAGATTGCTTCGGGCAGTTCAGGGAACTGCTCGAGATGCGTTTGACGGAAGCCCATCTCCTGGCGCCAACGATCGGTATCGATCGTCAAGAGCTTGTCGAGATCATCGGCATCGATTTCGAGCCCATCAAGGTTAAGTTCTTCCTTGGTTGGGATAACACCAACGGGCGTCTTGTTTCCGGTAACTTCACCGTTGCGGTACTCCATGAGCCAGAGCAACGCACGAAGGTTCTCGCGGTAACCCGGCCACAGGAAGTGTCCATCTTCGGCGTCGCGCTGGAACCAGTTGACGTGTGCGAAAACCGGCTTGTTGTTCTTGACGTCACCGATGATCTTGAGCCAGTGGGCTGCGTAGCGGCCTTCTGGGTAAGCCATGAATGGACGCATCGACATGGGATCGTAACGCAACTGGCCTTCAACGCCTTCAGCCGCGAAGGTAGCTTCAGCGCCGAGCGTCAGACCGTCGTAGACGCCTTCAGCAATGTCATCGATCGCGCGCACGAGTGGCTCGCGGTCGCGGGTACGACCACCGAAGATGATGCCGTCGATCGGCACGCCCTTCGGATCGTTAAAGTCGGGAGCCACATTCGGAACGTTCGCCAACGTCGTGGTGAAACGGCTGTTCGGGTGTGCCCAAGGCTCATCCTTTTCAGCTTCCGAACGATCCGCAATGACGTTGCCCTTCCAGTCCAACCAGCCGTCGAGATCAGCAGGTGGCTCGTCGGTACGGCCTTCCCACCAGACTTCTTGCGTCTTGGAGTTGTAGGCAACGTTCGTGAAGAGCGTTCCGGTTCCTTCAGCGATCGAGTCGAGCGCGACAGGGTTAGTGACTTCGTTCGTGTCTTTGGCGACACCAAAGGCACCGAACTCGGGGTTGAGGCCGTAGAGCTTGCCGTCGTTTTCGTCCACCCAGAGCCAAGCAATGTCGTCACCGTAGAACTCAACTGTGTAACGATCGCCTAAAGCGTCTGGCGCGAGCGTCATCGCGAGGTTCGTCTTGCCCGAAGCGCTCGGGAAACCACCACAAATGTGGTAGCGCTTGCCTGTTTCCTTGTCAGTGATGCCCAAAAGCATGAACTGCTCGGCGAGGAACTTGCCCGAGGCGTAACCGTCGTAGCAGGCCTGACGGAGTCCGTGAGCGATCTTGCCCAAGAGCGCATTTCCACCATAGGAAGAACCGAAGTGCAAAATCGTACGCTCGTCAGCAACCGTGACGAAGTAACGCTGATCTTCAGGTGTACCTTGACCGAGGTTTGGCAAATCGCCCGTCACGTGGACTGCGCGAACGAACTTGGAAGGATCCTTCAAGTTCTCAATGAAATCGACATTGACTCGAGCCATCCGAATCATGTGTAGAACCACGGTGCGGTGATCGGTCAGTTCGACGCCAGCAGCAAATTCTTCAAGTGGCGAACCGGGAGGCGCCATCAAGTAAGGAATGACGTACATGGTCTTGCCAGCCGAAGCGCCAGTCATGCGCTCGGTGAGCAGCGGTGTCATTTCAGCAGCATTACGCCAGTTGTTGTAAGCGCCCTTATCTGCAGGGTCGTTCGTGGCGACGATCGTGCGCTCTTCGGAGCGAGCAGTGTCTTTGTAGTAGCTCTGCGAGTAGTAAAGTCCTTCACCCGCGGGCTGGATTTCACCTGCCTCAAGCGATTCTTGAATCAGTCGCGCATCATCGGATGCACTCACAACTTCAATGCGCTCTGGCTTGGTAATTCCAGCCCAATGCTTCACATATTCACGCACGTGTGGGTTATTCAGCCCTGCTTCATCTAGGACCTTGTCAACGTCCACCATTGGTATGCCTTGTCCTCTCCTTCGAGCACCCGCTCGCACTTTGTTACAACGTCGCGCCAAAGGAAAGGCCACGGCGTTGGGGCAATCTACCTAGTGAGAGTATCGCGAAACTGTTTCAAGTTTTCGGGCGGAGTGCAATAAAACCGTGTCAGGTTCGTCTCAGTCATCGATTTACCGCCGATAGATCGGAAGAACTACACGTAGATTGTGACGACTCGATGCGAAGGTCGGCCGTGTGCGACGCGCTATTCTCCGCCTACTGCGGGTCGCGGTCCGGTGAATCCCTCAACAGCAGAATCGAGACCGGCTAAGCCTTGGGCCGCCTCTTCGAAATCAATGATCGGCCGAACGTCGCCCGAGGAACTGACCCAGCCAATCCCAGGTTCAAATCGACGAACAATTCGTGCTGGCACACCAGCAACGACACTGTGGTCTGGAATGTCGCCGCGGACCACAGCCCCAGCCGCCACGACGACCTGCTTTCCGATCTGGGTGCCAGGCAAGATCACCGAGCCGTGGCCAATCCACGAGCCCGCGCCAATAGAAACGGGTTGATGTTGACCCATTTGGCGTCCAATCGGGACGTTCGGATCTTGATAGCCGTGACTCGCGTCAGAGATAAACACGTCTTTACCAAGCCAAACATCGTCAGCAATATCGATTCGACCATGGGCAGTGATGGTACTTCGGGCACCGACGACACATCTGGCTCCAATCGTGAGCCCAGAGTCGGGCAGCGTCGGAACACCTGGCATATAGCCAACAGACATGGTCACGTCGCGACTGATCAGAGTGTTATCGCCGATATGAATCGACTGCTCGCCAAAGATGCTGCCCTGCGGGAACGCGATGAGGGTCCCCCAGCCGAGGTGACCGAAACGCTGCGCCGAGCTTGTGTCTGGGCTGATCGCACCTGCCCAGGCCGAGACCTGCTGAATCTTTTGCACTATGGGGTGCAGCAACCGGCGAACTTTCGACACAACTGAATCGTAGCCGGGGGCCTTCACCTCGGCGCAGGCGTCACCAAAGCGCCGAAAACTGGCAACAAAATTTCGTCAACGAGCGCTTCAGTTGCTTTCTTGTCGTACGGTGGCCGCCGAAAAAACACGTCATGACGGAAGAGCACAATTGGCAAAAACTCAAGTGGCGCCGCGAGCGTGTTACCCGAGATTTCACCGCGTTCGTACGCGGCTTGTAACGCCATTCGAATTGCGTCCCGCGAATTCTCCGCGGTCATCTCGGTCATTTCTTTCATCAGATCGTCATCGGCTTCAGCGATCATCCGTCGGAAAGAGGCCGCGCCCGCTGCCTTGTTGTAATCCTGGAGCGCTTCAAGAATCGCAATCAAATCGGCACGAAGTGACCCTTTGGACCGCTTCGGCATCTTGACAGGCGATGACCACGTCCATGCATCAAGCGCCATGTGAGCACGCGAAGAATAGCGACGATAGAGGACAGGTTTGCTCGTCCTTGCGCGACGGGCCACGCCTTCAAAGGTGACTCCGGCATAGCCGTTCTCTTTGAGTTCATCGAGAATCGCTAGGCGAATGTCATGGACCAGAACCTTCGTTTGGCGTCGCGTAACGTTCCGTGTTTCCATGGCGCGCCTCATTCCGTGAGTAAATCTCGATACATGCTTCCGTCGAGTTGACCCCCGAATCGCCCAACGCCGAATCGTTCTAAGCGTACCTGCAACCTAGGGGCACGAATCACTCAACAGTTTTCTGACACAATGACGAAATATGTCTGAACCCGGTGCGTTCCGGGATCTCTGCTGGTGATAGAAATGCCTCGGTGCGCGCCACGCGTATGCATACGCGCGATGACGCCACCGACCGGAACGCTCCCAACGCGTTCCAGACTCACTCAACGAGGAGGGTAAATGAGTGCTCAAATCGGTGTCGTTCTTGGCCAGGTTGGCTCGCCACTCAGTACTGAAGTTAAAGAGATCCGCCGCTACTTGAGGCATTTCTTGTCCGACGATCGAGTGATTGACCTGCCTCGTGCCCGTTGGCTCCCCATTCTTCATGGCGCGGTCCTGCCGTTCCGACCTCGAAGTGTGTCCAAGCACTACGTAGAAATCTGGACTGAAGAAGGTTCACCGCTATTACGGACTTCTATCGCTCAACGAGACGGCATTCAAGATCGTCTCGGCGAACGCTTCCGCGTCGAACTCGGGATGGCGTACAGCGAACCGGGGATCGCCCAAGCCGTGCGCAAACTCGAGGCCGAAGGCCTGCGAAAGATCATCACGCTGCCACTGTTCCCTCAATACTCCAACAGCACTACGGCTTCTATTTACGATGCAGTCATATTCGAGACACTCGGCAGAAGCCGCCGCAAGGGCCTGCCGACCAAAAAGTATTCACCCACCTTGCGATTCGTGCATCCCTATTTTGACGACCCCGAATACATTACGGTTCTTGCTGCGAATGTTCGACGCCAATTGGACGCACTCCCCCACACCCCAGATCGCATCATCCTCAGTTTTCACGGATTGCCAAAGCGCTTCGTGGAGGAAGGCGACCCCTATATTAACCAATGCCACGTAACTGGCGCGCTCCTTTCACGTGAACTGGGTTGGACAGAAGACGACTTTGAAATCGCGTTCCAATCTCGATTCGGACGTACCGAATGGGTCAAGCCGTACCTGCAACCGCGTCTCGAAGAACTCCATGAGGCGGGTATTAAAGCACCCGCAATCGTGTCGCCAGGCTTCACGACCGATTGCCTCGAGACTCTTCACGAGTTAGGCATAGCGGGACGCGAATTATTCGTCGATGGCGGCGGCGACGCAGACTCATATAGAACCTTGTCCTGCCTCAACGATGACCCTGCCTGGCTCGACTATGCAGCATCGCTTATCAGGAAGAACGCTGTGGGCTGGTGATCCTTGTTTCGAGAGAGGGATCGTTCGCCCGCATCGCAAATCTGTAGGACAACCGCTTCAAGGCCGATTCTGCGGTGCCTGCCGTTCGACTCGAGCTCCCAAAATCACCTGGTTGAGACTGGCTCCGTGTCGAAGCGGTAGTTTTGCGTAGGAGTGTTTTGCGGACTTCGACTTGAATCCCCAACTCTTTGGTTATTGACAACCTGCCGCGGCAGCACTTCTCCCATGCGAAAACCGGAAGCACACGCCACGATCATGACGACGAACAGTAGAGAGACCCGCCGAGGACGCCCCCGTCGGGACGTTCGCGGCGATCAATCGGGACATTCTAAGACTGTCGCCTTAATCGTCGGTTCGGGTTTTCGTGCAGACATCCAAGGATTGCGTGCCCTCGCGGTCCTCTCGGTCGTTGCGGCCCATGCGGGTGTTGCAGGTCTTGCTGGTGGATTCATCGGCGTTGATTTGTTCTTCGTCCTGTCCGGTTTTTTGATTAGCGGACTCCTCGTGCGCGAGTTTGAGAAACGATAGCGCATCTCGCTCCTTGATTTTTGGTCTCGGCGGGCACGTCGACTCATTCCTGCGTCTGCAATGGTTCTCATGGCGACTGCGTTCGCTGCTTTCATTCTTTTGCCTGTCCATTGGCGGCTGTCCACCCTGACGGACGTGATTTGGTCATCGTTCTTTGCCGCAAACTGGCACTTCGCACTGACACAAGCAGACTATTTTGCCGACACCGAACACGTCAGCCCGCTCCTTCACTTTTGGTCGCTTGGCGTGGAAGAGCAGTTCTATTTCGTGTGGCCATTGCTTGTGGCCGCCGCGGGAGTCGTTGCAGTGCGCCTACGTCCACGAAATCCCGTTAGCCTACGTACGTACGTTGGCTTAGCAAGCGGGCTCGTGTGTGTCGTTTCGTTCTCATACTCCGTCTGGATTTTGCAGACGAATCAACCGCTCGCCTACTACGGCACACCCTCTCGTGTCTGGCAGTTGTCTCTCGGCGCACTTCTAGCTGCGGGGACTCCTTGGCTGACATCACGGGTTGGCCGATTCAGCAATCTCCTTGCGGCGATTGGCTTCCTTGGCTTCTTAGGGTCAGTGATCGTTCTCAGCGGAAAGGAATCTGGAAACTACCCCGGAATGGCAGCAGTCATTCCCACGCTGGCCGCCGCTGCGCTCATCCTCGCGGGGCTCGATAACAGCCGGCGCACGTTTCTTTCCCCAGTATTGGAACATCGCGTCGCCCAATGGTTTGGCGACACTTCCTATTCCCTGTATCTCTGGCACTTCCCAATCTTGATCATCGGAGGCTACTATTTCGCGCCCGCCGGATGGATCGTTACTAGCGGGCTCGTTGTCGTGTCGATTCTATTGGCCGGCATCACCTACCGCTATGTGGAAACTCCCGCACGCACTTCGGACGTGTTGAAATCGAAACCTTGGTATTCGCTCGGCATGGGATTAACACTGATCGCCTTGAGTGCGGTCACTGCCTTGGCATTCACGAACATCACGAAGCAGAGCGTCGGCACATTTATCAACGACGTCGGCCAAAGTGTGGTTGTGACGCCCGATCCGCTCAAGGCCAAAGAAGAGCAAGCCGAAAACCAAATCATTTCGGGTTGTGCGTTCGGATTCGAAAATGGCCAGCTTCAGGATTGCTCGTTTGGTGCTGAAAAATCCTCGTCAAAAGTCGTCTTGCTAGGCGACAGTTTGGCACGAAATGTGCTCAATCCATTGAGTGATGCCGCTTCAGCCGAGGGCTGGGAATTCCATGCGTGGGTCAAGTCCAGTTGTACGCCAGCAAACGTCACTCTCTATGAACGCATCCGCAAGATCGAATACACCCAATGTGATGAGTTCCGAGAAGAATCAATTAACCGAACCATTGCTGAAAAGCCCGACCTTGTCGTGCTCGTCGCCGGGGTTGACCCTGCCATGCAGGTTTACGATCGAGAATCTGGCACATTGCTTTCGGTCAGGGACTCAGCGCCCGTCGTACTTGACGGTTGGCGCACCACGATAGATCGCTTTACCCGCCATTCGATCCGGGTAGTCGTTGTTCCTGGCTGGGCTCGCGCCCCGCACGATCCAGTTACCTGCTTACTGGAAATCCGCGATGCCCGTAAATGCGCATTCACCTTTAACTCCGAATTTGCCGAATCAGCACCCGCACGGGTGGCTGCCGACGAAAACACTCAAGCTGGCGTCTTGACCCTCGATCACCACATTTGCACTGCAGGAACCTGCGACGTCGTCAAGGGTTCAACGCTCGTCTACTACGACGCCGTACACGTCTCCCGGTTGTTCGCGCAACGCTTCGTCAGCGACTTTCAAGAAATGCTGAGCAGCACTAAGTAGTGGAAGCGTGTGCTTTCAACGCAAAAAAGCCTCGAAATATGAGATTCATACTTCGAGGCGCTTGCGCCAAAAAGGTTGAAATTGCAGCCAATTTCACCTATCCGGACATTGTCGGGCTGACAGGATTTGAACCTGCGACCCCATGACCCCCAGTCATGTGCGCTACCAAACTGCGCCACAGCCCGTGACAACCTTGGTTACTTTACCGTAGCGATAGAGCAGCATCATCACCGGTTGGAAC
>SSHC01000074.1 GCA_008017265.1 Aeromicrobium sp.
AAGTCAATTTCGGCAAGTGCGTCATCGTCGCGAAGGCGGGCATCCAAGGGTTCTGTCATCGTGCTTCCGAGGTCGTAGTAAGCGGTATGTCTCAAGGTTACGGGCGCGACAAGACGTTGCCTAGGGGCGATAGCCCAAATAGCCCTGAATAACTAGAAAAATGAGCATAACTTCTGTAACACGAACCACTTATGTCACATCAGTAACATGAGTAACACGGTGGTACCAAGGAACTAGTTATCCAGTGTGAAAAAGTTGCTCAGATAATCGTGCCGAGAACGGCCGGCAAGGTGGCCTTCCAATCGGCCCGAAGTTCAGCAACATCGATGACGAACTGACCATCTACCGTCAGACTCGTTCCGCCCGTCAAACCGATCGTGGCCAAACTCACGTCAAACGAATCCGCAAGTTCGACAAACGCTTCGTGGTTCTCTGGACGAACAGCCACCATGGCACGCGCCGAAGACTCACTAAACAGGTCGATGAAGGGATCGTCCAACTCAACGACGACGCCGATTCCTTGATGGAACGACGACTCGGCGAGAGCTTGAATGAGTCCGCCGTCAGAAAGATCATGCGCCGACTCAACGAGACCCTTTTCTGAGGCCGCAACCATCAAGTTCGCTAGGTTTCGCTCAGCTTCGAGATCGACTGCCGGAGGCAAACCGCCCAAGTGACCGTGCACGACATGCGCCCAGGTCGACCCAGAAAGCTCTTCGTTGGTTTCACCAAGAACAAGAACGTGGGCGCCTTCGCTCACGAACCCATGCTTGATTCGCTTACGCACGTCACCGATGACACCCAGAACACCAACAACAGGAGTCGGCAAGATTGCAGTCTCCCCTGTCTGGTTATAGAACGACACGTTTCCGCCCGTCACGGGAATACCCAGCACCGCACACGCGTCTTTGAGGCCGCTCGTGGCCTGCTCAAACTGCCACATCACGGCTGGGTCTTCGGGCGAACCGAAGTTCAAGCAGTCGGTGACGGCCAGCGGAAGCGCGCCAGCGACACCAACATTGCGATACGACTCGGCGAGCGCCAACTGGGCACCGGCGTATGGATCGAGTTGCGCAAAACGACCGTTGCAGTCAGTGGAGACAGCAACGCCACGGTTGCTATCGGTGCTGAGGCGGATCATGCCGGAGTCTTCTGGTTGCGACATGACCGTGTTGCCGAGGACGTACCGGTCGTACTGATTTGTCACCCACGACTTGTCTGCCATGTTCGCGCTGGTCACTACCTGGCGCACCTGCGCCGCGAGTTCTTCGCCCGTGTTGGGACGCGCGAGTTTCTCAGCCGCATCGGCCTGCAAAGCGTCTTGACTTGCCGGGCGAGCCAACGGCCGGTGGTAGACAGGACCGTCGTGCGCGACTGATCGCGGCGGAACGTCGACGACGTTTTCGCCATGCCACGTGATCTGGAGTCGATCACCTTCGGTAACTTCACCGATCGCGACGGCTTCGACATCCCACTTCTCACAAATCGCCATGAACTCATCAAGATGCTTCGGTTCAACGACCGCCATCATGCGTTCTTGACTTTCGCTCATCAAGATCTCTTCGGGTGACAACGACGAATCGCGAAGCGGAACAAGATCGAGTTCAACGTGCATACCGCCGTCGCCGGCACTCGCGAGTTCGCTTGTCGCGCAGGAAAGCCCCGCACCACCGAGGTCTTGAATACCGTGAACCACCTTGGCGGCAAACAGTTCAAGAGTGCATTCGATGAGCAACTTCTCCATGAACGGGTCACCGACTTGAACGCTCGGACGCTTCGCTGGTCCGTCTTCGTCGAAGGTCTCGGAGGCGAGCACGCTCACGCCACCGATACCGTCACCACCCGTGCGAGCCCCGTACAAAACAACCTTGTTGCCGACGCCGCTCGCGTGCGCGAGGTGTAGGTCTTCGTGGCGAAGCACGCCGACGCACAGAGCGTTGACGAGCGGGTTCCCGATGTAGGTGTCGTCGAAGACAACTTCGCCACCGATGTTCGGCAAACCAAGACAGTTGCCGTATCCCCCAATACCGGCCACGGCACTCGGCAAGACACGTTTCGTGTCAGGCGCGTCGAGAGGGCCAAAACGCAATGGGTCCATCACCGCGACAGGGCGAGCACCCATTGCCAAAATGTCACGAACGATACCGCCGATGCCGGTAGCGGCACCTTGATACGGCTCGACGTAACTGGGGTGGTTGTGGGACTCGACCTTGAACGTCACGGCATAGCCGTCACCAACGTCGATCACACCAGCGTTCTCGCCAATGCCGGCAAGGGTTTTACCCAAGGGGGTCTCTTGCGGAAGTTCACCGAACTTCTTGAGGTGCACCTTGCTCGACTTGTAGGAGCAGTGCTCGCTCCACATGACTGAATACATCGCAAGTTCAGCGCTCGTAGGACGGCGCCCCAAGATACTGCGGATTTCTTGGTATTCGTCTTCTTTGAGGCCCAACTCAGCCCACGGCTGTTCGTTATCGGGCGTATCGGCGGCGAGGTCAACGGTATCGAGCGTCACCCTCTAAGCCTACGCGACGCGACCAGTGGCTCGTCTCCCTGATCTGACAGGCAGAAATTCCTTCACCGTGGTGCAAGAATGAAGTCGTGGGCGACGCGATTGAGGTACGCGAACTCAATGTCACTCGAGGGGGTTCACGCGTGCTCAATGGCCTGAGCCTCATGATCGATTCAGGCGCTATTACGGGAATTATTGGCCCGAGCGGTTCAGGAAAATCAACCCTCATTCGCTCTATCGCGGGCGTTCAGGTGACCGCTGGCGGCAGTGTCAACGTGCTTGGCACACCAGCCGGCTCGAAAAGCAACCGCTCGCGAGTCGCTTACCTGACCCAAGGCGGATCGATCTACCCCGACCTCACGGCTGCCCAAAACGTTCGACATTTCGCGACGCTTTCGCGAAGGCCTACGGCAGACGTCGATGAAGCGCTGGCCCGTGTCGACCTCAGCGGACAAGCCCACCAACTTGTCAGCACGATGTCCGGCGGTCAACGGGCGCGTGTCGGCCTTGCTTCGGTTCTCGTTACAGGTGCGGATGTCTTACTCCTCGACGAGCCGACCGTTGGCCTAGATCCGGTCTTACGGGCGGACTTGTGGTCACTCTTCGCGCGACTCGCCCACGAGGGAAAAACTTTGATCGTCTCCAGTCACGTCATGGACGAGGCCGCTCAATGCGATCGGGTTGTGTTGCTTCGCGACGGCGCAATTCTGGCCGACGGAACGCCCGAACAATTGCGCGCACAGGCCGGAACCTCCGATCTTGATGAGGCGTTCGTGCGGCTCGCGCAAGGGAGCGTCTCATGAAACGCACACTCGCTGTAGCACTGCGCGTGGCACAGCAGTTGTCTCACGACCACCGCAGTATGGCGCTCATCGTGGTGATGCCGGCTTTACTACTCAGTGTCTTCTACTGGGTATACGAATCTCGGCCCGATATTTTCAACCACATCGGCCCCGCGTTGATTGGGCTCTTTCCCTTCACGATCTTCTTCCTCATCACCTCTGTCACGATGGTTCGCGAGCGAACTTCAGGCACACTCGAACGCCTCATGACGACACCGATCAGGCGCGGTGAACTGATCGCTGGATACACGCTCGCGCTCAGCATTGCCTCATTTGTCCAGGCCGTGATCACTACCGCCGTGGGCGTATGGCTGCTCGGGCTGGACCTTGCGCAACCGTGGGGGGTTCTGTTTCTCGCCGTAGTGAGTTCGATTGTCGGAACCGCGCTCGGTCTGCTCGCTTCAGCTTTTGCACGAACCGAGTTCCAAGCGGTCCAATTCATGCCTTTAGCGATCATTCCGCAGTTTCTCTTGTGCGGATTGCTGGTACCACGCGATCAGATGGTCGCGCCGCTGTACTGGCTGTCAGAAATGCTGCCTTTGAGTCACTTGATCGACGCGTTCGACATTGTCACCACTGAGTCGGACGTCTCAAGCGAGCTTCTCGTCAAAGTCGGCGTTCAAGTGATTTTCGCCTTGGGATTCCTCACGCTTGCGTCACTGACGCTGCCTCGCAAGACCGCCTAGCCGGTTAATTGGCGATTGCTGCAACGAAAAGCAAGAATCCCACAACGGCGGAAACCGGCACGAGCCACAGCATCGCCACCGCCATCAGCGCGGTGTGTCCGATCGTGGGCGGAAAAAACCACCGCGCTCGATCCAAGTCGCTGACGTTGCGAATCCACACAACGTCTGGGTCCTTCCTAGACCACATTGCGCGAAGGCGGGACATGAGTTTCACGCCACCTTGTTTCGCCAAGCTCGTGAGTTCGCCTGCGATTTCGGCCGGCCGCCCGCTCATCTGTGCAGCCACCCCGATTTGAGTCGCAAGGTCTTCAGGATCCTCAATCGCACGCAGGATCTGAAGCCTGCGCCAAGAAAACGCCCCCCACACGATCACCTCCACGGCCAGCACAATCGCTGCAATTGTTGCTACCGGACCGTCGCTCAGCCCCGCAATGAGTCCCGGTGCGATCAGGATCGGTGCGGTGATGACCAACAGGAAAAGCGTTGGCCAGCGCAGAACTCGAACAGCAAGAACGAGCGCGCCAGTGGCGTCTCGTGCCGCCAGCCCAGTGGGGCCGTCCACCTTCGACGCCCACGCATTAACCGTCTCGTTGGTCCGGGAGCCCCACTGGAGAAATGCCATGTATCAAGCCTAATTCCGCTCTCCAAACGCACTCGCTTTTGAGCCTTTTTCAATCGAGGACTTTGCGCATTCGATAACTCACGAGCATGACGCCTTGCCTCACGTTTTCTTGCTTTTCCTCAACAACGAAGCCCTGTCTTTCGAAGAACGGAAGTGCGGTAATGCTCGCGTTCACAGTGAGGCTCGTCGCACGAGTTTCCCTCGCTCGCCTTTCAGCCTCGCGCAGGAGAAGAAACGCAACTCCTTTTCGCTGGTGCTTGGGGGCCACGAAAAGCATGTCCACATAGCCGTGATCGTCGACATCGGAGAAGCCCGCTACTTCGCCATTCACGGTCGCGACAAAACTGTTGCGTTTGTGCAAGGCAAGGTGCCACGCCACTGCTTCATGCTTTCCGGGGCGGGCCCACGCTTCAATTTGCTCTGGCGAGTAGTCGGCAGTGGCAGTTTCGGTGATCGCGTTCGTAAAAATCGCCAAAGTCGCCTTAGCGTCACCGGCGGTGTACGTCCGGATTTTAACGCGCTGCGGACCTATGATCATGCCTCAATTATTCCTTGCGTCTGGGACCTCGCCGGACAGTTCCCCCTGCTGCGGTTCCGGCTCCGGTCTAGGGGCTGGGGTCCAACCGAGCCCGGGCGCAACATGCTTCGCAAACGATTCCAAAACGTGCGCGCAATAGTCAACGCCCAATTGGTTCGGAATCGTCAACAAGAGCGAGTCGGCCGCTTGAATGGCCTCGTCCTTCGCCAATTGTTCGACGAGCTTGTCTGGCACATCGGCGTAGGTACGACCAAAGGTGGCCTTTCCACCGTCGATGAATCCAACCTGATCGCGATTTTCGCGGTTGACTCCAAAGTACGCACGGTCGCGGTCATCCATGAGCGGGAAAATCGAACGACTCACCGATACACGCGGTTCGAACGTGTGGCCCGCTTGCTGCCACGCGTCGCGATATAAGCGGATCTGTTCAGCCTGCAAGACATGGAACGGGACACCGGCGTCTTCTGTGATCAGCGTCGAACTCATCATGTTCATGCCCATCTGGGCTGTCCATTCGGCTGTTGCTCGAGACCCGGCGCCCCACCAAATTCGCTCACGTAAACCGGGCGAATGCGGTTCGAGCCGCAAGAGCCCCGTTGGATTCGGGAACATCGGGCGAGGGTTGGGCTGAGCAAAACCCTTGCCTTCAAGCAATTCAAGAAAGCGAGCGGTCTTTTCGCGCGCCATCGTGGCACCGCTTGGATCGTCGGGTTCCGGATCGTAACCAAAATGGCGGTAGCCCTCAATTACCTGTTCCGGTGATCCTCGACTAATACCCAACTGGAGTCGCCCACGAGAGATGAGGTCCGCAGCTCCTGCGTCTTCTACCATGTATGCGGGGTTCTCATAGCGCATGTTCGTGTTATGGCTCTCGTTTTCTCGGTCCGCGTCCCTCTACAGGTACCGGCAGACCTGGTCTGGGCTGCATGTGACGGGGTCCGGGTGCGCGGCGTCGTGCCGGAGGTCGGCGATGGTGCCGTGCAGGGCGGTGAGCTGGGCGATCTGCTGCTCGATCTCGGCCAGGCGCGCGTCGAGGAGGTCTCGCACGTGCTCGCAGGGCGCGTGGCCGCTGTCGCGGATGTCGAGGATTTGGCGGATCTGGGCGAGGGTGAGGCCTGCGGCCTGGCCACGGTGAACGAAGTCGATCCGGGCGACGGCGTCGGGCGCGTAGTCGCGGTACCCGGATGGCGTCCGGTCGGCCGGGGGCAGCAGTCCCTGCTCTTCGTAGAACCGGAGCGTCTTCGAGGTGGTGCCCGCGCGTTCGGCGAGTTCTCCGATGCGCATTGCGGCCTCCGATCATTCGGCAGGGGCCACGCTTGACCTTCCCCTGCACTGGAAGGTCCAGTATGGCTGAAACGGAACAGAAGTCCAAGCCTTGACGGGAGCAGCGATGCCTACGAAGTACGATCTCGCCATCATCGGATCGGGCGGCGGAGCGTTCGCCGCCGCGATTCGCGCGACCATGCTCGGGAAGTCGGTGGCGATGATCGAGCGTGGCACGCTCGGCGGCACCTGCGTGAACACGGGCTGCGTGCCGTCGAAGGCCCTCATCGCCGCCGCCGATGCACGGCACGTCGCCGCCGACGCCGCCGACCGGTTCCCGGGGATCGCGACGACGGCAGGCCCAGTGGACATGCCCGCGCTGATCGCCGGGAAGCAGGCGTTGGTCGAGACGATGCGGGGCGAGAAGTACGCCGACGTCGCCGATTCATACGGGTGGCACGTCCGGCGGGGAGACGCCGGGTTCGCGGGCACCCCGGACGCGCCGGTGTTGGAGGTCACCGCCGCAGACGGAGCGGTCGAGACGATCGAGGCCGAGCACTACCTGGTCGCCACCGGTGCGCGGCCGTGGGCTCCGCCGATCGACGGCCTGGACGAGGCCGGGTACCTGACCTCGACCACGGCGATGGACCTGACCGAGGTCCCCGAGTCGATGCTGGTGCTCGGCGGCGGCTACGTTGCCCTGGAGCAGGCGCAGCTGTTCGCCCGCCTCGGCTCCCAGGTCACCGTGCTGGTGCGGTCCCGGCTCGCGTCGAAGGAGGAGCCGGAGGTGTCCCGGACACTGCAGGAGGTGTTCGCCGACGAGGGCATCCGAGTGGTCCGCCGCGCGGTGCCGACCCGGGTGTCCCGGGACGCGGCGACCGGGCAGGTCGTGGTTACCGCGGACGTGTCCGGCGGCTCGCAGGAGTTCCGCGCCGACCAGGTGCTCGTCGCCCTCGGACGCCGTCCCGTCACCGACGGCTTGAACCTCGATGCGGTCGGGGTGAAGACCGGGGACTCCGGCGAGGTGGTCGTCTCCGACCATCTGCAGTCGTCGAACCCGCGGATCTGGGCCGCGGGCGACGTGACCGGGCACCCGGAGTTCGTCTACGTCGCGGCCCACCACGGCACCCTCGTCGCCGAGAACGCGTTCGCCGACGCCGACCGGTCCGTCGACTACTCCCATCTGCCGCGGGTGACGTTCACCGGACCGGCGATCGGCGCGGTCGGGATGACCGAGAAGGAGGTCGTCGCCGCGGGGATCCGCTGCGACTGCCGCGTGCTGCCCCTGGAGTATGTGCCCCGGGCGGTGATCAACCGCGACACCCGCGGGTTCATCAAGATCGTCGTGAACGCCGATACGAGCGAGATCCTCGGCCTCACCGCCGTCGCCAAGGACGCCGGGGAACTCGCCGCCGCAGGCGTCCACGTGCTCGGCAAGACCATCGCCGAAGTCGCCGACGCCTGGGCCCCCTACCTGACCATGACCGAAGGCATCCGGATCGCCGCGAAGTCCTTCACCACCGACCCGTCACTGCTCTCGTGCTGCGCATGAACGGCAACGCATGCAATCGGGGAGATCTCATCCGGAAGAGGTGCAGACGATGAGCGCCGATCACGACCGCGACGAACGGCGCGCCGGTCCCATCGTCGCCGCAGGGACCGGGCTGCTCCTACTGGCATGCTGCGCGCTTCCGTTGCTGCTCTGCTGCGGCCTGCCGCTCATCGCGGCGGGCGGAGCACTCGCAGGCGTCGGAGGGCTCCTCGGCAATCCCTGGATCATCGGTGCCGGGATCGCCGTCGCGATGGCCGTCACGGCCGGGATGCTCGTCAGGCTACGGCGGCGGCACCGAGGCCGCAGGACTGGCTGCTGCGAAAATCCTTCGACTGCTGATCGGAACCGGTAGCTCGATCGGATCCAGCCATCACCGCCAACGGGGCCACCTCGGCATCCCGCGGCCCTTCCAGGTCTCCACGAGACCGGCGACCCAGCGGACGGACGCGAAGAGTCCGTAGCCGGCCCCGACGAGGCCCATGGAGACCACGAGCCAGCGACCGATCCCGAGCCACACGCTCCCGTCCACGTCGAGGGCCCACTGAGCGCCCGTGATAAGCCCGGCGACGGCCATCCAAACACCCGCGACGATCACTGCGACCGGCAGCAGCGCGAGGCACATCGACGCGGCGACAGACCAAAGCTGACGGGCCTCCAGCTTCGCCGTTGTGGCGATGATCTTTTCGGCCCGCTCGTTCGCGGCGTCAATCTTGGCTGTTGCCACGGCCCCGGCGTCGGCAGCGGCCCTCTCGATCGACTGCACAGCCTGATCCCGGGCCGTGCTGATCGCACTCGTCGCCTCGGCGCTGGCTTGAGTGATCGACTCCCGCCAGGCCTTCTGCGCACCGTTCGCGGCCCGCTCGAACTTAGCCCGGCTCTCATCGAGATGCTTGGCGGCAGCCTCGGACTTAGAGGCTGAGCCCTTCAGACTCTCCCCGTTGAGGTTCACGCTCATACCCGCGAGAGTGGACGCGATTCCGGCGAGCAGTTCGCTGTTCTCGTTCGACTCCGGCGGCGGCGACGAGGAGATGAGCAAGCGCATCGACCGGGCGTCGACCTCGCAGCCGTCCGTCAGCACGTCACCGCAGATCGAGAGCGTCGAGAGCAGGCTGAGCGAGATCGAGAGCACGCTCAGCGAGTTCGTGCAGAGTCTCGACGGGAAGCGGCTGAGCGCCGCCTCGCAGAGTTTGGTCGCCGAGGCGCAGAAGAACCACGCGGCTACGGCCTCGGCGATTGAGGGACTCAAGGCACAGGCCGCGGCGAACCAGAAGCTCGTGAGCCAGGTCGGCGGGGCCGTGCAGCGGATCGAGAAGCGCGCCGAAGAACGGGTTGAGAAGGCCGTCGAGCAGGTCGCCGGGGAGGCCTCGGCCACGATGACGGCGAACCTCGACGCGTCCAACGAGCGCGCCGAGCGGATCATCGCCGCGACGGCGAAGCTGGAGGCTCGACAGCTCTGGTCGGCTGCCGCTGCGATGCGCCTCGCCCTCTTGCCGGTGGTCGTGGTCGTCGCTGGGCTCTGGATGGGCATCGCTGGGCTCATCACAGGCGCTCAGTGGGCCCTCGACGTGGACGGGAGCCTGTGGCTCGGCATCGGGCGCTGGCTCGTGGTTGCCGTGGGCCTCACCGGGGCCGGCTACGGGCTCTTCGCGTCCGTCCGTTGGGTCGCGTGCCTCGTCGAGACCTGGAGGGGCCGCGGGATGCCGAAGTGGCCCCGCTGGCGCAAGTAGGTGAACCCGGTTCCCGAGGGCAAGCGCGCGGAGCGCGTGCGGCAGCCCTGACGAGTCGACAATGAGTCAGCACACGCTGTATAGTTCAGTGCATGCTGACCATTGCTTCACGCCTCGACGTCATGAACCGGCTTGGCCGGGCCATGGCGGACCCGACGCGATCCCGCATCCTGATGACCCTGCTCGACGGCCCAAGCTACCCGGCCGTGCTTTCGCGCGAGCTGGAGCTGACGCGCTCGAACGTCTCGAACCATCTGACCTGCCTGCGCGACTGCGGGATCGTGGTCGCCGAGCCCGAGGGTCGGCAGACGCGCTACGAGATCGCTGATCCGCATCTCGCGGCGGCGCTCACGGCGCTCGTGGACGTGACGCTGGCCGTCGATGAGCACGCGCCGTGCGTCGACGCCGAGTGCGCCGTGCCCGGCTGCTGCGGGACGGGGGCGGGCGAGTGAGCGCGGCGTGCGGATGCGACGAGACCGAGACCGCGGTCGGTGAAGCAGTCGACGAAGAACAGGAGCGCCCCTGGTGGCGGGACCGCGGGATCATGGTCCCGGTCTTCTCGGGCGTCGCCTTCCTGACCGGTCTGGCGTTGGAGTCGTCCGGGATGGAGATCCCGGCGCAGGTGCTCTTCTGGATCGGCCTGCTGCTGGGAGCGTCGACGTTCACCCCTGGCGCGATCCGGAAGCTGTTCACGGGCAAGTTGGGGATCAGTCTCCTGATGACGATCAGCGCGATCGGTGCGGTGATCCTCGGCTACGTCGAAGAAGCCGCGGCGCTGGCGTTCCTCTACTCGATCGCGGAGGCGCTGGAGGACAAGGCGATGGACCGCGCCCGCGGCGGGCTGCGGGCGCTGCTCAAGCTTGTCCCGGAGACCGCGACCATCCGCCAGGACGGCGCATCGGTCGAGGTCG
>SSHC01000045.1 GCA_008017265.1 Aeromicrobium sp.
CCAGGGGGATGCCTTCGATCGGCAAGTCCTCATACTTCGCGAGGGCAGCAAGCGTGTCGTCTTGAGTGCGGAAACTGTTCATGAACATGAGCGGCGTGTTGACGCCCAAGTCGGCGCGCAAATGGCGCATTTGCTCCACGATGATGTCAAGGAAGGTTTCGCCCTCGGCAACTTCGAGAAGCGACTTGGCGCATTCCATCCCCATGGACGCACCGAGTCCACCGTTGAGCTTGATGACGACCGTGCGGCGTGCGGCATCTTGCATCGTGGCACGATCGAAGCTCAGATCGGCCACCCGGTCAACATTGTCGAGCGGAAGGATGTCCGATTCTGGGATCAGTCCAGTAGCGCCGTGTTCGAGCTGGTGATAAAAGTTCTCGAATACATCGATTGCTTGCTGAGGTACGCCCGCGCGAGACATCCGCGCTTTCGCGATCTGTAGACCTTCCATTCGGACTAGGCTAACCCTATGAGCGACGCCGTGAAGCAGTTGAAGCAAAAACAAAGGGCAACATTCCTCACACAACGGCGGGCGCGAACCGCTACAGAGTTGCGAGATGCGGACTATTCGATCGCCCACCATGCTGCTTCTTGGCGTGCTTTGGGTTCTGCCAAACGGGTTGCTTGCTACCTTTCCCTGCCTGCCGAACCCGGCACAAAGGCACTACTCGAACTGCTGAACGAGCGCGGAATCGAAGTCATCGTGCCGATCTCTAACGCAGATCGAACAATGGACTGGGCGATCTACGACGGTAACGTCAAGCAAGGGATTCTCGGTATCGCTCAACCCACGGGCGAACCGCTTGGCCCCGATGCTCTCGACTCGTGTTCGATCGCGTTCATCCCGGCTTTGGCCGTTGACCATTCGGGACGGCGACTCGGCCGAGGTGCTGGCTACTACGACCGTGCGCTCGTCGACTTTGTGGGGATTACCTGCGCCATCGTGTTCGAAGAGGAACTGGTTCCCGAGGTCCCGTACGAGAAACATGACCGACCGGTCAATGTGGCACTCACGCCGGGCGGCGTATTCCGAATTCTCTGACGAGCGCTCTGCGTCTATCGCTCAATGATCGGCAAACGGTATGCCGCTGGGGCGTCGTCGGGAACGACCGGCGAGCGCGGCGCCACCGGATCAACTCGCTGATACTGCGTGCCCAGTTCTGGGCGCGGGTCTGCGTCGCCCTTGTTCGGCCACATCGCCACGGCGCGTTCGGTTTGCGCCGTGATGGTGAGTGAGGGATTCACGCCCAGATTCGCGCTGATTGATGAACCATCCATGACGTGCAAGCCCGGATGCCCGAACACGCGCTGGTACGCGTCGATGACGCCTTCCTCGCTCGTGGCTCCGATCGCGCAGCCACCCATGAAGTGGGCAGTCATCGGCACCCCGAATGGTTCGCCGATCGTGCCGCCAGCGATACCGCCCATGATGTCCGCCATGTGCTTGGTCGCCTCGTGCGCTTCGGGAATATAGTCCGGGTTCGGTGCGCCGTACCCCTGCTTCGAGGTCAACTTGCGCTTTCCGAATCGGGTTTTCTTGGTGTAGGTCGTGATCGAGTTGTTGTGCGCTTGCATCACCAATGCGATCACGGTTCGCTCCGACCAATGGCGCGCGTCGTACACCTTGAAGAGTTTCGGCGCGAGTTTGAGCGTGTTGAGGAACCACACCCAGAGTCGTGGCTTTCCGGTGTCGGCTGGCGCAAGTGCCGCTTGGACGAGCATCATCGCGTTGGAGCCCTTGCCGTATCGGACAGGCTCAATGTGCGTGTATTCGTTCGGATGAATCGACGAGGTAATTGCGACGCCTTCGGAATAATCAGTGTCGAGTTCCATCGCAACCGACCCCATCAGGGCTTCGGAGTTGGTGCGAGTGAGTTCCCCGAGGCGCGGCGAGAGACGCGGCAGGAAACCTTCGTCGCGCATCGCGTGGAGGAGTTTTTGAGTACCGAGTGCGCTGGCCGAAAAGATGACCTGCTCGGCCGTGCGTTTGGTGGTGCGCCCACGGCGCTTGTTAGTGGGGCGGGTCGTCACTTCGTAGCCGCCCGACGCCAACGGACGGACACGAGTGACTGTTGTCATGGCGTGCACCTCTGCGCCGGCGTTTTCAGCAAGATACAGGTAGTTCTTGACGAGTGTGTTCTTGGCGTTATGGCGGCAACCGGTCATACATTCGCCACAGTTGGTGCAGGCGTTTCGCGTCGGCCCAACACCACCGAAGTACGGGTCGACCACCGGTTCGCCCGCGTTACCGAAGGTGACGCCGACGGGGGCGTAGTGGAAAGTGCCCCCCACGCCCATCCGCTCGGCGGTCTCGCGAAGGACTCTGTCGGCTGGGGTCTCGATGTCGTAGATCGAAACACCGAGCATGCGCTTGGCTTGGTCGTAATAGGGTGCGAGTTCGCTCTTCCAGTCGGCGATATGCCCCCAGGCGGGATCCTCATAAAAGGGGTCCAGCGGTTCGTACAGGGTGTTCGCGTAGACGAGCGAGCCACCACCGACTCCGGCTCCGGAGAGAATGAGGGAATCGTGCAGGAGATCGATGCGTTGAATGCCGAAGCATTTGAGTTTCGGTGCCCACAAATAGTCACGCAAGTGCCAGGAGTTTTTCGCGAACTCGTGGTCGAGGAAACGACGCCCCGCTTCGAGAACTGCTACTCGGTATCCCTTCTCGGTGAGCCGCAAAGCTGAAACGCTTCCGCCGAACCCCGAACCGATGATGATGACGTCATGGTCAAACTGTGTGACTTGCTTCACGCGTGGCATGGGTCGATTCTAACTGCCATCGAGCCCATCTGACATCGAAAGTGTTAGATAGATCGTTTGCACAGGCCGCGCAACACACTGCGCACGGATTCAACCGAGCGGGCCAGCCTCAGTTCCTAGCCGAGAACAATCTCGACGCGTTGGAACTCTTTCAGTTCCGAGTATCCGGTCGTCGCCATCGAACGACGCAGCGCGCCAACAAGATTCATCGTGCCATCCGGAACCGACGAAGGGCCGAACAAAACTTGTTCAAGCGAGCCGACGGTACCAACGTCGACTCGTTCACCACGCGGCAAGACCGAGTGCCACGCTTCGGCACCCCAGTGGAAGCCCTTGCCCGGAGATTCGGTGGCCCGTGCAAACGGCGAACCGATCATGACCGCGTCAGCACCACATGCGATTGCCTTCGCAATGTCACCGCTGCGGCCGATCGAGCCATCGGCGATCACGTGCACATAACGGCCACCGGACTCGTCAAGATAGTCGCGACGTGCGGCCGCAACATCAGAAACAGCCGAAGCCATCGGTACAGCGACACCCAACACAGAACGCGTCGTGTGGGTCGCTCCCCCGCCGAACCCGACGAGAACGCCCGCTGCGCCGGTACGCATGAGGTGCAGGGCGGCCTGGTGGGTCGCGCATCCGCCCACGATCACTGGCACATCGAGTTCGTAGATGAACTCTTTGAGGTTGAGCGGCTCAGTCTGGCCCGAAACATGTTCGGCCGAAACGGTCGTGCCGCGAATGACGAACAAGTCGACACCGGCCGCGACAACCGTGTCAGCGAATTGTTTCGTGCGTTGCGGGGACAGCGCCCCAGCAACGGTCACACCTGCGTCGCGCACTTGGCGCAAACGCTCGGTGATGAGTTCAGCCTTTATGGGCTCGGCGTAGATCTCTTGGAGCCTGCGAGTGGCTTGTGCCCCTTCGAGGCGGGCGATTTCATCGAGCAGTGGCTGCGGGTCGTCGTAGCGGGTCCAGAGTCCCTCGAGATCAAGCACACCGAGACCGCCGAATCGACCCAAAGCAATGGCGGTTTCTGGGCTCATCACCGAGTCCATTGGGGCAGCGATCAGTGGCAACTCGAAACGGTAGGCATCGATTTGCCACGCCGTCGAGACTTCCTCGGGGTCGCGCGTGCGACGGCTGGGAACGATAGCGATGTCGTCGAAGTGGTAACCCTGTCGGCCGCGTTTGGCCATGCCAATGTCAATGCTCACGTACCTAAGGTTAGTCAGGTCCGAACCAGTCGCGTTACGGCAAGTCGAAAACTGTCACAAAATGGTGTAGTTCGGAGCTTCAACCGTCATCTGAATGTCGTGCGGATGGCTTTCTTTGAGACCGGCCGCCGTGATGCGCACGAACTTCCCCTTTTCTTGCAATTCGGGAATGGTGCGCGAACCAACGTAGAACATCGACTGGTGTAAACCACCCACGAGTTGATGCGCAACGGTAGACAAGGGACCACGGTAAGCAACGCGACCTTCGATGCCTTCAGGCACAATCTTGTCGTCGCTCGCGACGTCTGCCTGGAAATAGCGGTCTTTCGAGTACGACTTCTTGCCACGCGATGCCATCGCGCCCACAGAACCCATACCGCGGTAAGCCTTGTACTGCTTGCCGGAGACGAAGATGAGTTCGCCGGGGCTTTCCTCACAGCCAGCCAAAAGCGAGCCAACCATGACCGTGTCAGCACCGGCAACGAGCGCCTTGGCGATATCGCCGGAGTACTGCAGACCGCCGTCGGCGATTACGGGGACGCCCGCTCGCTTGGCCGCAAGGGAGGCTTCATAAACGGCAGTAATTTGCGGCACGCCCACACCCGCGACAACGCGCGTGGTGCAAATCGACCCTGGGCCGACTCCCACCTTGACTGCGTCGACGCCCGCATCGACGAGCGCTTGCGCGCCCGCCCGTGTGGCAACGTTTCCGCCAATGATCTGCACACCGTCGAAGGCGCGATCGGCCTTGAGTTTGCGCACCATCTCCAGCAGCGCAGTCGCGTGGCCGTGGGCTGTGTCGACGACGAGCACGTCAACGCCCGCCTCCATCAGCCCACCGGCCCGCTCGAATGCGTCACCGAAGAAACCAACGGCCGCACCAACCAACAAGCGACCTTCGGCATCTTGACTTGCGAGCGGATACTGCTCGGATTTCACGAAGTCTTTGACCGTGATCAAGCCGGTGAGGCGACCTTCGGCATCAACGATTGGGAGGCGTTCGCGCTTGTGCTTGCGCAATAGTGCCGAAGCTTCCTCACGACTGATGCCTTCGGGGCCGGTGATGAGTGGCATGGGCGTCATCACGTCGCCGACTTTGGTGTCGCGCCATTCAGCGACCGGCGTGAAACGAAGGTCACGGTTGGTGATGATGCCGAGGAGTTTGTTGTCGGCATCGACGACAGGCAAGCCCGAGACGCGGTATTCACCGCAGATTTCGTCGAGTTGTTCGAGGGTCGCTTCAATACCGATCGTGACGGGGTTCGGGATCATGCCGGTCTGCGTGCGCTTTACCAGATCAACTTGGTACGCCTGATCTTCTGACGACAAATTTCGGTGCAGGATGCCGATGCCGCCTTCGCGTGCCATGGCGATGGCCATACGCGATTCGGTCACCGTGTCCATGGCGCTCGACAACAAAGGAATGCGCAGAGAAATCTCTCGAGTAAGCCGCGAAGTGGTATCAACTTCGCTAGGAATGACGTCCGTTTCTCCGGGCAAGAGGAGTACGTCGTCGTAGGTGAGTCCGAGATTGGCGAACTTGTCTGCAATTCCCTGCGAATCCATGACGAAAGTCTACGTCTGTAACGCGGTATTCCAAGAGCGGGTCCGCCATGGTGACCCGGCTCACGTGTTGGTGCTACTGGCCTGCTTCTGACGCGGATGCCCCTCCGGTTCACCGGCCATCCGTTCGGCCGCATCGAGTCGCCGCATGACTCGCCTTGTCACGTGGTGCGACACGCGTCGACGAAGGTACCGGCCAAAGGCACGAACACTCCCCACCGTGCTGCGCACCGCCGGATCGTTCAGGTCATTCAGCAAGGTCAAAATCGTTTCTTGAGAATCGCCTCGATTGATACCGATCCCACCCTGTGCGCCTCGTTTGATCCACCCGACAACATAGGCGCCACGAACGGGTTCGCCGGTCACCGGATCAACGACTCGCCCTTGTTCGTTGGGGACCGTCCCGGTTTGGTCGTCGAATGGCAGACCCGCAATAGGACTGCCACGATGCCCGATCGACACAACTACCGTGCCAGCCGGGATGTCGATGTCAGCATCTGCCATGCGCATTGCCACCGTCTCAACACCGTTTGAGCCGTTGACTGCTGCGAGGTTCGCCCCGAACACGAAAACGGCTCGCTTTCCCGGCGCCGGCTCAGTTGCGAGATCGCCGGCAAAGGTGGGCAATTTGGCGAGCACAGCCGCCTTGCTGCCTGGCGCTGCCGCGTTCAGATCTTCGAGTGTTTGTGGGTCTTTGTGGATTTCGACGTCAATTCCAGCACCCATCGTGAGCAACTCAGGCCGCGTGAACGAAGCATCTGCAGGCCCTCTGCGGCCAAGAATGACCACTTCGTTGACGTCGGCCCGAGCAATTTCGGCTAGGGCATTGTGCGAGATTTCTGTGCTGCGCAGTTTGGCAGGATCGGTCAAGAGAATCCGAGCAATATCGAGCGCGACGTTGCCGTTACCGATGATGACAACTCGACCAGACTTCACCGAGATGTCGTTCGGTCGCACAAATTCGTTGGCGTTATACCAACGCACGACATCGTGCGCCGAATACACGCTTGGCAGGTCGGCCCCCGGCACGCCAAGCAGACGCTCTTGGTCTGCGCCGACACCGTAAATCACGGCGTCGTGAAACTTCAGCAACTCCTCGTGAGAGATGTCTTTGCCGACCGTGACGTTCATGTACATGGCGGCACGTGGATGGCGATGCAACCAGTCGAACGTACCGATGAACTTCTTTGTTCCGCCATGGTCTGGCGCGACTGCTGACCGGACAAACCCTCCGGCCATGACAGCTCGGTCGAGGATTGTGACGCGCGAATCTGTCGAGAGCAGGAGCGTCCTGGTGGCATAGGAAGCGGAAGGCCCAGTCCCGACGATCGCCACCTGCAAGGGCTTTCCAGTCCGGGTCGGGCCCATGCGGTCCCATGTGTGTTCGTGGTTTGGCTCAACTGGCGGCCGATCACGATAGAAATCGGCGTTGATGTCGAGAAAAACGAGTTCATCCGATTTGAGCATGTCGGCCGGTTTGATCGCCTTGACGGGGCACGCATCAGCGCACGCTCCGCAATCAATACACACATCAGCATCGACATACAAGATTTCCGTGGTGCCGTAATCAACTTCGCCCGGACGCGGGTGGATGCAATCAACTGGGCACACAGTGACGCAAGAGGCGTCTGTGCAACAGCCTCGTGTGATGACGTAAGTCATGAGTGCCTACAGCATGTGCGATGCGCGGTAGAGGCTCATCGCAGGACGGTTCAACAAACCGGCTTCGGACAGGAAATCCATCAGATGTACACAACTCATCCGCATGAGGTCTTGATGGTGCGTGTTGGCGCGTTTTGCTTTAACGGATTCGGTCTTGTCAAGGCCAACATTGGTGTAAACCTCGTGGTTGACGAGCGATTCAACGATGACGCTCGCCACCACGGCAATGACGGTGGCCGAGGTGTTGCGACGGGCGGCACCGATCGACTTCATCCGTTCGATGATTTCGAGTCGCGCATATTTCATGTGTCGGGCTTCTTCAAGCACGTGGATTTTGCTCGTGGTGCGCACTTCCTCAAGCACGTCGTCGCCACGCATCCAGTCGCGCTGCATGATGTCGAGGATTTCTTCTGCGACGAGAATCGCGCCGAATGACATCTCCGGACTCGACAGAGTTTTAAAGGCTCGGCCAAGTTCATGGAAGGCACGCAATGGCCGATAGTGCGGCACGCCCATCTTGGAACACGTCTTGGAGAACATGAGCGAATGGCGGCACTCATCGGCGATTTCTATGAGTGAAAACCGAAAGGCAGAGTCGCCGTAGTCAGCAGAGTATTGCGCTCTCAAGATCATGTGCTGGAGCATGGTTTCGAACCAGATGCCGGTGCTCATAATGGATCCGACTTCGTGGCGCGTCAATGCGATTCGTTGCGATTCGACCATCCGATCCCACAAATGAGTTCCGTACAAGGTTGACCATTGAGGATTCAATCCGTACTTGGTGTCATCAAGTGGGGCGTCCCAGTCGATCTCTTGATCTGGGTCGTAGGACAGCTCTTCAGCCGACTCGATGAGTCGCGCAAATTCGCGATCGGAGTCGACGCTCGTGCGAAACTGGCCGGCATCGGACCGATACTGCTGCAGGACACTCATTTAACGCTCCCTCACCTATGTAACATTGCCAATGTAACATTATTGTGAGCGTCGTCACATGAATTCTCACAGACTTTTTGGTGGCACGAATTCGCGCGAGAAGCCTCAATCGCAGCGGCCCAAAATAAAGGGAGCCCCCAGTTTCCTGGAGGCTCCCTTTATTTAGTGCTCAATGTCAGTGCGAGTGACTTGCGTGTGCATCTTCCTCAGCAGGCTTCTCCACGACGAGCGTCTCGGTCGTGAGCAGCATCGCGGCAATCGACGCAGCGTTCGACAGCGCCGAGCGAGTTACCTTGACCGGGTCAAGGATTCCCTGCGCGAGCAAGTCGCCGTATTCATCCGTGGCCGCGTTGTAACCCTGGCCCGATTCACGAACCTTGGTCACCACGACTTCACCCGAAATGCCACCGTTACGAGCGATCCACTCAAGCGGAGCGTCAGCACCCTTGCGCACAATCCGAACGCCAACCGCTTCGTCGCCGGTGAGGTTCAGATCGCCGTCGAGCACCGAGACAGCATGCACGAGGGCAGAACCGCCGCCGGGCACAATGCCCTCTTCGATCGCCGCACGAGTAGCCGAGACAGCATCTTCGATGCGGTGCTTCTTTTCCTTGAGTTCGACTTCAGTAGCCGCACCCACACGAATGACGCACACGCCTCCGGCGAGCTTCGCCAGACGCTCTTGCAGCTTTTCGCGATCCCAATCCGAATCGGTGAGGTCGAGCTCGGCCTTGATCTGGTTGACGCGGCCTTCAACTTCAGCAGCATCGCCAGCACCATCGATAATCGTGGTGTCGTCTTTGGTGACAACAACACGACGAGCGGTACCGAGTACTTCAAGACCAACTTGATCAAGCTTGAGACCGACGTCGGGGGTCACAACCGTGGCACCGGTAAGTGTCGCGATGTCTTGAAGCATGGCCTTACGACGATCACCGAAAGCAGGTGCCTTCACAGCAACCGAGGTGAAGGTTCCGCGGATCTTGTTGACCACGATGGTGGACAGTGCTTCGCCTTCGATGTCTTCGGCGATGATGAAAAGCGGCTTGCCAGCCTGTACGACCTTCTCCAACAGTGGGAGCAGTTCGGCGAGAACCGAAATCTTGCCCTGGTGCACGAGGATGTATGGGTCGTCGAGGACGGCTTCCATGCGCTCAGGGTCCGTCACCATGTAGGGCGAGAGGTAGCCCTTGTCGAACTGCATACCCTCGGTGAACTCGAGGTCCGTGCCCATCGTGTTGGATTCTTCAACCGTGATGACGCCGTCTTTACCGACTTTGTCGAACGCGTCGGCGATGAGGTCACCGATGTGCGCGTCGCGCGAGGAGACCGTGGCAACCGATGTCATGTCAGCAACGCTCTCAACTTCGCGAGCGCGAGCGTGCAACTCAGCAGTCACTGCTTCAACAGCGGCTTCGATACCGCGCTTGAGCGAGATCGGGTTGGCTCCGGCAGCAACCGCACGCAAACCTTCATGAACCATGGCCTGAGCCAATACGGTTGCGGTAGTCGTGCCGTCACCGGCGACATCGTTGGTCTTGGTTGCGACTTCCTTGGCGAGTTGTGCGCCGAGGTTTTCGAATGGATCGTCGAGTTCGACTTCGCGGGCCACGGAAACACCATCGTTGGTGATCGTCGGGGCGCCCCACTTCTTGTCGAGAACGACGTAACGGCCCTTAGGGCCGAGGGTTACTTTGACTGTGTCGGCGAGTTTGTCGACACCGCGTTCAAGCGCGCGGCGTGCGTCCTCGTCAAATTCCAGAATCTTTGGCATGAACCGTTCCTGGTCTGTGATGGATGAGCGATGAATTCGTGCGCATGCTTTGTCTCGCGCACGGTGAGGCTCTGAACCCCGGCTTCACACGAAACCGGGGATATCAGAATCAAGCAATAACAGCGAGGATGTCGCGCGCCGAGAGGATCAGGAATTCCTGTCCGCCGTACTTGACTTCCGTGCCACCGTACTTGCTAAAGATGACCTTGTCGCCAACGTTGACGTCAAGCGGGATGCGCTGATCGCCTTCGTCGTTGAAACGACCTGGTCCGACTGCAACTACTTCGCCCTCTTGTGGCTTTTCCTTGGCAGTGTCAGGGATAACGAGGCCCGAGGCAGTGGTTTGTTCTGCTTCGAGAGCCTTAATTACGACACGATCTTCGAGCGGCTTAATGGTGACCGACACTTGTCGACCTCCCCTTTCGGCGATGGTTCTACGAACTTTGGGTATTGGCACTCGCCTATTGAGAGTGCCAACGTCCAGATTAGCACTGCGTTGGCACTCAACCCAAGCGAGTGCTAACAAATCCACCGAAGCAAAGTGGCCGCCTGGAGCCTGACCTAGGCTTAGTCACATAGTTCAACTGAGAAGGCGGCGCCATGACCTCTACCCCCGACGCACAAAACGACGGGCAAGGCAGCGGTGCGCATCAGGCTGGAACTCCGGCCAAGAGCAAACGCTTCGCCGCCCTCGCAATCAGCACCGCTGCCGTGGTGCTCGTTGTGGCGCTCATCACGGGGCTCTTCTATTCTGGAGTTTTCCAGAACGAAGAAGACCGCATGGAGGCCGTGGCTAGCGACTGGGTTACGGCTCTCAATGATGGGGACCTCAACACCTTTGAAGATCTCTCCACCGAGAGAATGCTTGAGGAATTTTTCGATGGCGAAAGCGTTTCCGCAGAAGCGCTCGTGGAATTCCGTCAATACTTTTTTTCAGGCGAAGAACTAACCGATGATGCAAATGGATCCGAAGTCGCGGATTGGACCGCGACCGGAATAGACACGATTACCCTCACGACAACCGACATCGACAAAGCCGCACAAAAGCTGATCGAGGCGCGCGGGGAATCGGCCTCCACCGCCAACGTCAATAACGAACGAACAGCGATAATCGACATGCTGGGGCTGGGCGCTTCCGATATCGGCTTCGTCATCTACAAGCCACGATTTAGCGAATCCTCGGGATTCGGCAACACCAACCCAGACAAAGCGGTGGGTGTGATTATGCTCGATAGCCGCGATGCGAAAAACCCCCTCGTCGCCTACGCCTACATCGAAACAGCATGACTTTTCGCCTACGTACGGTCACGCGCTAAGCCCATGGACCTCGCCACCTTCACTCTGCTCTCAAGCGGCGAGAGCCTTGACCTCATGAAAGTCGTTGCGACTCGCTGGTCCGTCACGAACGGCCTAGCCCTCGGTACTGAACTACGGAACACGTACCCACCTGAATTGGTTGCTGCTGCAATGACGCAACATTCCTTGCGCCTCAAGGCCCGATCTAAGTTCGGCGAAGCCGCAGAACGCATGTGGTTCACGCCCGATGCGCTCGAGCAATCCACACGTTTGTCGGTGGCACAACACCGCGCCGGGCGACTCGTAGAACTGGGCGTGACATCGATCGTCGATCTGGGATGCGGAATCGGGGGCGACCTCATCGCCTGCGCTCAAGCAGGCTTGACCGTTCGCGGGGTCGATCTCGATCCGGTACGCGTACACCTCGCCAGAGCAAACCTCGAAGCACTCGGCCTCGACGGGACCGTGGAATTAGGCGATGCGCTCACCAACACGATCACACCCAACGAGATTGCATTTGTGGATCCTGCTCGCCGCGATGGGCGCGGACGAGTGTTTAGCCTTGAGGGTTTGCAGCCGCCTTGGGATTTTGTGAGTGGGCTGCTCGCCGGGCGAGCCGTTGCTAAGGTAATGCCCGGTATCGCCCACACAGATATACCCGAAGGTGTTGAAGCCGAATGGGTCAGCGATGGCGGTTCACTCGTGGAAGCGAGCCTGTGGGGAGCCGGATTCGGTAGCAGCGTTACACGTCGGGCCACCGTTCTGCCTTCAAGAGTCGCGCTCACTGCAAGCGGCGCAGTAGCCACTGTCGGCCCACCGCTCACATTTCTCGTCGAACCAGACGACGCCGTCATCCGCGCCGGTATCGTCGCCGAGTTCGCAGACAGCATCCATGGGCACTTGCTCGACCCGAAAATCGCTTGGGTCACCACAGATCGCGAACCTAGTGGCGATGAGGGCTTTCTGGGCGCGTGGTTTCGAGTCATCGACGAAGTACCGTTCCACACCAAGCCGCTCAAAGCCGAACTCACTCGCCGCGATATCGGCACGCTCACGGTCAAGAAGCGTGGTGTCGATATTGTGCCCGAGCGCCTCATTGGTCAACTCAAACTCAGTGGTTCGGCGACCGCCACCCTCGTCATGACGCGACTCAATAACGTCGGTGCCGCTTTCCTCGTTGAGCCTCTCGGCCACCAACGGCACACGATTTCCTAACACCATCAGCACGACAAGCGGTACCTTTCTGTCATGACTCGAATCCTCGACCTCAACGTCGACATGGGCGAGTCCATCGACGGCTGGCTCCACGGAACAGACCAAGACCTGCTCCTGCTTGCTTCAAGCGTCAACGTATGCACGGGAGCCTATGCAGGCACCACCGAACTCATCACCGAAACCTGCCAGGTGGCCGTCGCGAGCGGAGTTCGCATCGGCGCTCAGGTCGGCTACCGAGATCGGGCCGGATTTGGGCGTCGGCCGCGCGACATGAGCACGACACAACTGCATGACGAAATCGCCGAACAACTCGACACGATCAGCCACATAGCGAAGCGTGTTGGCGGGGCCATTACGTACGTGAAGCCGCACGGTGCCCTCTATCACCGCGTGCATCACGACCCGATTCAAGCCGAAGGCCTGCTCGGAGCAGTCATCGAGCACAACCCGGACTTGGCCATCATGGGCATGCCTGATGCCCTCACGCTCGCACTCGCGGCAGAACGCGGCCTCGGCACGATCACCGAAGGGTTCGCTGACCGCGGCTACACACCTGATGGCTTGCTGGTCGCTCGCGACCAGCCCGGAGCGCTGCTCGATTCGCCCGATGCGGCAGCAGCCCAAGCCCTACAACTCGCGACGCGCATTGACTCTCTGTGCGTTCACAGCGACAGTCCAGATGCGCTTGAACTCATCACACGCGTTCGCTCCACTCTTGAAGCGCACGGCTATCTGGTTCAGGCCAGGGCATGACACTTGCCATGATTGAGGTGCCATGAGAGTCCTCCCGAGCGGCGATACGGCCTCCCTGATCGAATGCGCGAACGGATTCGAAGCAAGCGCCCTCGCTGCCACACTTCAGGGCACCGTCGAACTCACCTTAGGCGCACGGACGGTGTTGGTACGCGCCTCACGTTCGCAAACCTTGGCGATGATCGCGACGTTTGATCCTAGCGAGCAATCCGTTCCTACACATTCCGAGTCGCAGCACCACATCATCGGTGTCCGGTACGACGGTCCTGATCTTGAGCGTGTCGCTGGCGTCGTTGGTCTCAGTTCTGACGAGGTCATCGCTGCCCACACGTCTACGACTCTGCGAGTGGGATTCGCGGGATTCGCGCCGGGTTTCGCCTACCTTGTTGGCGGCGATCCTCGTCTCGAGGTGCCTCGACTCGACGTACCTCGACCACGCGTGCCGACCGGATCGGTCGCCCTCGCCAGTAGGTACAGCGGCATCTACCCGCGCGAATCTGCTGGCGGTTGGCTCATCATCGGACACACCTCAGACTGGCTTTGGGACATCGATCGCACCATCCCGGCACGATTCGCGCCCGGCGACTCAGTCACGTTTGAGGCGATCTGATGAGCATCCGCATTCTCGAGTCTCAAGGATCGACGCTCGTTCAGGATCTTGGTCGCCCCGGGTTTAGTTCATGGGGCGTCGGGGCAAGCGGTGTCTTTGATCGGCGCGCGTTTCGCCATGCCAACACTCTTTTAGGCAATCGGGAGGACGCCGCCGTTATCGAGCACGCAGGATCAAACCTCACGCTGCGCGCGTCGCGACCTCACGCAATCGCCATCACCGGTGCGTGCGGCCCAACCAGTGTCGATGGAGTACCGGTCTCTGTGGGACGCGTCATTGAGTTGAGTGCGGGCAGCGTGCTTCGACTTGAGGCCCCCGTTGTGGGCTTGCGCTACCTCGTGGCCGTGGCCGGAGGCTTTGAGCCAAAACCAGTACTCGGCAGTCGTTCCCGCGATACACTCGCCGAACTCGGGCCGCAGCCGTTGACAGCCGGCAGTTCGGTTCCGGTTGGACTATCAACGGCAGCTCGGTGGTCCGGCGTGATCAATCCCACACTTCCTTCTGGCGCCATGACGTTACGTGTTTCACTTGGCCCACGCGACGACTGGTTCAGTTTCGACGCAATCGCGCGTTTGTTCACGACCTCCTGGCAGATCAACTCACTATCAAGCCGCGTCGGGATCCGGCTCGACGGGCCGAAACTCGAACGATTACGGCACGATGAACTCGCCAGCGAAGGCGTCGTCCGCGGAAGCATTCAAGTGACGAACAGCGGGCTGCCCATCATTTTGGGTCCCGATCATCCTGTGACTGGCGGGTATCCAGTTATCGGAGTGGTTGTTGATTCAGACACCGATCTTCTCGCCCACGCTCGACCCGGTGATGTTTTGCATTTTTCTCGGCACGCCATCTGAGGTCAAGGCTTGAAACCGCCACGTTTGCGTGAAAGTCTCTACTTCATGAGCACACTCCAGAAGTTCGCACTACGACTCACCATTCTCTCGTTCGGCATCGCCGCAGCAATGGGCATCGCCGCACTTCTCATGGGCGAATTCGGTGACCTGCAAGCACGTGTTCTCGGAACGACGTTCTCGATCGGCGTCATGTCGGTAGCGATCCTCTGTTATCTCGCACCACGTAACAAGATCGGTACTCAACTGGGCATTATCGGGTTCATCACAGGTCTCGCAACGCTAGCAATCGCGCTTGTCCTCATTTGGTTCGAAACCTATGAGTGGGGCTCATCCATCGAAGAGACCCTCTATAAGTCCTTTGGCTGCTTGCTTACCGTGTCGGCAACGATCGCACAAATCTGTTTGCTCATCTCGATGGTCAAAAACGACAAGCCCCTCGTCACCTGGCTCTTCCGACTGACCGTCCTCGCTGCGAGTGGGTTGGCGGTCATGATCATCATCTTGATCGTGAGTGAACCGTCCGAAGTCGAGTGGTTCATCCGTACCCTCGGGGTCATTGCGATCATCGATGCTTTTGGCACTGTCACTCTCATCGCGATTCGCTTGTTTATGGGTGCGCCGAATTCAGAGAAAGCCAAACTCAGCCCGTACACCCAGCGCCTTATCAACGAAGTCTCAGCCGAACGTGGCGTTTCTCCTCAACACGTGCTTGATCAAGCGATCAACATCTATGTCACGAACGCCACTGCCGCTTCGCAAGCACCACCGCGCGACTTGTCTTAGGCGGCTCGGTAGAGCAGTGCCCGGTCTAGCTGTGCGGGGTCTAGCGCTGCGCGACCACCTGGGACACGGGCAAACCCGAATCGACGGCTAACTCTAAGTCGCTCGGGGCAAGACCACGCCGGACGACTTCAGCGCCCAACGCGGCAACCATCGCACCGTTATCGGTACACAACCGAAGCGGCGGGACCCGCATTTCGATACCCGCGGCGGCGGTGCGCTCCTCAAGAAATTCGCGCAATCTACCGTTCGCGGCGACTCCACCACCCACCACGAGTCGCGGAATCTCGAAATGTAGGCACGCCTCGACGGCCTTACGACTCAACACGTCACACACCGCATCTTGAAAAGACGCAGCAATGTCTGGGATGTTGAGTTCACGACCAGCCGCTTGCTCGCGCTGCACGTGACGTGCGACGGCACTCTTCAGACCGGAGAACGAGAAATCCCAGCGATACTTCTCAATGTCTTTGGCATGTGTGAGCGCTCGGGGGAAGTCGATTGCTTTCGGATTGCCTTCGCGAGCGAGCCGATCAATGTGTGGGCCGCCTGGGTACGGCAGTCCGAGCAGGCGCGCCACTTTGTCGAAAGCTTCACCGGCCGCATCATCGATCGTCCCGCCCAGCAATTCGATGTCGGTCACGATGTCGTTGACTTTCAAGATTTCAGTGTGTCCGCCACTGACCAGCAAGGCGATCATTGGTTCAGAAAAACGCCCATGCTCTAGCTGATCGACCGCGACGTGCGCAGCCAGGTGATTGACGCCATAAAGCGGTTTGTTGTTCGCAAAAGCAAGCGCCTTCGCGGCCGCTACCCCGACGAGCAGCGCACCGGTTAGCCCCGGCCCACTCGTGACAGCGATTGCATCGATATCGGCCAGTGACACGTTTGCTTCAGCCAAGGCCCGATCGAGTGTCGGGACTATCGCCTCAAGGTGGGCGCGACTTGCCACTTCGGGAACCACACCACCGAAACGGACATGCTCTTCGACACTCGATGCCACACTGTGCCCAAGAAGTTTGGTGCCGCGCACCACGGCCACACCCGTTTCGTCGCACGACGATTCGATTCCCAATACGAGTGGTTCAGTCACGTCAACCATTGTCTCAGCCGTGCTTCACCCATCGTGTTGTGGACTTACAGCTAGCCCAATTCCGCGCCTAAACGAGCAGATCACGCCATGCGACATCGTGTGATGTAGACCACTTTGCTCCCGATTCCTGACATAGTTTCGGTATGTCTGAGCAACTTCCCCGACGAATTCATATCGGATACGGCATGGGCAGCATGGCCACAGGCTCGTTTGCCACCGTGCCCGGCCTCTTGCTATTGCCGTACCTCACCGACACCATCGGCATCGGTGCCGCGATTGCGGGCGTCATCGTGTTCATTCCGAAGTTTTGGGACGTCATCTTGAACCCCATTGCCGGACGGATCAGCGACCGTCATGAGTCCACGCGTGGCCGTAGGCGTCCGTTTCTCTTGTGGTCAGGCCTGTCCCTCGCCGTGTTGTTCGCAATGATGTTCGCCGGGCCCACCGAGTCTCAAGTCATCGGCGCCAGTTGGGTGGTTCTTGTCTTCATTGCGTGCGCGAGCGCCTACGCATTCTTCCAAGTCCCCTACGTTTCGATGCCCGCCGAAATGACTGACTCCTATGAAGAGCGAACCAAACTGATGACCTGGCGCGTTTCGCTGCTTGCGGTCGCGATCTTGGTTTCAGGTGGACTCTCCCCCATGATTGTCAACGCATTTGGTGGCGAAGCCAGCGTTGCCGGTTACCGACTCATGGGAATCTTCGTCGCCGCTTTGCTCGTGGTGGGAACTCTCGGCGCTTATTTCGGCACAGCAGGCGCACCCGACCTGCAGAACGACACTGCAGGCGGAAGCTTCGCCGATCAGTTACGAGCAGTCGCCCAATCTCGCGATTTCCGAATGCTCCTAGGGACCTTCATCATCCAAGCGTTAGCCATTAGCGCGATCCTGGCCGGCGTGGCTTACGTTGCCAAGGATTTGCTTGACGATCCCGGCGCAGCGACATTCTTGTTCGTCGCGTTCGTCGGGCCGGCAATTCTGGTAACTCCGTTGTGGGAACGATTTGCTCGCACGCGCAGTAAGCGCACCGGCTACATGATGTCGTCTGGGTTTCTCATCGCAGGCATGCTGCTCATGGCTGTGCTGTTCGTTGGCCCATCACCGATCGTCTATCTCGCTGCTGCGATAGTCGGCATCGGATACGCCGGAACTCAGTCGTTCCCCATGGCGATGCTTCCCGATGTGGCCGCGCACGATGCCGAGACGACCGGCGAAAATCGCATCGGTGTGTTCACCGGCATCTGGACCGCGGGCGAAACCGCCGGATTCGCTATGGGACCAGGCCTCTTCGCCCTCATCTTGGCGATCGGCGGCTACCAATCCTCAACTGCCGCAGAATTCGTTCTCCAAAGCGACGCAGCAAAGTCGGCGATCGCCCTTGGCTTCTCGGTAATTCCTGCCGTGCTGGTCATCGCGAGTATGGCTGTGTTGGCCCGCTATCGACTCGATGCCCAACTGTCAGGAGCACAACATGACTGAATCGATCATCACCGAACTCGAGGCGCTGCGCGAGGGCGACTTACCGACACACGGCGGACGCACGCTCGCCTATGTGTACGACTCGGGGCTGGCTGATGTTGACGCGCTCGGCATCAAAGCCCTGACGATGTTTTCGTCAGCGAATGGGCTCGACCCCACTGCGTTCCCCAGCTTGTTGGCGATGGAGAAGTTCCTCGTCGGCTTCGCCAAGCCGCTCTTCCATGCCCCTGCAACTGCCGTTGGAACGGTGACATCCGGCGGCACTGAGTCAATCTTGCTGGCGGTGCAAAGTGCACGCGACGCGCACCCAGAAATTGAGCGCCCCGCGATGATCCTGCCCACGTCCATTCACGCCGCGTTTCATAAGGCTGCACACTACTTCGGTGTTGAACGAATCATGGTCGATGTCGATCCGGTCACCCGCCAAGCAGACGCGTCGGCGATGGCGAACGTGCTTCGCGAAAACCGCGACCGCGTTGTTTTGATGGCCGCGTCGGCGCCCTCGTATGCACACGGTGTCATCGACCCGATCGAAGAGCTGGCCCCACTCGCACAATCAGCAGGCGTGCGCTTCCACGTGGATGCCTGCATCGGCGGATGGGTGCTGCCGTTCGCAGATCACGAATTAGATCCATGGGATTTCAGCGTCGAGGGCGTGACGAGCATTTCGGCCGACCTCCACAAGTACGCGTACACCCCAAAGGGCGTCTCGTTGCTGCTGCACCGCTCTCCCGAACTTCGCAAGCCTCAGTTCTTCGCAAGTGCCGACTGGCCCGGATACACGATGCTCAATGCCACGACCCAATCCACCAAGTCCGGCGGCCCCTTGGCGGCCGCGTTTGCTGTGGTCAAACACCTCGGTGTTCCGGGCTACCGCGAACTTACCCAACGCACCTTCGAAGGCGTAGACCAACTCGTTTCTGGTTTGGCCGAGATCGAACACATCTCGTTGGCGGCCACTCCCGAGTCGTCACTCGTCGCCATTGAGACAGACTCGGCCTGCGACGTGTTCACCATCAGCGATCTGATGCTCGACCGCGGTTGGTATGTGCAGCCACAAATGTCGTTCGGCCCGTTCAAACCGTCGATCCATTTGACCGTATGTGCCGCCACAGCCAATCACATTGACGAGTTCCTCACAGCGTTTACCGAGGCAGTCGCCGCAGCCGTCACTCGCGGTCCAATCGAGGTTTCACCCGAGTTGGCTGCGGCCGCCCAAGCGATTGACCCGGCGACGCTCGACGACGAAGCGTTCGACGGTCTCCTAGCGCTAGCCGGGCTCGGCGGTGTTGGCGGCGAGGTGTCTGCGCCTGACCGGATGGCACCGGTCAATGCCTTGCTCGATGTTGCGCCTGCTCCGCTGCGCGAAGCGCTCTTGATCGCGTTCCTCGATCGCTTGTCCCGCTAGGCCAAAAAGGTCAGCCGTTTTCGGCGTTCTTTTCCGCTTCGCGAGCGGCCCTTCGAGCGGCCCGTTCGGCGAGTTCTTCTTGATCGAGGCGCTTAGCCTCTTCAGGTGTCGGGGCCGCGCCACCAAACGAAGCGGGCGCCCACCATTGCCCTTCGGGCCCAATCGGGTATTCGGCGATCGCCTCGGCCAATAACGCTTGTAGGCGTTCCTTCAGAAGTGCCGTCTCAGCAACAGGGTCTTCGCCCGTCACGTCGATTGGCTCGCCGACTTTCAAGATGATGGTCTTACCGCGCCCCCACAAATCTGATGGGTGGTCTTTCGTCTTGAGCAATTGTGTACCCCAGACGATCATCGGAATCAACGGAACGCCGCCTTCGGCTGCGACACGAACGGCGCCCGTCTTGAGCTCTTTGATTTCCATCGATCGACTGATCGTCGCTTCCGGGAAAATGCCGACGACTTCACCAGCCCGAACATATTCGATCGCATCGAGAAGCGACTTTTCGCCAGCGGCCCGGTCTACTGAAATGTGATGAAGCGAACGCATGATCGGGCCGGAAATCTTGTGTTCAAACGCATCGTTCTTCGCCATGAAGCGCACGAGTCTCTTGGAGGGCTGAGCCGCCAAACCGTTGAAAATGAAGTCGACGTAACTAATGTGATTCGAAGCGATAACAGCACCACCCGAGCGTGGAATGTGGTGCGCGCCGGTGATCTGAAATTTCATTCCGATGATTTTGAACATCGTCTTCATGGTGACGATAATGGGAGGGTACGTGTAATCGCGCATGGCTTCAGACTAGGCGACTCAACGGCCGTTGCGCACCCACGTCGCTCATTCGGACGCTGCCGCCTCGATCTGCTCGGTCTTGCGCATACGCCGCACCCCGAAAATAACCGCAGCAATGACCACAACCAAGCCTGCGATAAGCCACGG
>SSHC01000113.1 GCA_008017265.1 Aeromicrobium sp.
CGTACGAGATTCACGTGCCAGGGGGAGTGCTGAGCGTTGAAGTTGAAAAGGATCGCACCCTGCTTACCGGGCCTGCTGAAATCGTGGCGGGCGGAACCATGGAGTGGTTTGTGTGAAAGAACCGGGCAACGAATCACCGGACGTCGATCCGGGGGTGCTCGATCTCGAAGCACGATCGTCTTTACGGCGCGTAGCTGGACTCTCGACCGAACTTGAAGACATCACCGAGGTTGAATATCGTCAACTTCGCCTCGAGCGTGTGGTGCTGATTGGCGTGTGGACGAGTGGCTCGGTCGAGGACGCAGAAAACTCCTTACGGGAGTTGAAACTGCTTGCCGAAACGGCGGGATCGGACGTTCTGGATGCGCTCATTCAACGTCGACAAAAGCCGGATCCTTCCACCTATATCGGCAGCGGAAAAGTTGATGAACTTCGTGAGACGGTGCGGGCAACTGGTGCCGATACGGTCATTTGTGATGGCGAGTTGGCGCCGAGCCAGTTGCGTAACCTAGAAGACAAAGTCGGTGTGAAAGTCGTCGATAGGACCGCTCTCATTCTTGATATTTTCGCTCAGCATGCCAAGAGTGCTGAAGGCAAAGCGCAAGTTGAAATGGCCCAGTTGACGTACCAAATGCAACGACTGCGTGGCTGGGGTGGGAACCTGTCACGGCAGGCCGGCGGGCGTGCAGCTGGTGGCGAAGGCATCGGTGGTCGTGGCCCGGGCGAAACGAAGCTCGAAACAGACCGACGCCGCATTCAGGCTCGACTGACCAAACTCCGGCGCGAACTCGCCGAGTTGGCCGAACAGCGAGAGACGAAGAAGGCGCAGCGCCGACGCAATCGCATCCCCTCGGTCGTCATCGCGGGATATACGAACGCAGGCAAGTCGAGTCTGCTTAATCAGCTCACTGGTGCGGGAGTTTTGGTTGAGGACGCGCTCTTCGCGACACTCGACCCAACCACTCGGCGTGTTCAAAATAGTGACGGGCGGGTATTCACGCTGTCAGACACAGTGGGATTTGTGCGTCACCTTCCGCATCAGGTGGTCGATGCTTTCCGTTCAACACTCGATGAGGTGGCCGAGGCCGATCTCATCTTGCATGTTGTCGATGGATCTGATCCGGATCCGCAGGGGCAGATATCGGCGGTGCGAGAGGTATTCAGCCAGATCGGTGCGGCCAATGTGGCCGAACTAATTGTGATCAACAAGGCCGATGTCGCCGATCCGCTCAACGTCAGTATCTTGTTGGCGCAAGAGCCCGGCGCAGTTGTGGTCAGCGCCCGAACAGGCGAAGGAATTGATGAGCTTTTCGCAGCGATCGAGGCCGAACTTCCCGTTCCACCGGTCTTGGTAGACGTGGTCTTGCCGTACAACCGAGGCGATCTCGTTCATCGGATCCACGCTGAAGGCGAAATCTCACTGCTGGAACATGAAGCCGAGGGCACTCACGTTGTGGCGCATGTCGACGGGGGATTGGCAGCGGCGATCGAGGACGCGGCGCGGTGAACGCGAGCAATCTTGAATCTGTCCTCGGCGCCGCCGTTGGGAACATCGGCGGCAGCGAACGGCCCGGCCAAACTCGCATGGCGCAGGCTGTCGCCGAGGCGTTGGGCAATGAACAGCATCTCCTGGTTCAGGCCGGCACTGGCACGGGTAAGTCGTTGGGATATTTGGTTCCCGCCGTGTTGCATTCTTCGCGAGTGGTTGTGGCCACGGCGACCTTGAACTTGCAGCACCAACTCATCGAGAGCGATGTGCCTAATGTTCGTTCGGCGATGTCAACTCTGAATAAGATGCCACCCAAGGTGGCTGTCGTCAAAGGTCGAAGCAACTATGCGTGTCTGCGTAAGGTGCGCGAGGTGGGTGAGGCTCAGGACTCATTGTTCGATGACGACATTGGCAAGACTGGAAAAGAAGTCATCGCACTCCGCACCTGGGCCGAAGAGCAAGCCGAAGATCAGAGCATGGGGGACCGAGAGGATGCTCCCTCGCACACCGATCAGTCTTGGCGACAGGTGAGCGTTTCTGCAATGGAATGCATCGGGGCGAGTCGGTGCCCGTTCGGGCAAGAGTGTTTCGCAGAACGAGCGCGAGAAGACGCCGCGACCGCCGCAGTCGTGATCACTAATCACGCGATGCTCACGATCGATGCGATCGAGGGCGTCCCGATGCTGCCCGAATACGATGCCGTCATCGTCGATGAGGCCCATGAGTTGGTATCCCGAGTGACCCAAGCCTCCACTGATAGCCTCGATCCGGCGCTGATTGAACGCGTGGCACGAAGGGTTCGTACGCAACTTGACGACGAGGGTGATGCCGATCGCCTCGCAGATGCAGGCGGTACGCTCGCCGATGTTCTTACCCATCTCAAACCCGGCGCCATCACCGCGAAAGATGGACCCATTCTCGAGGCGTTGTCACTCGTTCGAGACGCTGCACGAGCGGTTTTTTCTGGGTTCGCCAAGGGCGAGGGCCAGACTCCTGACCCGGAAACGCACACGGCCAAAACTCATGCGGAAGCGCTCTTCAAGGTCGCTGAACGCATGACGGCTGGTTCTGAATTTGATGTGCTCTGGTTTTCGGACTCGCAACTCGACTACGGCCTACGCATAGCGCCCATTGATGTCGCTGGTCTTTTGCACAGGGGCCTTTTTGCCGAAAAGACCGTCATTCTGACGAGTGCCACCCTTGCGCTTGGTGGCACGTTCGATCCTGTCGCGCATAGTGTGGGTTTAACCCTCGGCGGTCATGACTGGAACGGGCTTGATGTCGGCTCGCCTTTTGACTATCAGAATCAAGCGATCCTCTACGCTGCTAAGCATTTGCCGCCACCTGGTCGGGGCGAGTTGGATTCAGAACGACTCGCCGAGATCGAAGCGCTCATCGCTGCTGCTGGTGGTCGAACGTTGGGCTTGTTCTCTTCACGCCGGGCAGCAGAAGAAGCCGCAACTGCTATGCGAGTACGGTTGCCCGAGATTGAGTTCTTGTGCCAAGGCGATGCGCACTTGTCCGAACTCATCGACACGTTTACGGCCAGCGAGACAACCTGTCTCTTCGGTAGTTTGAGTTTGTGGCAGGGTTTGGACATACCGGGTCCTGCATGCTCGCTGGTGATCATCGATCGGATTCCTTTCCCGCGTCCCGACGATCCGGTCACGAACGCGCGGCAACAGCGAATTGCACGGTCTGGTGGAAATGGGTTTATGCAAGTTTCGGCTCAGCACGCGGCGTTACTGCTAGCTCAAGGGGTTGGCCGACTCATTCGATCTCACGATGACAAGGGTGTCGTTGCCATCCTCGATTCGCGAATTGTCAATGCTCGGTACGGCAGCTTTCTCGCCAAGAGCTTCCCGCCCATGCATCGATCGATCGATTTGGAATCGGTGTGTGGTTCGTTGTCTAGGCTCTCGCTAGGTTCAACTGTGGCGACTTCTCCTACTTGAGTTTGGTACCCTTGACAGGTCTGTCATCAATCTTGGGGAAGTTTTTTGAGTATGAAACGCCTGTTAACTGGTTCGCTGCTCGCGGTGGCGACCATCGCTTCTACCTTGGTTGTTACACCTGCCCAGGCCGCACCACTGGTGGCAATCACGAGCGAAAACGTTGCTATGTCGAGCGCAGGCGTTGGCTTTGTTCGAGTCGCTTGCTATTCGCGCAAAGCGTGCACCGGCAGTATTTGGGCGGCGGGTTATGGTTCGCAGGCAAGCAAATTCGCGATCAAGGCACGCACATATGCCTACGTTGGAGTCAAGCTATCGCAATGGTATTCGTTACCTACCGACGCCCAGGGCTTTCGCCATGCCACGATCCACGTCACCGGTGCAAACCCTGTTCCGGTGACACTTGAACCGTATAAAGCCGGAACGATTTCGGGTACCGTAAGTCGGCATTCGGGCCCAACCATTTCAGATATTGAAGTCCAGTTGTGGCGTGTCGGGACACGTGAACGTCTCGTCAGCGTCAACCGAATCACGCCCGCCAATAATGGTGCCTTTTCCTTTACGGTGCCGCTTGGAAGGAACAACTCCAATTCGGCTGCCTACTATGTACAGATCATGGGTAAGCAAGACGGCAACCGTCGTACCTGGTGGTGGCGGGGAAGTAACAACAACAACACCGGAGGCGCTGCCCACTCATCGCAAGCAACAAAAGTCGTTGTTTCTCGTAACTCGAGCCAACAGTTTAAGTATGTCGCGGACTTTGACTATTCATCTGTCAATGGCACCGTCACGAAGGGCGGCTCGCCGGTGTCCGGACGAGAAGTTACGGTTTATGCTCGACCCGCAGCATGGCCAACGACCTCCGCGGGACTGCGCGAATTAGACATCATGAGTTGCGCTGACATTATTGGCCGCGCGACCACGAACAGTTCAGGTCAATACAACCTTGGCTTTGTGCCAGTAAATTCAAACAGCGTCTACATCGTCAAGTCCGCGAACTCATGGTGGAATAACAACAAGGGCACCTGCCACGCTGCCGTAGGGCACCGGAACGCGAACCATGGTGGGTCGACGCCGGGACTGCTCTCGGTTGGGACAAACGCGACTACCAAGAACCTCACTGAGGATCGTCACGGAACCACGATCACGATGGCAGTTTCGGGCTATCAAGGTAACTCGACGTCGGCACCGGTAGATCAATGGACGACCATTCGGGAGTACTCAGTCGGTAGGAGCATTCTTAGCTCTGACGTCGTGTATGAAGGTACGGCCCGAACGGTGACGCTTGGAGCGGGTGAATACTGGGTTGAAACTGGCCGACGTCAAGGATGCTCAGCCTGGTACAACAGTCGTTTCAAAGACAATAACGGCTACTTCAATGGTGAAGATCGTGGTGCAGAAAAGTGGAAAGCGCAGAACTATCGCATGTACCGCGAGCACTGCCGATCCTATTCGCAAGGCGCCTATAAGTGGGTGAGCGTCTCGGGATCCGGTGCTCAGACGGTTGATCTCGTTAACCGTTACGGGTCCGTTGTGACAGGCAAGGTAAGCGGCCCGACTGCCAAAACGAAGGCTGAAGTTCTTGTTCGCCTCGTTTCGACGGACGGCAAGACGGTCTACCGCACCGCACTGACTGATGGCGGTGGCAAATTCAAGGTGACGGGGTTGGCGCCAGGCACTTACCGAGTCGTCGTCAATGCCGATTCATGGCGTGGCATCTCTCGTGGATTCAAGGGAGTCGGGAAAGTCACCGTCGGTACAAACCAAACTAAGTCCATTGGAACGCTGAAGTTTAAGTCGTCAAAGAAAACTAACTAGAAGTCCGATGGATTACAGCGCACCGCAAAACCCGCGGGTCCTCGTTACCGGCGGTGCAGGGTATATCGGCTCCCACGTGGTTCTTGCTTTACTCGAAGCAGGACTCACACCAGTTGTGGTTGACGATTTATCGACCGGCCATGCCGAATTTGTCCCCGAACATGTTGTATTTCATCAACTCGACATTCTCGACACTCAACGTCTGGCCGCGGTAATTTCTGCTGAATCGATTACCGCTGTGATTCATCTAGCCGCCTACAAGTACGCGGGTGTATCGGTAGATCGCCCGCTCCACACATGGCAACAAAATGCTGGCGGGACCATGAGCCTGCTGGCCGCCATGGCCGAAAACGATGTGCGCAATCTCGTGTTCTCCTCCACCGCGGCCGTATACGGCACGACAGATGTGCCGTTGGTCTTGGAGTCTGAACCAACCCATCCAGAATCACCCTATGGTGAGTCAAAACTGGCCGCGGAACGAATCATCACGAATCAAGCCGCTACAGGTGCCTTGCGGTTCACCAATTTGCGCTACTTCAACGTCGTGGGTTCGGGTTCGCCAATGTTGTATGACTCGAGCCCGCACAACTTGTTCCCGCTGGTGATCGATGCTTTGCTTTCAGGGCGCGAGCCGACCGTATTTGGCGATGACTATCCGACACCCGATGGTTCATGCGTGCGAGATTACGTCCATGTCAGCGACTTGGCTGCTGCGCACGTTGTGGCGCTGAAGCGACTATTATCGGGCGACTCAATCGAACCGATTTACAACCTAGGCAGTGGCACGGGAGTCTCTGTCAAGGAGATCATGTCGGCAGTTGCTGACGTCACCGAAATTGCGTTTACGCCTGCAGTCGCTGCGCGTCGCGCTGGAGATCCGCCGCGGATTGTTGCTTCGGGTGAACTCGCGTCTCGCGATCTTGACTGGCAAATGCGACATTCTCTACACGAGATGGTCGAGAGCGCATGGCGCGCTCGCAACACCGAATCTGCTTGATCTAAACGCTCGATCTAAACGCGCCTTAAGACCGCGGTCACCTTGCCGAGGATAGTTGCGTGGGTTCCGTCGATTGGTTCGTACGCATCGTTATGGGGGAGCAGCCACGTTTCGCCGTTCTTTTTGCTCAAGGTCTTGACGGTCGCTTCGCCGTCGATCATGGCCGCGACGATTTCGCCATTCTCGGCAACGGATTGTTGGCGAATGACGACGAAGTCGCCATCACAAATGGCCGCATCGACCATCGAATCCCCACTCACTTCGAGGAGGAAAAGCGTGCCGTCGCCTACGAGCGACTTTGGCAGAGGCATGACCTCTTCGACTCGTTCCTCGGCAAGTATCGGCCCACCGGCTGCGATTCGGCCAACGAGAGGTACGAGTGATGCCTCGGGGAAAGCATCGCCGATGCCAGTTTCATCATGATTCACAGAACTGCGCCGAGTTCTCTCACGACCTTCGGGGAGGCGGATCTCGAGTGCCCGGGGTCTACTCTGATCGCGCTTGATGAAACCTTTTGACTCCAAAACCCGCATCTGGTGCGAGACCGAGGACGTACTCGCTAGGCCAACTGCCGCGCCTACTTCACGCATGCTTGGTGGGTAACCGCGTTGTTCGAAACTATCGCGTAAGTACTCAAGAATCTTCCGTTGTCGCGGAGTCAGTCCGTTCTCATCGGCGGGGCCGTCAGGAAGTTCAGTGATCTCGTCGCTCATGTCAAAACCGTAACGCGACAGGACGCCATAATCAAACATATGTTCGAATACGGCGTGGCGCAGAGAACTACTGATCTGCGATGTGGCCACGCTCGAGGTACTCGGCATGCACGCACGCGCCCGCGAGGATCGACCACATTCCTATCCAGAGCCAAAGCAAAAGGACAACGACGCCGGCTAGTGCACCATAGGTGGCTTGGTAGTTTCCAAACGTGCTGACGAAAAACGAGAATCCGGCGGTGGTGGCGACCCAGGCGACGGTAGCGAACCCGACGCCGATCCAATAGGGTTTGCCGGTTACCTTCTGCTTTTGAGCGACATTGAACAAGACCGCCATTGACACGATGAGAGCCGTGAATAGGAGCACCCAGCGAACCAAGTTCACGATGAAGCTCTCCATCTTGGGTTCGGGAAAAACAACATGTGCCCAATGGCGAGCTGAAAGAGCGCCAATAAAGACAACGAGCATGGCGCCCGCGCCGAGGGTAAGTCCGAGCGCCACAGCTCGGCCGGCAACGTACGAGCGCTGGCTCCCGGTTTCGTACATGAAGTTCAAGGCCCGCAGAAGTTGGGCAATTCCACCTGAAGCGCCCCAGACGGCCAGGCCGAGGGCGATGAGCGCCCCGACACCCAAGGATGGGGAAGCGGAGGCCTCGAGTTGTTTGAGTTGGCCCAGGACCAGAGAAGCCGCGTCTGCCGGAAGTACCGCTGTGAGTTGATCGGTGAGTGATTCGAGAGCGGCTTGGTCGAGCATCAGGCCAAAAATCCATACGGCGGCGAAAAGTGCGGGAATGAGGGAAAGGAAAAAGTAGAACGATACTCCGGCTGCCAGCAAGGTCGCTTGGTTGCGCGAAGCACGTCGAGCCACGGCAAGAGTAAAGCGAAGATAGGGCACTTCTTGAGAGTAGCGGTTGCCAATGCGAACCCGAGGACACACGTGCGACACGCCCATTCGAACAAATTTTCGAATATGTCTGGATTTTGTCAGCCGCGTGCTTTAGAGTCGTACATATGTTCGATAGAACGCACGTTCGAACAGAAAGTGTGACCTTAAGGAGACTGCAATGACGATCGCATATGAACCCCAGTTTGGCCCCGTGGTTTCGCATCGCCAGTTTTCGCCGACCCAACGTGGTGAGGCGGCCCGTGCGAATGCGCCGGTAGTGCTGACTGCTCGGGGGCGTTTCGTGCTTGCTCTTGTGCTGGCCGTCGTAACTCTCGCGGCGATCCTGCTGCTTAGTTCAACGGTCGCGGCAAGTAAGGATTCTGCCTCGCTCGCGGTCGAAACGATTCAGGTAGTGCCGGGGGACACCCTGTGGGCAATCGCAAGCGAAGCAAACCCTTCTGGTGACATCCGAGAGACGGTGTCGCAGATCGTGCACCTCAACTCACTTGAGAAGGGCAAGCCGCTTCAGGTGGGCGTCACGCTCTCGGTACCCATCTATGAGTGACTGCTCTAACTTTGCTTGGCCCGTGCCGTTGGACGCCCTGGGGAAGGGGCCCGGCGCGGGTCTTTTTATGTTCGCGACACGCCGACAAAAATGTGGCGTACCTCACGTGACCTGCGCAAACGTGAATTCTTTTGAGATTTCATCGCGACACTCGTAAATGTCTTGAACAGCTAGTGCCGAACGCGTAGAGTAACCACTACATCTAGTAGTCACATGAATGTAGTTTTCCACATATTGATGCACATGAATGTGCTTGATATCCACAAAAAGTGGCCTAGATCCACATGAAAAGCCGGTTTATCCACACGTGAGGAGATGACATGCACTGCCCATTTTGCAAGCACGGCGACACGCGAGTCCTTGATTCACGGGTAGCCGACGACGGCGGATCGATCCGGCGCCGTCGCAGTTGCCAGTCGTGCGAAAAACGATTCACCACGATTGAGCAAATGCAGCTCATGGTGGTGAAACGCTCAGGTGCAACAGAAGCATTCGACCGCGACAAGGCAGTGGCAGGCGTGGCCAAGGCATGCAAGGGACGTCCAGTGTCAGCTGATGACTTGGCGCGTCTCGGCCAAGACGTAGAAGACGCGCTCCGCTTGGCAGGGCAGGCGGAAATCCCGGCACACGACGTGGGCCTGGCCATTCTTGAGCCCCTGCGCGCGCTCGATCAAGTCGCCTATCTGCGATTCGCCTCGGTTTATAAGTCGTTTGCCTCGGCCGATGACTTCGCCGCGGAGATCGCCTCAATGATGGCTGCCGAGGCTGAAGCGCAATTCGCCAACGCAACACTGCGCGATGAGCGCACCACAAACTGAACAACTCAGCACACGTAAGTTTCAGCACACACAAGAAGGGAATCACCTCCATGACAGAAACAGTCAGCGGCCCAACAGGTTCGGCTAGTCGCAAGGGCGCAGCTAAGAACAAGGGCATCTCGGTTCAGCGGGTTTTCACCACTGAAGGAGTTCATCCTTACGATGAGGTCACGTGGGAACGTCGTGACGTCGTCCAAACGAACTGGAAGACCGGCGAGACTGTTTTCGAACAACGTGGTGTTGAATTCCCTGATTTCTGGAGCGTAAACGCGTCCACGATCGTGACAACCAAGTACTTCCGCGGCGCACTGGGCAGCAATGATCGCGAACAGAGCCTGCGTCAACTCCTTGACCGGGTCGTCAAGACCTACTCCAAGGCTGGGCGCGACTACGGCTACTTCGCGACGGACGCCGACGGTGAAGTCTTCGAACACGAACTCGCGTACATGCTGTTGCATCAGTTGTTCAGCTTTAACAGCCCCGTGTGGTTCAACGTTGGTACGTCTAGCCCACAGCAAGTCAGCGCTTGCTTCATCTTGGCCGTTGATGACTCAATGGATTCCATCCTCAACTGGTACAAAGAAGAGGGCATGATCTTCAAGGGCGGCTCGGGTGCCGGCTTGAACCTCTCACGTATCCGATCCTCAAAGGAACTTCTGCGTTCATCGGGCGGTACCGCATCCGGCCCGGTCTCCTTTATGCGTGGTGCTGACGCCTCCGCAGGAACCATCAAGTCCGGTGGTGCAACTCGCCGTGCCGCCAAAATGGTTGTCCTCGATATTGATCACCCGGATATCGTCGAATTCGTCGAGACCAAAGAGCGTGAAGAAGAGAAGATTCGTGTTCTCCGTGACGCAGGTTTCGACATGGACTTGGGTGGGGCAGACATTACGAGTGTTCAGTACCAGAACGCCAACAACTCGGTTCGCGTGTCTGATGAGTTCATGGAAGCCGTGGAAAACGGTGTTCCGTTCGATTTGCGCTCCCGTACGACGGGCGAATCAATCGAACAGATCGATGCTCAAGAGCTTTGGGGCAAGATTGCTCACGCCGCGTGGGCTTGCGCCGATCCAGGTATCCAATATGACTCGACGATCAACGATTGGCACACCACGCCAGAATCCGGCCGGATCACAGCATCGAACCCGTGCTCGGAGTACATGCACCTTGACAACTCGAGTTGTAACCTCGCGAGCTTGAACCTCCTCAAGTTCCTCAAAGACGATGGTTCGTTCGATGTGGACACGTTCGTTAAGAGCGTTGAACTCATCATCACCGCGATGGATATCAGCATCTGCTTCGCTGACTTCCCAACGGAGCCAATTGGCGACACGACCCGTCGCTTCCGCCAACTCGGAATTGGTTACGCGAACTTGGGCGCTTTGTTGATGGCGTCCGGTCTTGCCTATGACTCTGAAGGTGGGCGCGCACTCGCAGCAAGCATCACCTCGCTTATGACTGCGACGTCGTACCGGCGCAGTGCTGAACTCGCGGGAGTCGTTGGCCCGTACGACGGGTACGCAGCAAACGTTGATGGACATCAGCGGATCATGCGCAAGCACCAGGCAGCTAATGACGAAGTGCGCACCAAGCACGCGATCGACATTGCGGTTCATAAGGCTGCAGGAAAGGAATGGGCACTTAACCTCAAGATCGGTGAAAAGAATGGCTGGCGTAACTCGCAGGCCTCTGTGCTTGCGCCTACCGGCACGATCGGTTTCATGATGGATTGCGATACCACTGGTATCGAACCTGATTTCTCGCTTGTCAAGTTCAAGAAGCTTGTTGGTGGCGGCTCGCTGCAGGTCGTCAACCAGACCATTCCTGTTGCGCTTGAGAAGCTCGGTTACGCCGACGAGACCATTGAAGCGATTGTGGATTACATCTCCACGCACGGCCATGTGGTTGACGCTCCCGGACTTCGCACCGAGCACTACGAAATCTTCGATTGCGCTGTTGGTGAGCGTGCGATTTCCCCGATGGGTCACGTGCGCATGATGGCTGCATGTCAGCCGTTCTTGTCTGGCGCCATCAGCAAGACAGTCAACATGCCAGAAACGGCCACCGTCGAAGAGATCGCCGATGTCTACTTCCAAGGTTGGAAGCTGGGGTTGAAGGCTCTTGCCGTATACCGTGACAACTGCAAAGTTGGCCAGCCACTCTCTGACGCAAAGAGTAAGTCGACTGAATCGACTTCAAACTCTGCGGAAGTTCATGTGGTCGAGAAGATCGTCGAAAAGCCGATCCGTCGCCGCTTGCCAAAGTCGCGTGCGTCCATCACCACGAGCTTCAGCGTGGGCGGTGCTGAGGGATACATGACGTCGGGCGCCCATGACGACGGTACGCTCGGTGAGATCTTCCTCAAGTTGGGCAAGCAGGGTTCGACACTCGCCGGTGTAATGGATGCGTTCAGTATCGCGGTCTCGATTGGTCTCCAGTACGGCGTTCCGTTGGAGACGTTCGTCAGCAAGTTCACGAACCTCAAGTTCGAGCCGGCTGGTATGACTGACGACTCCGACGTTCGGATGGCGCAGTCGATCATGGACTACGTCTTCCGCCGCCTGTCCTTGGACTACATCGACTTTGATACGCGTTCGGCTCTCGGGATTTATTCCGTCGAAGAGCGCCAGCGATTCCTCGACACGGGTTCGTATGAGCCCGCGCTCGGGGACGGGTCGACCGCTGCTGAACTCGTCGAAGAAGTTGACGCCGAGGCACCCGCTTCGACTGAGGCCGTCGTTGAAGTTCTGACTGAACGTCCAGTAACTGGAAATGCGCACACCTCCACCGAACTGCTGGAAGAAATTACAGGCGGCGCGATCGACAGCCCACTGTGTATGACGTGTGGCACGAAGATGCGGCCGTCGGGTTCCTGCCACGTGTGCGAAGGATGCGGAAGCACGAGCGGTTGCAGCTGATCTAGTCAGGCAAAAGCAGCAAACGGCGCGAGTCGGTCTCTTCGGAGTTCTGACTCGCGCCGTCATGTTTGGGCTACAGGGTGAAGAAGTTGCCTGTCGCCTGGGCATCAGTGTTGCAAATACCTTCTCCGTGAGGGAGACAATGCTATAGGTCGATAAGTACGCTTGGGTTAAGAATTCCGGCAGGGTCAAGAGTTGACTTGACGGCGCGAAGCGAGGATGCGAAAAGATTCGAGCGCTGTTGGTCGTAACCGGGTCGGTGATCTCGACCCACCGCGTGATGATGAGTGATTGTCCCACCCGACTTGATCAATGCTTCACTCACTGCGGATTTGATGTGATCCCATTGACCTAACAGAGAATCCCACTGACCAGCGGCGTACACCCCGAAATAGGGGGCTGGGCCGTCGGGATAAACGTGTGTGAATCTGCAGGTGACGACACCCAAGATGCCCAATTCGCTCATCGCATCATTCGCGGATTTAGTCACGGCATGGTAAAACTCCGGCCAACGATCCCAGGTGCAGGCGCTCTCGAAAGTTTCGGCGATGATTGAATGTGCGGCCATGACATCTCGCTGATAAGGCATGCGCAAGAACGATGACTTCCAGGTATCGGCCGAGGTCGCGGGGCCGTCTGATTTCATGGGCTGAACCTCGGCACCAAAGTCTGCACATAATTCCAAGGCGCGCGCGAGACGCGCATCTTGCGGATGGTCGTGGGACTCAAAGCCGAGTACGAGTACCCCGCCAGCAGCCGTGCTTCCGGCGTTGATGAACGCTTCCATGGGGTCGAGCAGTCGACAATTCGACGGGTTCAAGCCCGATTGAGAAATTGCTCGAACTGCTTCGGTCGCGGCCATGAAATCTGTGAAGCTGACCGAGGCCCCCGCCCGGAATGTTGGGCGCTTTTGCAGGCGCATCCATGCTTCGGTGATGATGCCGAGAGTGCCTTCGGAACCTAAGAAAAGCCGATCGTGTGAGGGGCCGGCACCCGAGCCAGGTAGGCGTCTCGATTCGGTAATGCCAGTCGGCGTGACTACGCGTAAGGACTCAACAAAGTCGTCGATATGAGTGGGACCAGTCGCGTAGTGACCGCCTGCGCGGGTTGCGAGCCAACCGCCGAGGCTGGAGAACTCGAAAGATTGAGGAAAATGCCGAAGCGTGAGATCGTGCGCACGCAACTGGTCACTCAGGTGAGGGCCGAGAACGCCCCCCTGAATACGGGCCGCCCGACTTTTCTGGTCGACTTCGATCACCTTGTTGAGCCGCTCGAGGTCAAGGCTTATGACTAGTCTGTCGTCATCAAAGCGTGCCTCGACGCCGCCGACGACGGAACTGCCACCACCGTAGGGAATCACGGTGATGCTCGAATCTGAGCACCAGTCCAACACGCGGAGGACATCGGCTTCACATTCTGGCCGTACGATCAGGTCCGGCGCGGACTTGACGTGTCCGCGCAGATTTCGCACTACATCACGAAACGCTTTGCCATGCGCGTGCCCAGCGCGATCATGGGGGTCGCTCGAGGCGAGATGAGCTAGCGCAGCTGGGGGAGTGATTCGTGACGGACTCATTCCCAAGGAGTCGACTGGTGGAGGTAGATGCTCGCGCAGCTCGTTACCGTCAAGGAATTGTGTGACGCGACCAAGGAGTTGCGTTTTCTCGGAGCCGGTGACGCGATTCTCAATTGTTCCCCAGCCCCACCATGAACGAACGGGCATGAACCCCATTGTGGCAGAAAAGCGGATCGTGCACCTCGCAAATGGTGTGTATCGATTTCGAACTATGAAATTCCAGTGGAGTTTCCGTTGAGATGTGGACCTTCCGAAAGGGGTCTAACCTGAAGGTATGGCTTTTAGACATCGGCCTGAATACGGCGAAGAGGTCCCAGCAGCGCTTAAACGCGCCCGAGAGTCCTACGACAAGAAAATCGCAGAACACGACGAACGCTTAGCGGCCATTCGGCAAGAATGGTCTGCCGCGTTAGCTGCTGCCGTGGAAGCGGGAATGTCCTATGAAGAGATCGTTGCGCTCGTGAACGTATCGCATAGTTCGGTTGCACGGGCCATCCGTGACCTGCGTTCCTAATACGGAACCTGGTGCCAACGCGGGGTGCGTTTTTGCAGTCAGTGCACGTGGGCATACGATGCAGTTATGCAAAGAAAGGCTGAACCGCGCGCGGAACGTATGCAAAAGGTGTGGCTGGAGATTCATGGTGTTGCTGCTGAGCAGTGCCTCGCACTTGGTCCGGACGGTGTCAGCACAGCGAAGATCGCCGAACTGGCGGGTATTTCACCACGCACTTTCTTCAACTATTTCGCCACAAAAGAGGATGCCATTCTGGGTCTTGGGAGAATTCATCTCGACGATGAATTCATTCGAGAGTTCCTTGAAATTAAGGGCTTGACGCCGCTGCAACGAGTTGTTGTTCTCACCGCACGGGTTCTTGGCACGGCATTCATGAGCAGTGCTGATCCTGTACGTCGACAGGAGCTTGCCGAAAAGTACCCAGAACTCCTCGCTCGCACGAGCTATTCGGCGATGCACGCGCGCGAGCTTGTGATGCGTGCGCTCATCACCGAAGCCGACGAACTGTGGCTCGGTGCTGAAGGAATGCCAACGAACAAAGAAGAAGCGTACGCACTCGTGGTCTTGTCGTTCTCGATGGTGGCGTTTGCTTGGCAGTCCGATCCGGGGCGGTTGGCCGTTGCAGGCTTCGAAATGTTGAACGAGACCATCGCCCTCTTTACGAAGGTGCTGAATCAAACCGGATGAACGCTGTGAATGGTGGCTCTGCTGCCCACGATGCGGTTGACCGCCGCACGTTGATGCTCATCGTCGCGGCACTCATGCTCGTGATGCTGTTGGCTTCGTTAAGTCAGACGGTGCTTTCGACCGCTCTTCCCACGATCGTCGGGGCACTCGACGGTGCCGATCACATCCTGTGGGTGATCACAGCGTACTTACTGTCGTCGACCGTCATGATGCCGATTCAAGGTCGACTAAGTGACCAATTCGGACGCAAGCCCATCTTGTTGTGGGCTGTTTCCGTATTCACAGTTGGCTCATTTCTCGGCGCGATTGCCACGAGTATGCCGATACTGATCGTGGCCCGGATCGTTCAAGGTCTCGGCGGAGGCGGGCTCATGGTCTTGTCGCAGGCCGCCATTGCCGATGTTGTACCGGCACGTGAGCGCGGAAAATATATGGGCTTTATCGGAGTGGCTTTCGCGTTTTCATCTGTTGTCGGGCCGCTGCTTGGCGGTTGGTTCACCGAAGGTCCCGGGTGGCGTTGGGCATTTTGGATCAACGTACCGCTAGGTATCGCAGCGTTTGTCGTTACTGCGCTCCTGCTTAGGAAGCCGGCACGTCCGGCTGGGCCGACGCGTCCTGACTATCTAGGGATGATGTTGCTTTCTATCGTCACCACCACTCTTGTCCTCGGGGTGACGTGGGGTGGTCACCAGTATGCGTGGGTGAGCCCGCAGATCATCGCTCTAGCGGTAGCGACAATAGTTGGCAGCGTGGCGTTCTTGTGGGCCGAATCTCGGGCCGCTGAGCCGATCATTCCGGTGGCCTTGTTTAAGGATCGGAACTTTAACCTGACCACGATCGGATCACTCGCACTCGGCATCGCCATGTTTGGCTCGATTAGTTATATGCCGACCTACCTGCAGATGGCCATGGGTGTCAACGCCACGCATGCTGGACTCATGATGATTTCCATGATGTCGGGACTCCTAATCACTGCGGTCGGCACTGGCATCATCATTTCGCGCACCGGTAAATACCGTCGTTATCCCATTGCCGGTGCTGCAGTCATGATGCTTGGACTGTATCTCATGTCGACGATCACAGTTCAGACCAGCCGATTCTTGATCGAGTTGTTCATGCTGGTGCTCGGTGTGGGAATCGGTTTGGGCATGCAAGTGATGACGCTCATCGTGCAGAACTCTTTCCCACATGCCATCGTCGGCACCGCTACGGCCGCGAATAACTACTTTCGTCAAGTCGGCGCTACCCTTGGGTCTGCGGTCGTCGGCAGCATTTTCACTGCGCGGCTACTCGCATCCCTCAAAAAGCACGTTGGGGCGGGTTCGGGTGCAGGGTCGTTCGACTCGAACGCTTTGACGCCCGACTTAGTGCGAAGCCTTCCCGAACCTGTTCGAAAGGTAATCGTCGAGGCTTACAACGACGCCCTCATGCCGGTGTTTTTGGGCCTCGTGCCGCTCATGTTCGTTTCGCTCGTCTGTTTGTGGTTCGTTCGCGAGATCCCGCTCGCGCGGACGGTGGAGTCGAACAAACATGGCTGATGTTACCGTCATCGGTTCGGGCCCGAACGGTTTAGTTGGGGCGAACTATCTCGCGGACGCGGGTCATGACGTGCTCGTGCTCGAGTCATTCGATTCCATTGGTGGTGCTGCGGCCAGTGATCGAGGCGTGCACCCAGATTTCGTACACGATATTGCCAGCACCTTTCATCCGTTGGCGGCGGCGTCGCCCATCATCGAGGGACTCGCGCTCGCCGATTTTGGCCTAGTCCGCAGCAAGGCGCCAGCAGTCTTGGGGCATCCGCGCGCAACTGACGGTTGGCATATTCAAGTTGAAGACGTGGCGACAATGGCCACGTTACTTGATGCTGAAGCACCCGGAGATGGGGAGCGGTTCCTTGCAATGTGGGCTGATTGGGCGGCTCTCGGCACGGATGTGGTGAAGGCGCTCGTCACACCGTTCCCGGCTTTGCAGCACGTCAGATCGGTGCTATCGGCTCGTGAACACTATAGGCTCTTGCTGATGTTGGCGTTGCCGCTAGACCGCCTCGTGAAAAAGTTTCATGGACCAACCCTCCCGCTCTTGCTGGCTGGGAACGCAGGGCATTCGGACATGTCTCATCGCATGCCCGGCTCTGGCCTGATGGGAATTGTCTTGACGATGTTGGGGCACCAAAAGGGTTTCGTAGTTCCACGCGGTGGTGCGCAAGAGTTGCCGAACGCTTTAGCGCGGAGGCTCACTGCGAAGGGCGGCCGAATACGCACAAGTGCACAGGTTGTCCGCATCAACGCCAGGAATAATCGGGCTATCGGTGTTTCGCTTGCGAGCGGCGAACGAATTGCCTGCGATGCCGTGATTGCGGGCGTCTCCGCACCGTCGCTTTATCTTGATCTCTTGGAGCGAGATAGTGTTCCAGCGCGCTTTCTTCGTGCGATGCACAAGTACACCTGGGATCCGGGAACCGTTCGCGTTGACTGGGCTCTCAATAGTGCGGTGCCGTGGCACAACCCGCCGGCCGTCGCTCCGGGCACGATCCATCTGGCCGATAGTCTCGAGCAGATCACGAGGAACACTGATGTAATCAGGGCAGGCATCGTGCCGGCTCAACCTTTTATCGTTGCTGGGCAAATGACGACGTCTGACGCGAGTCGCTCACCGGCAGGCACTGAGTCGCTAAGTTCCTATACGCGTGTCCCGCAGGTATTTCAAGCTGATCAGGCCGACCAACTTTCTGGAACGTGGAATGATTCAGATCTCAATATTTTTGCCGATCGGGTTCAGGCCCGGTTTGAAGCGCTTGCGCCGGGATTTGAATCGCGCATCCTTGCCCGAAGAATCTTGGGTCCCGAACAATTGCAGGCCAGGAACGCCAATCTTGTGAATGGTGCCATTGGGGGCGGGACACAACTTTTGGGGAACCAATTGGTTTTCCGACCGACGTTAGGGATGGCGGGTCCGCGTACGCCGGTGGCAGGGGTGTTCTTAGGGTCGGCTTCGGCGCATCCAGGCGGGGGAGTGCACGGTGGCCCTGGCTTTGCGGCGGCCATGTCAGCCTGTAGGTATCTCACGTCTCGGTGACCAAGAACCTGTTGATTGTCCTGGGCCGGCTAGCCCGAAAGATGTGTCGGGCTAGGCCTAAGGTGGCCCGATGCGGCACCGAATCTAGTTCTACAAGGGCATGGCCTTGCGAAAGAAATATGACGAGAATCACGTCATAGATTCTCGGGAAGGCGGTTTCAAAGGTATGAAGGGGCATCGCCACGTGGAGTATCAAGGCCAATCTCGGCCAGCACTTCGAGTTGTTTCAGCAGAACATCCGTCGTCGGATGATGCTGCCAGGGCCGAGGAAGTCAGCAACCCAATCGACCGTCTGACCGACGCAATTACTCAAGCTTGCGGAGATGAGGTTTTGCTTCTCATCGAGCGAACACCGTGGGGTCACGCTCGGCCTCTACCCTTGGTCGTCACCGCGCCAAGCGGTGTTTTTCTCGTCGAACCACTCTCATTTCCGGGCGCACAGGTTCGAGCCGACCCAACAGGCGCCAATTTCTCGGTCGATTCGGTGTTGCATTACCGACTCACTCGCACCATGAACGAGAACAGTGATGCCTTCCAAGCGGCGGTCGAAACCGGTCCCTGTCCAGAGGTGCCGGTGACGACGCTCTTTTGTGTCTTGGACGGGAAGCTGCCCTACTTCTCCTTTGATGTCGACGGGTTCGATGTGGTCAAACCCAAGCGACTCATACGCAAACTCAAGCGCAAAGGGCTGTTGGGCGACCGAGAGCGTGAATCGATCCACCTTGATCTCGCGAGGCGACTCGTTCGAGAGTGCTAACGCTCATAGCTCCAAGACTGACGGTTGAGTGCGAATCGGTGCCAGGACGGCACGAGGGTTCAATTCGTGGCGACAGCAATGCCCACGCACATCGGTGGAGCGGGCGGTTCTGAAACTCTTCTACCAATTAGTCACTAGGGTGCCGTGAGGGATAAACCTCGCGGCACTCCTTTTTGTTCTGAAATCCCTGCAAAAATGAAACACCAGTCACTTTGGTCACACCCCTGTTGGACTAAGCCGAATGACCCGAACGGGCGATTCAAGTGCCCCATCGGGTGCAGGTAGGTTTGAAGACAGTCAATAAGAGTTACAACAGCCGTGCCGTTTGGGCTTCGGATCGAGTGAGTAGAGAAAGATGGTGAACCGCACGATGCCACTGCAATCAACGTCGAATGAACGCGTGTCGCGGGTTGTTTCTATCTTTAACCCACGGCTTCAAGGGGGAGCGGCGTGAAAGTCGATCGCATTTGGTGGCAAGAAATCAGTGCAGAAGATTTCTACAGCATGGAAAAGGTCCCGCGCCTGGGGCTTAAGGGAAAGACCAGCCTAGAAGTCTCGCGAGTGCCCGAACTACTTGAGTTTTTCGGCTATGGCTCGAATCTGCCGGTGGATCGGTGGACAGATGTCACGCTTGACGTGCGTGCCATCGGAAACCCAAATGTGCAGTCGCCGATCCAGTTCAAAACGAACCGTCGGCACGCAACCTATGAGATCCCCAACCAAAACCGCAACGACGATCGCCACATGCGTAACGCCGGCTGGACGCCAGATTCGGGTTGGCCGATCAATACCGAAGTTCCCACGAGCGTCGAAGACGCCAAGCGGATCCTCGACATCGTCGGGGGAATTCATGTCTACATTGTTCGGTCGCAAGACGGTACCTACTACGGTGGCTCGACCTACGGTCGTCATATTCCGACGAACTGGCCCGATTCGCTGCGCCCGCTCTTCGACGGTGCAGGTGCCGGTGTCATCAAAGTCGGAACGGGTGAAGTTTCACAGTTGACGCCCCTCGCTCGCAAGATTCTGATGGCGTTCCGAGACCGCAAGAGTGTGCTTGTTTATGGACCTCCTGGTACCGGCAAGACCCACGCAGTCGCTCAAGTTCGCCAAGTCCTGGACGCTGAATGGTCCGGTGGCGAAGCGCTCGAGTTCGACCCGCAGAACGCGGAACGACCTTTCGTGTCTGGATTTGAAGAATCACCACTTGCTCCACCAGTCTTGACCGACTGGGTGACATTCCACCAGGACTACGGCTACGAGGACTTCATTATTGGTCTGCGTCCCACCGGCGAGGGCATCCGCTTGGCTCCCTTTGCAGGCCGCTTGCTCGACCTCGCGGTGCGCCTCGAACGACAAGGCCGCGGTTCAGGGTTGCTGGTGATTGACGAAATCAACCGTGGCAACGTTCCCAAGATCCTTGGTGACTTCATGACCTTCATGGACACCTCATACCGGCGTGGTGCTGCTGGCGAAGACAACCCGTCTGCGATTCCCGTCAACCTTCCCAAGGTGCAGCGCAGCCCCACGGGCGATTCGCTCACAGAGCCCATCTGGATGCTCTCTGGCGACTCGACCATGCTGCAATTGCCGTGGTACTTCCCCCGCGAGGTCAACATCCTCGCGACAATGAACTCCGTCGACCGAGCGGTTGCACCGCTCGACTCAGCCATCGGGCGTCGATTTGAACGAATCGACGCGTACGCCGATGTTGAGTTCCTGGCTGAACATTTAGGCGTGAGCCTACTGGCAGTCGGCGAATTGATGGAGTCGCCCGAAGTTGAACTAGAACAGTGGACGCCGCAACTTGCTGCCGTGGCTCTACTGGACTACCTCAACGATCAAATCACCGAACGACTTGGTCAAGATTACGAACTCGGGCACTTGTATTTCTGGAAGGTCAAGTCATGGGACGACCTGCAACGCATTTGGGACCACGACGTGTGGCCACAATTGCGTGACAGGTTCGGCGCTCGGCCTGACCAGTTGGCGGACTTGCTGCGCGTGAATTCGCATAGTGCTCCGGCGTCGTATCCGTTCCGTCTCCGCACGATCACCGGTCGAGCCATCAACGTATTGCCGTTGATGGGAATGACCGATGTTCAATCTGCAGAGACCATTGACTTCTTGGTGCGTGGATGATGATTACCGATATCACTCTGGTCGAAGGGGGACCGGCTCAGATTTTCCGAGGTTCCGATCGTGACCTTCACGAGTTGAAGATGCGTTCGGCCGAACTGGTTTCCCGACTGGGGTTGCCAGAAGAACCTTTTATCGTCGACGAAGAGGCGCACACGGTCGCTGTGCGCCACGTCGCTGGCTACATTCCGCTGGGCGACTCAACGATCGAAATCATGCCCGCAGTGTTGCGTCACGATCCGGGTTGGCGCTTGTCGATGTTGACGATGCTCTCCACCATCCACCGACTCGAGTGGGTTCCCATCGCCGATCGAGCCACTCGTCACGCGAACCTCCCAGGGTTGATGGGACTGATCGTGGCCGAAGCCATGGGTCGCGCTGTTGGCGAAGGCGTCCCGAGAAACTACGTGGAAGGTTCGGGGCGTTTGGCCTCCATCCGTGGACAAATCGACGCGTCCAAGGCTTGGCAGCGTGTCATTGACCCGTACACGGTCGATTGCCGCTTTTCCGATTTCGTGGCGAACCACCCGGTTGCTTCGGCACTCAAGTGGGCCTGCGGAGAGCTCTCCGGAGCTGTTCAGGAAGAGTGGCTGCAAGCCGAACTGCTCAACTACACGGATCTCTTCCCGGATGCCAGCCGCGAACTGCCCATGCAAAGTGTGCTCGACTCGATGTAGTTGAGCCC
>SSHC01000091.1 GCA_008017265.1 Aeromicrobium sp.
CCGTTACTCCGAACGTCTTGCTCAAGCCGGAATCGTCGGCTCGGTCGGCACCGTCGGAGACAGTTACGACAATGCTTTAGCAGAAACTGTTAACGGGCTCTATAAGACCGAACTGATCTATGCCCGCCCAGCATGGCCAACGGTTACCGAAGTCGAATTCCAGACCATGAACTGGGTCCACTGGTGGAACAACACCCGCCTACACCAAGCGCTCGGCTACGCGACCCCAGCAGAAACCGAAACCGCCTACAATCAGACACGAGCAGCCAACATGGCACTCACATAACAACCGGAACAGAACCCGGAGCGGTTCACTTTGTCTCAAAAAGGGAGTCAGCCCATGAGAACGAAACTATCTATACTATTTACGCTGGCTCTGTTCTTCTCAAGTTTGTCGATGCCAGTAGTTGCAGCATCTGATAGTTCTCTCGACCCAAAGAATCTCGTCCTAAATACAAGTAGGACTGCACACTTTGGACCGGGTTCACATCAAGAAACCCATTTGACTCTGAAGTTTGATGCCGTACCTTCACGAGACGAAATACAGGAGGTCGAGAAGCTTTTGTCAGAGCCTCAGGCACCCATGGTTGACGTGGCCTCCTCATCAAGTAGCGACGGATTTGCCAATCTGAACTGCAACTTGTCATATGGATGGTTGGACTCAAATGGATACTATTCCTTGCAACATAGTTGCCGCAGTAGCACCGCGCCTTGGGGTTATCGACTGTCTGGTCCGGTACAGAAAATAATTTCGGGCACGGTCTCCGAGTCAGGAATGAAATGGACTAGAAATGGCGTCAATATGGGGAAGCAATCACCTCACCTGAGCCGACCAAAAAACTATCAGTTCCACGGTACATACAACCCTGTGAAGAAAAACGACAAGATATCTTACACAGATTCATTTACCTTTCGTCACAACGTTGGCTCCGGGGGGACTGGTGTGGTCAAAATAAATGGAAAATGGCGCTTCACAAATGGATGAAGGTAGATGTGATAGACGCGATTCCCTACCTCAGCCGAGTCTGATGCACCTTCTCAGATCTGTGGTTTTGCCAAGCGTTGAATCACTGTTCCAGCCTGATGAAATCGACGAGATCAGAATCGTCAATGCGGACGGTGAGTGTGCGGTGAAAATCGTAGCGCACGGAGAAGCCACCGAGGCCTACTTGTGGTCAAAAGACCTTGGATATTGGAATGAGCACTACGCCCAAGAAAAACTGACCTCTGAACTACAAGATTTCATTTCCGAAAGCACCTTCGGCTGGGGAACGTTTCGAGAACCCCAAGACCCTCACTCCTAATTCCACAACACAAAAAAGTGTCTAGGTTTAACTGCCGGGCCAGACTGCAAATTTCTCGAACACCTAGCACCTGAGGACGAAGCCCCTATTCACGACTTGGTTGGCGCTAGGGGCGAATGAGTTGGCCTATAAGCCGGATTCTGTCTTCCCCGAAGGGATAGGCGACCATCCATCTGGGATGCCCATTACTGGACACCTCGGTGCGACCTACCCGCTGATACAGACGAGCAGCCCGTCAGCGCAGACGCCGAAACGTCCTCTTGGTCTTGCTCCCGGTGGGGTTTACCGAGCCACGACCGTCACCGATCGTGCTGGTGAGCTCTTACCTCACCGTTTCACCCTTACCCGCACCCCGAAGGGCCGCTGGCGGTCTGTTTTCTGTGGCACTGTCCCGCACGTCACCGTGGGTGGCCGTTAGCCACCACCGTGCTCTATGGAGTCCGGACTTTCCTCGACAATCCGAAGACTGCCGCGGCCGCCCGGCCAACTCATTCGCATTCCCCAGTCTAGGTGGGTTAGGCTTAGGCCATCGAAAGGGAGTAGTCCCCAATCGCTTCGTCGACATACTGAGCCTCGGCTCCGGCGCTGCGGGCCAGATGATTCTGGCGGACGAGACTTTCGACCGTTTGTGTATTGATACATCGGTCGAGGTCACCCCTACCCCTCGTCCGATCGGATGAGGAGGAATCCATGATCGAAGCCATCGCCATCAGTGCTGGCCTCGTATTCATCGCCGAGCTGGGCGACAAGAGCCAACTGCTCGCCATGACGCTCACCACCCACTACCGGGCCCGCAGCGTACTGCTCGGGTCCGCGCTCGCCATCATCGTGCTCAACCTCATCAGCACTCTTTCCGGCGATGTGATCGGCCGACTGCTGCCAGACCACTGGGTACGGATTGCGGCAGGCATCTTGTTTATCGTGTTTGCGCTCACTGCGTTCTGGAGTGCCTGGAAGCACGAAGCCGACGAGGATGTAGACCCGGTCCGCCGACACAGCAAAACTGCCGTCGCCACGGTATTCCTGGCATTTAGTTTGGCCGAACTGGGCGACAAAACCATGCTCACCGCTATGGCTCTTTCCACTCAATACGCTTGGTACTGGATCTGGTTGGGCAGCAGCCTCGGCATGATGGCCAGCATCGCGCTAGCCGTATGGGTCGGCAGGAAAGTTCTCCACCAGGTGCCCGTTCGAGCCGTGCACCTAGTGGCAGGCTTGCTGTTTGCTGCCTTGGGCGGCTGGATGCTGTTGGCTTGAACTGAACCCATCTCGATAGGGTCGGGGCGTGCTTATCTTGCTTCCGCCGTCCGAAGGTAAAACTCGACCCGAGACTGGTCCGGCGCTCGATCTGACCAAGTTATCGAGCCCGGAACTCAACCCTGTGCGCCAACAACTCATGAATGCACTAGTGAAACTTTCTGGCAGCAAGAACGGCGCCGAAGTGCTTGGTCTCGGACCGAAACTGCACGGCGAACTCGAACACAATCGCAACCTGCCCCATGCCCCGACCGCTCGCGCGGACGAAATCTATACGGGCGTGTTGTTCGGCGAGTTGGACCCGGCAAGCCTCGATCCTGCGGCACGTGCGCGCTTGGATCAGCGAGTTGCGATTGCTTCGGCGCTCTTTGGACTCGTTCGCCCAAGCGACTTGATCCCCGCCTATCGCATGTCTGGGAGTGTGACTTTGCCGCGACTCGGCACCGTATCGAGCCGTTGGAAGCCAGTGCTCCCCCAAGCAATCACGACATTGGCCGACGGCGGTCTCGTCGTAGATTTGCGTTCGGGCACCTACGTTGCCCTCGGCAAACCCGAAAAACACATCGAGTCGGTGACGATTCGGGTGCTGCACGAGAAAGACGGAAAACGCAGCATCGTCAGCCACTTCAACAAAGCCACGAAAGGCAGGATCGTGCGCCAGTTGTTGACCGAAAATGTCGCGGCCGACTCTGAGGCTGAATTCGTTTCCGCGCTCCGCGACCTCGGCTACACCGTCGAATCTGAGAACGGCCGAATAGACGTCATCGTCAGCGAACTATGAACTCAAACCCGATACCGGGCCCGGTTCTACCGAAAAATTACTGAGGTTCTTGTTGCCGTCTGGCCACCATGACGTGGTGGTGATCGAGGCGGGAGCCACTTCGAGCGTGTACAGCACCGTCATGGGCGCATCAATCGCTTCGCGCACCACCAATTTGATCGGAGTCACGTGGCTCGCCACCACAATGCGCTTACCCGCATGCTCCGACACGAGCCGCTGACGCGCCGCATCGACCCGGGCACGCACCTCATCGAAGCTCTCGCCACCGGGCGGTGCGACATCCGTGCGGGATAGCCAAGCGTTCATTTCTTCCGGCCATTTCGCCATGATCTCACCGAAGGAGTGCCCGTCCCACGCACCGAAGTTCGCTTCGGTGAAGCCCTCATCAATAAGAACATCAGCCCCATACAAGCGCGCGATCGTTTCGGCAGTTTGCCGCGTTCGTAGCAGCGGTGAGGCCACCACCAGATCGATCTGCTCGCGGTTCTTCAAATAGTCAGCTGCACGCGCGGCTTGTTCGAGGCCACGACTCGTGAGCGCCGGGTCTTCCCCGCCTGTCCCGCTAAAAACTTTGCGTTCGGTCATCTCGGTGACACCGTGACGCACCATGAACAGGCGGGTCGGGGGTGCGTCATTTGGACGCCACCCTTGGGCTGGAGTTTCCTCGCTCGGGGCTGCCACGTCGTCGAACAGCGTCGCTTCGGGCTCCGGGCGGGCCGTGACCGTCGCCTGCGCCGTTGCGCCGACGGTAGTCTCCGGCGAGCCGGCGGCTTGCGCATCGAGCGCCAGGTTCACGAGCGCGTCGGCTCGCTTGTTTTGTTCGCGAGGAACCCACGTCCAGGTGACGTGGCGAAACTGGCGCGCCAAAGCTTGCGCTTCCATCGCGAGCGGTTTCATGTCCGGGTGTTTGATCTCCCAGCGCCCCGCCATTTGTTCAATCACGAGTTTCGAGTCCATCCGCACTTCAATAGACGCATCCGAACCGCGATTCAAGGCAAGTTCTAAGCCGCCGATCAGCCCCCGGTATTCGGCGACGTTGTTGGTGGCGGTTCCGATGGTCTCGCCTTTCTCGGCGAGAACTTCGCCCGTGGCAGCATCGATAACGACGCTGCCGAATCCTGCCGGCCCCGGGTTACCGCGCGAGCCGCCATCGGCTTCGACAATGAGATGTGCGCTCATGCGCCTGCGTCGAGCGTACGCACGAGGATCCGGTTACATTCGGGGCACCGGACAACATCGTCGGCAGGTTTCGCCAGCACTTCGCGCAAATCAGAACTGTTCAATTCGAGACGGCACGCACTGCACCGGCCCCGCTCGAGGACACCGGCCGCAAGCCCACCGTACTGAGCGGCCAGTTTCGTGTAGAGCGCGAGCACATCCTCGCTTACGCGTGGAACAGCCACTTCGCGATCGGCAAGCAAATCGGCTCGCTTCGCTTCGATTTCTGCCAGCTGCACATCGCGGGCCGCCACGAGTTCAGCTTTAGCAGCATCGGCCTCACTCGTCAGCGCAACCGCTTCATCAGCAACGGCGCGTGCTGCCTCGAGCATTTCCATAATCTCAAGTTCAGCGTCTTCAAGAACACCAATTCGACGATCGATAGCAGCGATCTCGTTCTGCAGGTTCGTGAGGTCTTTCGGATTCGTGATCGCACCCGAATTCAAACGTTCCTCGTCTCGTACGCGACGCGTTCGCACGAGTTCAACTTCTTCTTCCGACTTCTTGAGGGCACGCTCTTGGTCGCTCAGTTCGGTCTGCGCTTTGACCCTGTTGTCGTTGAGCGTGGCGAGCTTCTCATCCAGTTCAGCGATGTGCGCGATCTCAGGGAGCGTCTTTGCGCGGTGAGATAGCTGAAGCAATTCTGAATCCAGCGCCTGGACATCTAAGAGTGCCAATTGGACTGAGCGTTCAGCTTTCACGCGGGTGCTCCTTGAGTCAAAGTCAGTGACCACGGGTCGGTCACGATGTTTGAAATGTGTGTGTTTACCGTACCGCCAAGCCGATCAGCGAGTTCGCGTGCCACAACCGGCAGCCACGTTGATTCGGCTGCCCAGTGCGGAACATCGACGATTGCACACGCGTTCGGTTCCTCTTGATGTTCGCTCACCGGATGGTGGCGCAAGTCAGAGGTGACGTAAACGTCTGCTCCACTAGTGGTCGCCGTCGAGAGCAGGAAGTCGCCGGAGCCACCGCACAAAGCCACCGTCTCAATGCGGCGGTCTAGATCGCCGGCCACGCGGGTTGCGCCCGCATGGCCGGGCAATGACTGCTGTACGTGGAGCGCAAACTCACGCAAATTCATCGGCGTTGGCAGTGTGCCAAGCCTGCCCGAACCTCGACCGGTGACTGCTGGCGCTTGTTGCGTCACCGAATGCGCGACTTCTTCATAGGGGTGTGCCGCACGCATGGCCGCGCGGACAGTTTCGCGAATGTGGGTCGGCGCGACGAGTTCGAGTTTCGTTTCTGGAACCCATTCCACCTCACCGACTCCGCCGATTGCGGGGTTGGACCCATCGAGTGGCCGGAACGATCCCTCGCCCTGCGAGCGGAACTGTGCTTTGTCGTAGTTGCCGATTTGTCCAGCCCCGGCGGCATGCATTGCTTCGGCTACTCGGTCGGCTGCTTCGTGCGGAACGTAAACAGTCCACGAATCCAAGGTGGTTTCGAGATCATCCTCGAGCGGGCGAACGTCACGCAGACCCAGCGCCAAAGCCATCGATTCACTTACGCCAAATCTCGGGCTATCGGCGTTCGTATGACACGTGTGCAAGGCGATTCCGTTGCTAGCGAGAGTGTGTACGACTTTGCCCTTTGGTGTGGTCGCTGCGACTGACGTGACGCCCTTCAAATACAAGGGGTGGTGTGTCACGATCAAGTCAACACCCAACGCGACGGCCTCATCGGCAACGGCCTGCACCGGATCGACCGCGAACAAGATCGATGAGACTTCAGCTTCTGGATCGCCCACGACAGTGCCAACTGCGTCCCAATTGTCTGCCCAACGAGGTTTGTACATCTCGTCGAGAACCGCGATCACGTCTTGAAGTTGTGGCATGGAGTCAGCCTAGCGACTAGCGCGTGCGCACGGTCAGGACAGCGAGTCTTCGTCAGCCGAATCAGACTCAGTATCTGTGAGTTCATCAACGCCGTCGGCAATCAATTCCGTAAGCGCTGCGGGCGTCACCTCCGCGGGCGAATCGAGAGTTTCGACGTTCTTTAACGTGCGTTGAACGGCGCGCGTACGCGTTCCCATTTCGGTCACGGTATTTTGCGCCGTGGCGAGCTGTTTGCCGAGCTTCTCCCACGCGTTGCCGTACTTTTCGAACTCACGCTTGGTGGCGGCCAAGACTTGCCACACTTCCGAACTGCGCTTCTCGATCGCAAGCGTGCGAAAGCCCATTTGCAGACTATTGAGCAATGTTGCGAACATCGTCGGTCCACTCACCACCACACGGTGCTGATTCTGCAACTCCCCCACGAGCCCTGGAATCCGCACAACTTCAGCAAATAGACCTTCGGTGGGCAAATACATGATCGCGAAATCGGTACTCGCTGGCGGGCTGATGTATTTCTCGGAAATCAACTTCGCTTGTGCGATCACTGAGCGTTGGAGCGCTTTGGTGGCGGCCTCAACGTCGGCTTTCTCACCTCGATCTTGCGCATCGAGCAGCCGATCGTAGTCCTCTTGGGGAAACTTCGAATCGATTGGCAAATAGACGTGTTCGCCTTCAAGTTGACCGGGCATCCGAATCGCAAACTCAACGCTCTCTCGCGTGCCCGTCTTGATGACGACATTGCTTTCGTATTGATCGGGGCTGAGCACGTCTTCAAGTTGACGCGCGAGTTGCACTTCGCCCCACGTGCCACGACTCTTCACATTAGTGAGCACGCGCTTCAATCCGCCCACATCGGAGGCGAGGGTCTGCATTTCGCCAAGGCCCTTCTGCACCGACTCCAATTGACCGCTGACCAGTTTGAACGACTCACCAAGTCGCTTTTCGAGCGTGCCTTGGAGTTTTTCATCAACCGTCTCGCGCATCTTCTCGAGCTTCTCTTCGTTGCCCTTGCGCAGCGTCTCCAACTCGGTGCGCATCGTTTTCTGAAGTTCGGTGTGCTTGTCGGCGTTGGATTCGGTGAGCGTTTGAATACGACGCACCATCGAATCGAGGCGTTCCTCGGTGTCGCGACGCATCGACTCAAACTTCGTATCGATGTTGTTTTGGAACTGTTGTTCAGAGAGACTGCTGGCTTCGAGCCGCTTGTCTACCGACTCGCGCACCGCGTTGAGTGACTGGCCCAACTCAGTGCGTTGTGAAGCCAGTTCGCCACTCATGTTGCCTGTGATGGCGTGGAGTTCTTGTCGAATCGCGCCAGAGAGGTCTTGGCTAGGAGCGTTCGCTCGCATGGCGAGGTACGCAACGACCGCCAACACCACGAGATTCACGAAAAGCGAGATGTACAGCAATGCATCCATGAAAAGCCCTTCCTCACGCGGGCCCACTTCACCCGACTGTGAGCACACTATCGGGCGCCACCGACATTTCTTGCCAGTTGCGGTCGCCGGTCTGACTACACCGTGACCAACGCTGTCGAACGCGCAGTCGAGAGCCGCCCGTCCACCATCTCGACAACCGCATCCATACGCGGCAGATGCACGAGGTCGTGAGTCACGAGCAACGTTGCTGTGTTCATGTCTTGGCTCAGCCGCAAGATGAGATCGATGATTTCTGCGCCACGCTGCTGATCGAGTGCGCTCGTAGGTTCGTCCACGATGAGCACACGCGGATCGTTCATGAGAGCTCGCGCAATGTTGACGCGTTGGCGTTGACCGCCAGACAGCTGGTGTGGGCGCTTGTGTTCCTGCCCCGCGAGGCCAACCGCCGCCAACAGTTCAGCCGCTTTCGCGTTCACCTTGTTCGTCTCGCGCCGCGAAGCGCGACCACCAAGATGGTTCATCACGCGCAACTGGTCGAACGACGACAACGCAGGCAGCAAGTTCGACTGCTGAAAAACGATGCCGAGGCGTTCACGTCGCAAGACTGCGGCCTCTTTGGCAGTCAACTGCGCAGCATCGACATCGTCGATCCACACGTGACCGCTGTCCGGGCTAACCAACGTGGACGCAACTGCCAAGAGACTAGATTTGCCCGAACCGCTTGGCCCGATGATCCCGGTGACGGTGCCTGGTTCACCGCGCAGAGATACGTCGTTGACTGCCGTGATGCGGCTATCGCCGTCGGGGAACGTCACTGTGACGTGGTCGAGATGAATCATCGGTTGCCTCCTAGAGCACTCAATGGGTTGGCTTTAGTGATTGATTTGAGAGCGAATGCGACACCAGCGAGTCCAAGCACACCCATCACGAGGGCGGGCAGCAATGTCGTGAACGGACTGATGACAAACGGGAGCACTTGCCCAGCGAGAGCCCCGAAGCCAAGAACTAGTGCCAAGCCGACACCGATACCTGCGGTCAAAACCACAAGTGCCTGGCCAAGCGAGTCGATGAGCAGCGCACGCGTCGAGCTACCGAGCGCTTTAAGCACGGCAATATCTGCGCTGCGTTGCATCGTCCAGACGGTGAAGAACGCGCTGAGTACGAGCGCTGAAATGGCGAACAAGAGCGCCACCATCATGCCGAGCGAGCCAGCTTCAGACGTGAACGATCCGATCGCGCTCAGCGAACCCAAGGTGCTGGCAGATTGCGTCGACGCTGATGTGTTGACTGCCTCCCAATCCGCAGACCCGTTCACGAGGAACACGTTGGCGAATTCACCCGATCGATCGACTTTGAGCCAACCGTCGCGGCTCAGCCAGACAGCCGGAGTGTGGCTGAACCAAGCGTCATCGGTGATTGCCGCGACTTTAAAGTCACTTCCTGAGATCGTCACCCTATCGCCGACCGCGACCCCAAGTTCATCAGCCGCGGTCTGCGAGACCGAAACACTTGAATCGTCGCTCGGCACGGGCGTACCCTTGCCTCGCGTCGAACTCATCAGCGCGACCGTCGTGCTGGCATCAGGACTCGACATCTTCGACTGCTGCACCGACAAGGGGCGCACCGCGTCAACGCCCGAGGCAGACACCCAGGTGTCGAATTGTTCGCGGGTGACGGCCGATTCACTCAGGCTGAGTTTCTGCCCGTCTGCGGGCTTCGCAAAAACGATCTGATCGGCTTTGAAGCCGAGAACGGAAGACACGTTCTGAGATGCGAGACCCGCTGCGAGTCCGCTGAGGAACCCCACCAAAACCATCAGCATCGCGACCACCGAAGCGAGGAGTGCGAATCGTCCGCGAGCGAAATTCAACTCACGCCAAGCAACAAACATTGTGCACCTTCTGAATAAACGAATTGAACGTTTCCAGAATGTGCGAAAAACACCATGCCCTGCGTCGGCACTTCGCCCACAGTTTGACTTCGAAAGGCGGAAGCGAAATCAAACTTTCGATGGATGTTTACTGCTGCGTTGAGCCACCTTCTGGCTCTGACGGACTGCCTGCGCCTTCCGACCCTGTGCTGTGCGATCCATCGGGATACTGCGGCCAACGCGGATCGTGGGGTTCAACTGGTTCAACGACCATGCTCGGCGCCTGCTGCACTGGAGCGGCTGACTGCACTGGAGGGAAACCCTGCAGGTATGTAAAGCCGTGAGGTCCGAAACGATCGCCGGCGGGTTTAGGCTCAGCGATCATCCAAATGAGCCAAATCACGAAGGTGACCAATCCAATGACGATGGCGACGAACAGGAAGACCAGTGCGATCAGCACGTCTGTGGACGTGACCTCCCAAAGCAGGTTCCACGCAGGCTCGTCGATATCGGCTTCCTCAAGTTGTTTGAGGGTGATTCCTGCATCACTGGCTTTCATTACGGCGATCGCAACAAAAATGATCGTTCCGATCATCGGGATGTAGGAAATATAGAAAATCAGCTGCAACCAGCCTGATTTGCCGATGTCATGCAGCCTGCGAGCAGTTAAGGCGATCATCGGAATGAAGAGTGGCAAAACGACCACGCTCAAAACGACTGAAAAACTCGCAATGAAATAAGCAACGTTAACGACGAGGTATGCCCACCAAAACTCGGAGCGGCTCGCTCGGCCGCTGAACTGAATCGTCTTCGTGAAGTAGCGCTTCGTGGCATCAACGATCGAGGCACCGCGCAACGGGGCATTCCGATCCGCGACGGCCTCAAAACCAGTCGGTGTTCCCGGAATCTGGCTGGCATAAGGATTACTCATGGAGTGCCCTTCAGTCTGGTTCTATCGGTTACGAATTCACGTGGCCCCACACTGAGCCGGGACGCGCACTTGAACCTCACACTATCGTTAGCGCTTTGCAGTTGCGCGCACGAATCAACCTTTTGATCGATTCTTGGACCGCCGTCGGGCCGTAGAATGAAATCCCATGACTCATTCGCCCTCGCCTTCCATGTTCACAGGGCTACGTCTCGGACTCCATGCACTTTTTGCTGCGCTCGTTTCACTCGTTGCGGTGCGCACACTGCTCAACGAATCCCCCAACACGGCGCTCACCTTGACGTTGACCGCACTGTTAGCTCTCGGATATTGCGCCGGCATCGTGATGGCAAAATTTGCTCCGCACACTCGAAATCTCACGTCGGCGCGCTTGTGGTTGCTCGGGCTCACGTTCATCTGGTTTGGACTGGTCTGGTTCGCCCCCGACGCCGCCTACCTCGCGTTCCCGTTGTTCTTCCTGTACTTGCACCTGTTTGGGCGTTGGTGGGGAATCACTGGCGTGGCCGTTACTGCACTGCTCGCGGTCGCGGCGCTGGGTTTCCACAACGGTTTCGACATCGGCGGTGTCGCTGGACCCCTGATTGGCGCGGCGGTTGCCGTCTTGGTGGGTCTTGGTTACGAATCACTCGTGCACGAATCTCAAGCACGCGAGTCCCTCATGACCGAGTTGTTGGCCACCGAACGCGAACTTGCCGCAACTCAACACGAATCTGGAGTGCTGGCTGAACGGGCACGACTGTCTCGCGAAATTCACGACACGATTGCGCAAGGGCTTTCTGGCATCCAAATGCTGCTCCACGCGGCCGAACGTGCTGACCCTGACGGCTCGGGCATTGAACACGTGCGCCTCGCCCGCGAAACGGCAGCATCTACATTGAGCGAAGCGCGACGCTTCATCAATGAACTCACCCCCGTCGCCCTCGAAACCGATGGTCTCGCCGGTGCGCTGCGTAGGTTGGCGACGACCGGTTGGATCCCAGAATCGTTGACTGTCAGCATTATGACGAATGATTGCTCTGGTGTGCCCATGCATGTACAAACCGCGATTTTGCGTATCGCGCAAGGTGCGCTCGCGAATGTTGTCCAGCACGCTCAAGCGAGTGAAGCCACGATTACGGTAACTGCGGGGCCCGAATCAGTCACGGTGCAAATTCGTGACGACGGCCGAGGATTCGATCCAGACGCTATCGGCGACAGCTATGCCGGATCGAGTCACGTGTCTTTCGGTCTGGCCGCTACCCGCGAACGCGTCGAACAACTCAACGGCACGCTCGAAATCGCGTCGCAGTTTGGTTCTGGTACCACATTGACGATCGAACTACCCCTCACGACCGCTACGGAGGAAGCATGATTCGCATTGTGATTGCCGACGATCATCCGATCGTGCGAGCAGGCTTGCGGGCCGTCATCGATTCCGAAGTGGACCTCGACATCGTTGGTGAAGCGAGCACGCCATCGGCGGCAATCGAACTCGCGGACAGTCTGGCACCAGATGTGATCTTGATGGATTTGCAGTTCGGCACGGACGAAACCGGCGTCGACGCGACGACCCGGATCCAACAGTTGCCATCGGCACCTCACGTTTTGGTTTTGACGAACTACGACACCGATATGGATATTCTCGGTGCCGTTGAAGCGGGCGCTGCCGGGTATTTGCTCAAGGACGCTCCCCCACACGAATTGTTGGCCGCAATTCGGGCAGCAGCGGCGGGAGAGAGTGCGCTCGGCCCCACCATTGCTTCACGCCTGCTCGGTCGGATGAGAAACACCCAGAACGTGCTCAGCCCGCGGGAACAAAGCGTGATTTCGCTCGTTGCCGACGGCGCGACGAACGCCGATATCGCTCGCTCGCTGCATATTTCGGAATCCACGGTGAAGTCACACCTCGTTCACATCTTTACGAAACTCGATGCCACCTCGCGCACGTCCGCTGTCGCAGAAGCACGCAGTCGCGGCATCATCCGCTAGCGGGGTCGGCCGCGCATTTTTTTTGCTTTCTCGTGCACCCGCCGCGATCTACACTTTTCGGCATGGATGGGTTCACAC